>DHJO01000030.1:923-3152 GCA_002404375.1 Gemmatimonadales bacterium UBA4718 | reverse complement strand
CCGTCAGATGGTCATGACACTTCGTCGGTTGACGCGAACCAGAGTAACCGGACAACTTCAGGACGTGACTGAAACGACCGCCGTCGCTGAGCGCGTACTCGTAGTGGATGACGAGCCGGACATTGTTGCACTGGTTGCCTACCATCTCGCGAAATCCGGTTATACCGTATCAACCGCAACGAGCGGCCCAGAGGGCCTTGCTGTTGCGCGCCGCGACAAGCCATCCATAATCGTGCTCGACCTCATGCTTCCCGGCTTGTCCGGGTTGGAGGTCATGGAGGAACTCCGCGGTGACAGCGCGACTTCGGGCATTGCGGTATTGATGCTGACCGCCAGGCGTGAGGAGAGCGACCGCATTAAAGGTCTCACCCTGGGCGCCGACGATTATCTGACAAAACCATTCAGCCCCCAGGAGCTGGTCCTTCGCGTTGCCGCGATACTGCGNNGCCGAACGGAAAGGCCGAGTGCAACCGCGCAATCTGTTGCTCGAAATCGTGTGGGAGGCGGCGCCCGACATTCAGACGCGAACGGTCGACATGCACGTGCAGCGTCTCCGGGCAAAGCTTGGAGACGCGGGGGATCTCATAGAGACCGTGCGCGGCTTCGGGTACCGGATCAAGAACGTCTCCGATCGCTCGTGAAGCTGGCGCAACGGCTGCTCCTTCAATCACTGGCGATAATTGCGGTGATGGTGGTGTCGGTCGTGGTCATCATCGACAATCAGCTTCATACGAGCATCACTGATCGGACGATCAGTGATCTTGCCGGCGAAGCCAAGCTGTTGGCTGCGCAGTGGAAGCCTGGACTGGATGCGGATTCCCTCGCCGACGAGGCCGGAATGGCGACGGGGCACCGCGTTACCCTGATTGACTCGACTGGTCGCGTCATCGGTGATTCGGATTTTGACGGGCCCGCGCTTCAGCGTCTCGAAAATCACAGCACTCGTCCAGAAGTAGTCGCCGCTCTCAAGGACGGCATCGGGTCGGCGCGCCGCATGAGCCCATCGACCGGCGAGGAGCAGCTTTACGTCGCCGTGAAAGCGCCCCACGGCGTCGCCCGCGTCTCCGTTACGACCCGCACCGTCGAGGAGATATTCGGGGCCGCCAGGAACGGCGTTATTGCGGCTGGTCTGATTTCGTTTCTTCTCGCGGCAATCCTCGCCGTGCTTTTCTCCCGGGCCGTCTCCAAGCCGATTGTCGAACTCAGAGATGTCGCGCGCTCGATCGCCTCCGGAGAGCGGCGGCGCCACCCCCCGCTCGCCGCGCCCGGCGAGGTTGGAGATCTTGGCGATGCCATTTATCGCCTCGCGGAGCAGCTCGAGGCCCGCATCTCGGCACTCGCGGCGGAGCAGTCGATTCTCTCCGCGCTCGTCGAAACGCTCAATGAAGGAGTAGTCGCGATCTCCCCGGCGCACGAAGTCGTGCGAATAAACGAAATCGGGCGCCGCCTGCTCTCCATCGAACGCCCCCTTCCATTCAGCATCGACTACCTCCCGCGTGAAGTCACGCTCCGGAGCGCGATATCGCTCGCGTTGAACGGAACCGAGACCGAGCCGGAGGAGGTAGTGATTGGCGGCAACACAATGTCCCTCACGGCGCGCCCATTGATTGAGGGCGGTGCGGTGGTCGCCCTCTTCGATCTGACGCCGATCAGAAAGCTCGAGGCCGTGAGACGGGATTTTGTCGCGAACGTCTCGCACGAGCTCCGCACTCCGCTCACTATCGTCGGCGGATTCGCGGAGACGCTTCAGGATCCGGACATTCCCCCGGAAAGAAGAGCCGAGTTCGCTCAGACTATTTACAGCAATACCCGACGCATGCAGCGCATCGTCGATGAGCTGCTCGACCTTTCGCGAATCGAATCGGGTCATTGGAAGCCAAGGCCCCAAGCCGTGACGATCGCCGACGCAGTCGCGGAGGTATTTGCGCGTGTGTCGACCGTCGCCGACACGAAGGGCGTTTCCCTGAAAACCAGGATCGCGGCGGCAGCGAGCGTAATCCACGCCGATAGGATCGCGCTCGAGCAGATCCTGTTGAACCTGGTGGAGAACGCTCTCCGGCACACGCCCGAGGGCGGCAAGATCACGATCGAGACGGCGGAGACCAAGAATGGTGTCGTTCTCAGCATTGCTGACACCGGCACCGGAATCGAACCAGAGCACCTGCCGCGAATCTTCGAGCGATTCTACCGGGCGGACAGTGGTCGTTCGCGCGAGGCAGGCGGCACCGG
>DHJO01000030.1:636-832 GCA_002404375.1 Gemmatimonadales bacterium UBA4718 | reverse complement strand
AGTGTAGTAGGGTCGGGGACGACAGTCAGAATCTTTTTCCCCGAGGTCGCGACAACTCTACAGTCGTGACAGAGTCTTTACATCCCGTGCGACTGCCCGTTACACGAGCGTGAGAGCTTCGAGTGCGACAAACTTCCTCTCACGGAGTCATAAGTGATCAAAACCGTCCGCAGTATCGCTGCCGCTCTATCAGCGG
>DHJO01000030.1:0-355 GCA_002404375.1 Gemmatimonadales bacterium UBA4718 | reverse complement strand
CTTCAGACAGCCCGATGAGCGATCAGGAAATCGCCAACGCCAAAGGCGGTCCTGTACTCCATTTCCCAACCGTCATGGGCGCCGTAGTCATCACGTACAACGTCCCCGGCATAAAGCGCCCGCTGAACGTCAGCGGCGACGTGGTCGCGGACATCTTTTCAGGGAAGATCACCAAGTGGAATGATGCGCGGATTGTCGCACAGAACCGCGGGGTGACTCTTCCCAACTCTGACATCCTCGTCGTCCACCGCTCGGACGGAAGCGGAACCACCTACATCTTCAGCGACTATCTCTCCGCGATAAGTCCGTCCTGGTCGAGCACCCTCGGCAAGGGAAAGGAGATCAAGTGGCCCGT
>DHJO01000065.1:3588-3747 GCA_002404375.1 Gemmatimonadales bacterium UBA4718 | reverse complement strand
GCCGAGTCGCGTCGGTGGGAGCGGCCGGAGTCATAGGGTACGAATAACTGCCGCTCGGACTGGCATCTAGGACGGAGGGGTTAACACGGATGCTCCGGAAAAAACCCCGGATGCTCCTGATCTGCTCCGAGTGGCGATACGGCTCCGTTTGGCGGGGCC
>DHJO01000065.1:2992-3408 GCA_002404375.1 Gemmatimonadales bacterium UBA4718 | reverse complement strand
GGCAGCGGATCCGAGGGACGGTCGGCTCTCGGGATCGGGCAGGAGATACTCTCGACGTGCCGAGGATCGCTGAGGCTGCTCGCATCGCAGCCAGTGGCAACTCTTACGAGCGTCAGTGGTGTGGGAACGGCTCGTGCTGTTGGTATCCACGCGGCGCTCGAGTTGGGAAGGCGCATGGCCGCGGAAGAGCGGCAGGAAGGAGCGCCCGTGCGCTGGCCGCGGGATGTCTACGAGATCTTCGCCCAGCGGCTCGAGGATCTTCCAGTCGAGGAATTTCACGTCGCGGTGCTCGATTCGCAGCATCGACTCGAGCGGGACATCACTGTGACTCGCGGCCTGCTCAATTCCTCGCTCGTGCATCCGCGAGAAGTGTTTCGGGAAGCGATCGCGGAGCGGGCGGCGGCGATCATTCTCGT
>DHJO01000065.1:2615-2798 GCA_002404375.1 Gemmatimonadales bacterium UBA4718 | reverse complement strand
AAGGTACTCGACATACCGGTGCAGGATCACGTTATTATCGGGAGAGGACGCTACATAAGCTTCGCGGAGGCGGGACTGTTGTGACTGCTGGCGCTGTGAAGGAAAAAGACACTATCCCGGACTGGATAAAGGAGGGCCTGCCCGAAAAAATCGATCAGGACCTGCTCGTGCGCGCCTATCGCT
>DHJO01000065.1:0-2426 GCA_002404375.1 Gemmatimonadales bacterium UBA4718 | reverse complement strand
TCCTCATCAAGCTCGCCGACCGGCTGCACAACATGCGGACGCTGGAGTTTCTTCCCGCCGAGCGCCAGAAGCGGATCGCGCAGGAGACGCGCGACCTGTATGCACCGCTGGCCCACAGGTTCGGAATGGCGCGCGTGCGGTGGGAGCTGGAAGACCTGGCGTTCAAGCACCTCGAGCCGTCGGAGTACAAGACGCTCGCCAAGAAGGTTGCGACGCGGCGCACTGAAAGAGAAAAGTCCATCGCGTCGCTGAAGGAGCCGCTCGAGACCCACCTGAAAAAGGCCGGCATCGCCAACGTGGAGGTGAGCGGACGCCCGAAACACCTCTGGTCGATCTACAAGAAAATGAAGAAGTGGGACAAGCCGTACGAGGAGATATATGACCTCCTCGCGACTCGTGTCACCGTGAACACGGTCCCCGATTGCTACCACGCGCTCGGCGTCATCCACGACCAGTTCACTCCGCTCCAGGAGCGGATCAAGGACTACATCGCGCAGCCGAAGTCGAACGGATACCAGTCGCTGCATACGACCGTGTTCGGGCCGAACCGTCAGCTGTTCGAGATCCAGATCCGCACCCGCGAAATGCACCGGACCGCGGAATACGGGATCGCGGCGCACTGGCGCTTCAAGGAAAACGCGAAGAGTGCTGACGAGCTAGACCGTGCGCTGCAATGGTTCAGGCAGGTGCTGGAGCTGCAACTCGACGCGAAGACTCCGGACGAGTTCCTCGAATTCCTGAAGCTCGACCTCTATCAGGACGAGATCTTCGTCTTCACGCCGACCGGCGACGTGATCCAGCTCCCGAAGGGCGCGACTCCAATCGATTTCGCGTTCGCCGTGCACACCGAGGTCGGATTGCATTGCCAGGGAGCGCGCATCAATGGACGGATCGCCAGCCTCGCGCGAGAGCTCAAGAATTCGGAAACGGTCGAGATCATCACCTCTCCGTCGGCCAAGCCCAGCAGGGACTGGCTGGCGCACGTCAGAACCGGCAGAGCGCGTCACAAGATCCGGCAGCGTCTCCGCATCGAGGAGCACAACACTTCGATCAAGCTCGGCCGGGAGATTCTGGACCGCGAGATCAAGCGGCGTCGACTCACTAAGGCTGAAGACGGCGACTTGCTCAAAGTCGCCAAGAGCCTTCACCTAACTGACCTCAACCACCTCATTGCTTCGATTGGTCAGGGCGACGTCAACGTCTCACAGGTATTGAAGGAGCTTTATCCCGACGCCGAGCCAACTGCCGAGACGGCGAAGCCCGGGCCGCTCGATTGGCTGGTAGACAGGGTCCGCGGAGCCCCGAAGGGCGTTCGGATTCAGGGCGTGGACGGCATGATGGTCCGCTACGCCCAGTGTTGCCAGCCGGTCCCCGGAGACCCGGTTGTGGGGTATGTAACGCGGGGCAGAGGTGTAAGCATTCACAGGTCAGATTGTCCGAACCTTCTAATGCTCGTCCAGGAACCTGAACGCCGGATCGACATAGATTGGAAGGAACTGGAAGGCGAGAAATTCATGGTTCGGCTGGCCCTCGAAGCCACCGACAGGCGGGGACTCTACGCCGACCTCGCCACCGCGGTTTCTGCGACGGGCACCGACATCAGGAGCTTCGAGCTTCACAGCTCAGACGGCCATGTGATCGGAGAGCTCGCCGTGGAAGTCGGCAACCTTGCACACCTTCAAAAAATTCTGAAAGCAGCTCGACGCGTGAAAGGCGTGACCGAGGTCGCGCGGCGTGAGCGGCTTGCCAGTGATACCAAGAATGGCGAAAGCAGTATTTGACCTTCAGGCTCCCTTCGAGCCGGCGGGTGATCAACCAAAAGCAATCGCAGAGCTGACGCGGGGACTGGAGCGGGGCGACCGCTTCCAGACGCTGCTGGGCGTGACCGGATCCGGAAAGACGATGACCGTCGCGAACGTCATCCGAAATTTCGGGCGGCCGACGCTCGTGCTGTCGCACAACAAAACGCTCGCTGCCCAGCTGTACGGAGAGCTGAAGAGCTTCTTCCCGCACAACGCGGTCGAGTACTTCATCTCCTACTACGACTACTACCAGCCGGAAGCGTACGTCCCGACCACGGACACGTACATCGAAAAGGATGCGTCGATCAACGAGGACATCGACCGTCTTCGCCTCCGGGCAACGTCCAGCCTGATGGAGCGCGACGACGTGGTCATCGTGGCGACGGTGTCGGCGATTTACGGGTTGGGCGATCCGCGCAGCTACCGCGAGCAGATGGTGACGCTCACCAAGGGGCAGAAGATTCCGCGCGACGACATCCTCCGCTCACTGGTGAAGATCCAGTACTCGCGCAACGACATGGGCCTGGAGCGCGGAACGTTTCGGGTGCGCGGCGACACGGTCGAGATTCTTCCCGCCTACGAGGAGCAGGGCGTTAGAGTCGAGATGTGGGGCGACGAGATCGA
>DHJO01000082.1 GCA_002404375.1 Gemmatimonadales bacterium UBA4718 | reverse complement strand
CTTCGTGTCGTCGAGGATCGGCGCTTTCGCCGGCTGGGCGGATCGGAGGAGCGCGCGCTTTCAGCGCGCATCGTTGCAGGAACCAATTCGTCGCTGGAGACCGCCGTCGCCGACAATCGGTTCCGCGCGGACCTGTTTTACCGCCTGAACGTCGCGCGGCTCGAGCTGCCGCCTCTGCGAGAGCGCGAGGGCGACATTCCCATCCTCGCCCATTATTTCGTCAAGCGCCACGCGGAAACCGAAGGCCGGGAGAATCTGCATCTCGCCCAGGACTCGGTGAGCGCGCTCGAGAGACACCGCTGGCCCGGCAACATTCGCGAGCTCAAGAACGTCATCGAGCGCGCGGTTGTCGTGTGCACGGGAGATGTCATTCAGCCGCATCATCTGTCCCTGCAGCGCCGATCTTTCATACCTCTGGTCGAAACACCAGCCGGCGGAGTGATCCGCATTCCGTCCGAAGGAAAGTCGCTCCAGTCGATCGTCGATGAAGCAATCCATACCACGATCGGTCTCACCGGTGGAAACTTGAGCGCGGCCGCGCGAATACTCGGCATCTCGCGGCCAACTCTCGCGAGAAAGCTTCGCGATGAAGGCTCCGTCCGCCGCACCATCCTCGCCTCGTCGTGAAGCCGCGTTCCACACCTGGCTCCCGAGAATCGGAGTCGCCACAGATCAAGGCTTTGGTGGACCAGGCTAAGTTGGCCGAGCGCGAAGGACGGTGGACCGATGCGGCGGTGAGCTACGAGAGCCTGGTGCGGGATCCCCTCGCCAGCGAGCAGACGCGACTGTCAGCGCTCCGCTGGCTCGGACGGGTCTATCTGGAGCAGGGGAATCGCGGCGCAGCGATGGATGTTCTCGAGGCAGCGGTTGCGGCGGCGACGCAGGCCGGATCCCCCTCGAAGATCGCTCAGGCGCTCAACGTAGTCGCCATTGTCCACCAAAGCAGCGGCGATCTCGACCGCGCGGAGCTGATTTACAGAGAGGCGCGCGGCACCGCGGAATCCACAAGGGATTCCGAGGCGATGGCCATGATCGACCAGAATCTCGGCACCGTTGCCAGCATCCGGGGCGACATTCGGGGGGCGCTCGAGTCTTTTCAGCGAAGCCTCACTGGGTACAGAGCTCTCGGCATGCTCGACCACGCGGCGCAGGTCCTAAACAACATCGGATTGGCGTACACGGACCTCGGTGAACTCGATGAAGCTGAGGCCGCATACGCGGCGGCTGCGGAGGCGTTCGGAGAACAGCACGACCATCCCAATGAGATGAACGTCGCCCTCAATCAGGTTCAGCTCTGCATCGCGACTGGTCGCTTCGACGATGCCCAGCAACGGGTCGAGCCCTTGCTCGCCCTAACCGGGGAGATTGCGCCATCGTGGCGCGGCGAAGTGTTCCGCCACGTCGGCGTCATCGCGCGAGAGCGCGGGGATTACGTCAAAGCGGCGGAATACCTCGGCCGCGCCGGAGAATGCGCGGAGGAAGGAGAAGACCTGCTGCTCAAGGCCGACGTCGCCGAACAGCTTGCGGAGCTCTATTGGACGCAGAAGCGCCATCGCGACATGCTCGCTCATCTAAACCAGTCGCACGCACTGTACTCGCGCCTCAAGGCGCAGCATCGCGTCGCTCAGGTGGAACGGCGAAACGCGGCCCTCGAGTCCCGCTTCCTCGAGATGGCACATCACTGGGGGGACTCGATCGAGAGCAAGGACCACTACACCCAGGGCCACTGCGAACGCGTGGCTTTCTTCGCTTGTGTCCTCGCCGACAGCATGGGAATGGATTCCCGCTCGCTGTTCTGGTTCAGACTTGGTGCGCTGCTGCACGACATAGGCAAGATCATCGTGCCGACCGAAGTGTTGAACAAGGCTGGCCCTCTCACCGGAGAGGAGTGGGAGATGATGAAGCGCCATCCGGAGGCTGGTCTCGAGCTCGTGGCGGATATCGATTTTCCCGGGGACGTGCGGGCGGTCATCAGGAATCATCACGAGCGCTGGGACGGCACCGGTTATCCCGATGGTCTCGCGGGGGAAGAGATTCCTCTCGCCGCGCGAATCCTCTGCGTGGCGGATGTGTACGACGCGCTCACAACGGCGCGGTCGTATCGCGACAGCATGCCCCATGCGCGGGCCGCGGAAGAAATGCGCTCGTCACACGGACAATTCGATCCCGAGCTTCTGGGAGCGTTTCTCAATTGGGCGGACTCTGAGGACGTTCCGCCGCGGGCGACACCACAGCGCGCCGCGGTCCCCACGATGGAGCATTCGCCAGGTCAGGGGTTAACCACTTGATGAACTGGGCTCGTGTGCACGGGCTCCTCATCCTTTCCGCTGGCCTCATCGGGTGCTCACGCGATGTCGGCACGGCGGACAGCGCGGCCAAGGGCCGCATCGGCGGCACCATCGTGGTGTCCTCGGCTGCGGATGCGGACATCCTGCTGCCGCCGCTCACGCTCTACGTGCTGGGAAGGCAGGTAGTCGATCAGATCTTCGACAACCTCGCTGATATCGGTCCGTCGCTCAACACAGTTGGTGACGCGGGATTCACCCCTCGTCTGTCCGACCGCTGGAAGTGGGCGCCCGACTCGATGTCGGTCTCGTTCCACATCAATCCGCGTGCGCGGTGGCACGATGGAGTTCCGGTCGGCGCGGAAGACGTGCGCTACACGTTCCAGTTGGTGAAGGACACGTCGCTCGCCTCTCCGCTTTCTTCGAACCTGGATAACATCGATTCCGTTTCGGTGGTGGATTCACTGACCGCACGGGTCTGGTTCCACCAGCGGACCCCCGACGAGTTCTTCAAGGCGGCGAGCCCCGTTGCCATTCTCCCGTCGCACCTGCTGAAGAAAATGTCTCCTGTGTCGCTGAGAGAGAGCGCGTTCGCGCGCGCACCGGTTGGCAGCGGAAGATTCCGCTTTGCAGCCTGGGAGCGTGGCGCTCGCATCGTGCTTCAGGCAGACAGCGCGAATTATCGGGGACGACCCAACGTGGACCGCGTCGTCTGGCTGGTGTCAGCGGATTATCCGGCGGCCGCCCTCAGATTCCTTGGTGGCAGCGCCGATTTTCTGGACGTGGTGAAGCCCGAGCTTGTCGCTCAGGTAAAAGCAAAGGGCGCCGACGTCGTCGTTTCGCCGGGAAGTCTCGACTACGGTTATGTAGCCTTCAACCTTCGCAACTCCAACAACTCGGGACCACACCCGATTCTTGGTGATCGGGAAACGCGACGGGCTCTGGTGATGGCCGTCGACCGGTCGGCACTGGTGCGGAGCGTGTTCGATACGCTTGGCCTCGTGGCCCATGGCCCAGCTACCCGGATTCTCGCGACCAGCGACACCACCATTGGCCTTCCCTACGATCCCGAGCAGGCGTCACGCACCCTCGATTCGCTTGGCTGGCGACGTGGAGCTGATGGCATGCGCGCCCGAGGCAAGAAGCCGCTCGCATTTTCACTCATGGTGCCCAACTCGAGCGCAATCAGAATGAAGTTCGCCGTCCTGCTTCAGGAGCAGTGGAGAAAGGCCGGCGCAAACGTTCGCATCGAGACGCTCGAGGTGAACACGTTCGGCGCCCGGATGGACTCCAGGAACTTCGAATCCCTGCTCAACGCCTGGCATATCGATCCTACCCCGTCATCGGTGAGAGAAGAGTGGGCGAGCTCGGAAATCAGGAAAGGCGGCTACAACGCGACCTCGTATCGGAGCCTGAGCTTCGACGCCGTGATCGATACTGCCGTGAGAGAAATGAATCCGGCGCGGAGCGCGGCGCTTTATCGGCGCTCCTATCGGATTCTCACCGACGACGCGCCGGCCATGTGGCTCTACGAGCTGCGAAACGCGCAGGGGGTCTCGAAGCGGATCCACGTGGCCGGGATCAGGCCAGACGCGTGGTGGGCCAATCTCGCCGATTGGAGCGTCGTGCGGTGATGACGGATCTTGGGGGGAATAACTACGCTGCTTCCTGCTGCCCGCTGAACGCTTCCCGCTGAGCGCGACGAACTAAGAGACAGTCCTCGCCGGGGCAACGAAACAGCTGTGATTGTACCCTAACGCCAATCGTGACGTCATGGAGCCGTTAAGCGGAGAGCGTCCGGCGATTAGCGGGCAGCGGGGAGCAGCGTAGTTAGCTCGACGCAAAAAAAAGCCCGCCTAAAATGGCAGGCGGGCTTTTTCGTAGGCTCGTCTTATTTCTTTTCGTCGACGATCTCGTAGTCAGCCTCGACCACATCATCGGCCGGCTTGGCACCGGCTTCGGC
>DHJO01000235.1:32504-34917 GCA_002404375.1 Gemmatimonadales bacterium UBA4718 | reverse complement strand
GAAAGACCGATGACGTCGACGTCTTCCTGAATGGCCGCGGTGGCGATCATCTCCGGTGTCTGGTGCAAGCCGGTGTAGATGACCTCCATCCCTGCGTCGCGCAGCGCGGCAGCGACGACCTTAGCGCCGCGGTCATGACCGTCGAGGCCGGGTTTGGCAACGAGTACTCGGATTGGTCTCATAGAGAGGTCAAAGTTAGCCGTTGCGACGCGCGAGCGGCAATCCGGGCGGCGGCCGCTTGTTGTGGAAGGTCAAGGAAGGGCAACATAGAACGACGCAGATGCGAGAGGACAGAAGCATAGATTCGAGAGGCGAGGGTGACGGTTCTCTCTGACTTCGCCGTGCGATTCGGAACCTTGGCGCGACGAAACGGTTAGCTGTAAGATCAGGTGGCGTGCGATCGTGAGGGGTGACCGACTTCAAGAAGCTCAAGGTCTGGCAAAAGGCGCACGTGCTGGCCATGGACGTTCACCGCGCTGCGGGGCAGATCCGAGGCGCAAAGCACGCGTCGCTGCGAAGCCAGATGATCAGAGCCGCGATGTCAGTGCCCACGAATATTGTCGAGGGCTGCAGTCAGCAGAGCACCCGCGAGTACTCCCGCTTTCTGCGGATTGCGCTCAATTCGACGACGGAGCTGGAGTACCACCTCGTTGCGGCTCGCGACCTCGCAGCCGCCCGCGCTTCAGACTCGTTGACGCTCATTAGCCAGGTGATCGAAGTCAGAAAGATGCTCTACGGCCTTCTTCGTTATCTGAAGTCTCGCTCCGACGACGAAAGCGGAGTTCCGCGAAAGGCCACGACTCAAGCTTGATGATTACCCTCGCAACTCGAATCTATGCTTCTGTCACCTCGCATCTGTGTAGTTCTATGTTGACTTTCGTCTGTCATTCCTTCCGCGCCACGAGCAGCATCTCCGATGAATTTCGGCGCAGCGCTCGGTCGTTGAATCCATCAAACGCTTGCTCAACCAGAAGTCGCGCGTCGGAACACAATTCGGCCAAACGGGTTGCCGTGTAGAGACGGAGCTTGTGCTCGCGGGTCCCCTTCTTCGCGCCGCGCCTCCACATCGAATGCACGGTCAACACTCCGGAGAGCGGATCGAACTCGCGCTCCTGAGCGAATAAAGTCCCATCGGATGATGTCCACCAATCGCGCGGGAGAAATCGCGCCATGACTCCGTCCCTGTTTCCGCCATGCCACACCAGCGTTCCGCCAGGCTTGAGCACGCGAGCGAATTCCCCGATCACGCGAGCATCGTCTGAAGGATGCGCGAAAAAGCCAAACGAGGTGAAAAGATTGAGCACCGCATCGAACCGCCTCGTCCATTTTGCCGGCAGCTTCCGCATGTCACCACGCGCGTAGCGAAGATTCTTTGCCGTCCCGCGCTTGCGGGCAACTGCGAGAAGTTCCGTCGAGTAATCGAGGCCGTCCACATCGTAGCCCGCCTCGGCGAGCAAATGTGTGTGCCGCCCCTGCCCGCACGGCACATCGAGCACGCGCGCGCCGGCGGGTAAGCCGAGTAGCTCGATGAGACGGGAAGTCTCCTGGCGGTCGCGCTCGAGCGTGAAGAGAGGGCCATACTCCAGCAGGTAGTGGGCGTCGAAGGCCGACTCCCACCACTCTTTCGATTTCTTCAGAAGAAAACGGGCTCGCGGTAGGCGCCGAACACCGCTTCCATCGCGGCGCGGATCTCGTACAGAGTGCAGTAGGCGCGCGCACAATCGAGGATGTACGGCATCAGATTCACGGACGTCTTCGCCGCCTCGCGCAGCGCGGTGAGACGCTTCTCGACCAGCGCGTTGTCCCGTTCGGAGCGCAGTGTCGCCATACGCAAACTCTGCTCCCGTTCAGTTTCTTCGGCGATCTTGAGGAGCTCGATCTTGAGCTCCGGCTCATCGGTGACGAAGTCATTCACTCCGACGATCACGCGGCGGTGCTGCTCGATCTCCCACTGCTGACGCGCCGCCGACTCGTTGATTCTCCTCTGAAGCCATCCCGTCTCGAGACCTCGAACAACGCCGCCGACCTCTGCGATCTGCTCGAACAGCATCTCTGCTTCACGCTCGAGCTCGGTGGTGAGTGACTCGACGTAGTAGGATCCGCCCAACGGGTCGATGACATTGGGAACACCGGTCTCGTAGGCGAGCACTTGCTGTGTGCGAAGCGCGACCTGCACGGATTCCTCCGTCGGCAGCGCGAGAGTCTCGTCCATCGAGTTGGTGTGCAGCGATTGCGTTCCGCCGAGCACTGCCGCCATCGCCTGGTAGGCGACGCGGATGACGTTGTTCATGGGCTGTTGAGCGGTAAGTGTCACGCCGGCCGTCTGTGAGTGAAACCGCATCACGAGTGATCGCGGATCCTTCGCGCCATAGCGCTCCTTCATGTGCCGGGCCCAGATCCGGCGCGCGGCGCG
>DHJO01000235.1:29380-32418 GCA_002404375.1 Gemmatimonadales bacterium UBA4718 | reverse complement strand
AGCTTGGCAATCTCCTCGAAGAAATCGTTGTGGATGTCCCAGAAGAAAGAGAGCCGAGGAGCGAATGTGTCCACGTCGAGGCCGCGAGCGATTCCACGCTCAACGTACGTGAAACCGTCAGCGAGCGTGAACGCGAGCTCCTGTGCCGCGGTGGCGCCCGCTTCGCGTATGTGGTAGCCGGAAATCGAAATCGTATTCCACTGGGGGACGTGCTCGGCGGACCACTCGAAGCAATCGACGATGAGTCTGAGCGCCGGCTCGATGGGATAGACCCACGCGTGCTGCGCCATGTACTCCTTGAGGATGTCGTTCTGGATCGTGCCGCGAAGCTTGTGTGAATCGATTCCCTTTTTCTCGGCGGCGGCAATGTAAAAACAGTAGAGGATGACCGCTGGACCGTTGATGGTCATCGAGGTGGAGACTTCGTCGAGGGGGATCCCCTCGAAGAGGGTCTCCATGTCGGCGAGACTCGAGATCGCGACACCGCATTTGCCCACTTCGCCCTCGGAGCGCGGGTGATCGGAGTCGTATCCCATCAGCGTGGGGAAATCGAACGCCACCGAAAGGCCCGTCTGTCCGTGAGCGAGGAGAAACTTGTAGCGCTCATTCGTGTCGCGCGCGCTTCCGAACCCGGCGAACTGGCGCATGGTCCACAGACGCCCGCGATAGCCAGTCGGATGGACTCCTCGAGTGTAGGGGTATATGCCCGGCATCCCCAGCGCCGCGGGGTCCGTTTCTGCGGCATCCAGCGGCGTGTAGACCGGCTGGACTTCCTTCTCGGAATTCGTGAACGCGATGTCGCGAAGCTCTCCCTTCTCGTATTTCTTGCGCCATTCAGCCACTTCCTTGCGGAGCAGGCGCAACTCGGCGCTCTGTTCCTCGACTGTGGCGATCAGCTCCGCCTCAACCGCACCCTTGGAGCCGGCACTCTTGAGTTTGCTCATTGTCTCTCTTCTCCGCGTACGAGCTCACCGCTTTGGCGAAGCAACTGGTCTGCAACCGCAAATGGTGTCGAGCGACCCTCTTCCAGCGAGGGGAGTTGCTCGTCGAGCCAGGCGATCGTGTGCGAGTCCTTCCACAATCGATCCCTGACCTTTCGCTCTACCACGTCCGTAACGCGCTCACGCATTCTTTCACGTCTCCGCGCGTGCAGCGTTCCTGTCTGCTCAAGATAAGCGAAATGACGGTCGAGCGCGGCGACCATCTCGCTGATTCCCTCCTGCTTTGTCGCGACCGCGCTCAGCACCGGCGGCGTCCACGTCGCTGGATTCTCGGCGGCAGCAGCCTCGCGGGCCAATCGCGCGGGATTCATCCGCTTGAGATCGACGCCATGATGCGCAGGAACGCTGCCGAATGAGACGCCCTTTCGAAGTCCCAGCATCAGCTCGACATCGTTGCGCAGCCGATCCGCGCCCGGGCGATCAGCCTTATTCACGACGAAAATGTCAGCGACCTCCATCACACCCGCCTTGAGCGTCTGAATTGAATCACCGGACTCAGGAACAAGAATCAGCGCGGTCGAATCCGCCGTGCGCGCAACGTCGAGCTCCGACTGTCCAACCCCTACTGTTTCTATCAGCAGCCGGTCGAACCCGAATGCGTCGAGTACGTCCGCCACTTCACGCGTCGCAGCCGCCAACCCACCCAACGATCCGCGAGTAGCCATCGATCGGATAAAGACTCCCGGATCGAGTGCCACATTCTCCATCCGGACACGGTCGCCCAACAACGCTCCGCCGGTGAACGGAGATGTTGGATCGACCGCGATAACGCCCACCTTCAGACCCGCATCACGAAAGTTTTTGACCAACAGCGCGGTGATGGTGCTCTTCCCGGCGCCCGGCGGTCCAGTCAGACCTATGCGTCTCGCTCGCCCTGTTTGCGAATGCAGCCCGCCCAGGATCGCCTCGAATCCGTCGCGGTGGTTTTCGACGATGCTTACTACACGCGCCAGGGCGGCGGATTTCCCCGCGTTGAAGTCATCCAGCAGCCGATCAGATGACACGAGCCAGGATCCTTTCCTGTCTACGCCACATGGGAGACTCCGTACGAGTTGCGCCTTCCGGATGATCATATCCGAGTGTATGCAGGGTGCCGTGTACCACGAGTCGCAGCAGCTCCTCCTGCGAAGAAACGGCCTGTCGCTTTGCGTTGGCGCGCGCGATTTCAGGGCAAATGTAGATGTCGCCGACGACCGGACCTCGGCGACCCTGTCGCCCCAGACCAAACGAGATCACGTCGGTTGGGCCGAGATGTCCCAGATATCGCCGATTGAGCTCGGACATTGCGGCGCGGCCGACGAATGTGATCGACAGCATGGCATCCCTTACACCCTCGGCTGTCAGGGCGGCAAGCGCGGCTTCCTTCACGCGTGGTCTCGACAGGAGCAGCCGTCGCACGCTCGAAGATACGTCGATCGCGAGCCCGCGCGGTGGAGACTTCATTTTCTCAGACGCCGGGCGGCTTGATCAGACGCCCGAATCCTCGGCGTACGCCTTGATGATTTCGCGCACCAAGCGGTGGCGAACGACGTCGGCGTCCGTCAGATAATAGAACCCGATGCCATCGATCCCCGGCAGGATCCGCTCGATCTGCACCAGGCCAGAGTCCTCGCGCTTGGGCAGGTCGATCTGCGTCTTGTCTCCGGTGATCACGGCTTTCGAATTCACGCCGAGCCGGGTGAGAAACATCTTCATCTGAGCGCTCGTCGCGTTCTGCGCCTCATCGAGGATGACGAACGCATCGGCCAGCGTTCGCCCGCGCATGTACGCGAGCGGTGCAATTTCGATCGTCCTCGTCTCCAGCGATTTCTGGACGCGCTCGTTGGGCATCATATCCTCGAGAGCATCGTACAGCGGTCTCAGGTACGGGTCGACCTTGGCTTGCAGGTCGCCGGGTAGAAACCCGAGACTCTCGCCCGCTTCGACGGCCGGGCGCGCCAGGACGATCCGTCGCACCCGCTTGCGAGCCAGCGCATCCACAGCGGCGGCGACCGCGAGGTACGTCTTGCCGGTTCCAGCCGGACCGATTCCGACGAC
>DHJO01000235.1:26236-29360 GCA_002404375.1 Gemmatimonadales bacterium UBA4718 | reverse complement strand
GAATGATTTTCCGCACGCCGGGCAGGACGATGCGCGTCGCGTTGTCCACGCCGTTGCCGTTCCCTTCCCGCGGGCCTTCGATGCTCATGCGCAGAACATCGTCCGCGGTCAGCGGCATCTGTTGCTTGGCGGTGTCGATCATTCGTTGCGCGATTGGGATCGCTCGCGCTACGGACTCCGCGTTGCCGCTTATCGCCAGCGTCTCGCCGCGGAGGGCGATCTTGGCTCCGGTCTGTTTCGCCAGCTCGACGAGGTTCTCGTCGTTCACTCCGGCCAGCGTCAGCATGTCCGCGCCTTCTGTGGAGAGGCGCTGAATCGTAGTCTCTTCGCTCACGTCAACTCGTCATCTGAAGATGGAGTTCCCTCAGGTCCTCGGGTGGAATAGCGGACGGCGCGTCCTCAAACAGCGCCGACGCCGCGGTAGTCTTCGGGAAAGCAATCACATCGCGCAGAGACGTGGCTCCGGCCAGCACCATGGAGAGCCTGTCGAAGCCGAACGCGATTCCTCCGTGTGGTGGGGCCCCGGCACTAAGGGCATTGAGAAGGAAGCCGAATCGCGCCTGCGCATCCTCTGCACTGATGCCGAGTAGCCCCAACACCTTTCGTTGCAGCGCCGGATCATTTATGCGAATGCTTCCCCCACCGAGCTCCAATCCGTTCAATACGACGTCGTAAGCGAGCGCCCGAACCTTCTCGGGAGCAGAGTCCAGGAGATGCAAATCGTCCGGATGCGGCGACGTGAAGGGATGGTGGACCGAGCTCAGCGTTCCGTCCTGCTCGCGGGCGATTAGCGGGAAGTCCGTTATCCAAAGGAAGGAGCGCGCGTTTTCCGGGACGAGCGAGAGCCGGTGAGCGACGTCTTGTCGCACTCGGTCCAACGCCGGATTCGTGACGTGTTCCGGGCCCGCGACCAACAAACACAACTCCCCTTCGGCGATGGCAAGCCGCTGCACCCCGCTTTCGCTCACGAATTTCGCCGCCGGTCCCTCGAGCCCCGCAGCCCCACGTTTAAGTCTGATGATTCCGCCGGCACCGGCCAGTTTTGCGATGCCTTCGATCTCGTCGAGCTGTTTCCGCGAGAGCGCCGATCCGCCCGGAATCTTGAGGCCGCGAACCCGCCCACCCGCTGCGAAGGCCGCGTTGGTTACGCCGAACTCGGATCCCCGAAAGGCATCACTGGCATCGAAGAGCTCCAGAGCATATCGAGTGTCCGGACGGTCGATTCCAAATCGCTCCATTGCGTCAGCGTAGCGCAGGTGCTGAAACGTGAGCGGAATTTCTACTCCGATATCCTTCCATAACGCCGCGAGCAATCCTTCCGATAGGGCGAAGATGTCCTGCGGCTCGATGAATGATGCCTCGATATCGATCTGGGTGAACTCGGGCTGGCGGTCAGCGCGAAGATCTTCGTCGCGGAAACAGCGCGCGATCTGGAAGTATCGATCGAACCCCGAGATCATGAGGAGTTGCTTGTACACCTGCGGAGATTGCGGCAGCGCGTAGAACTCACCCGGATGCACCCTGCTCGGTACTACGTAGTCGCGTGCTCCCGACGGTGCCGGCTTGGACAGAATCGGTGTCTCGATCTCGAGATACCCACGCTCGTCCAGAAACCTGCGGGTCGTCTGCTGAAGTGTATGCCGCAAAATCAAATTCTTTTGTAGGTCAGACCGGCGAAGGTCGAGGTTCCTGTGCTTCAAACGGAGTTCTTCGGCAGGAAGCTTCTCTCCTCTTCCCCTCGCGACCGGAATTGCCGGAGTTTCTGCCGGGCCTACGATCCGGAAATCACGAGCCCTCACCTCGACTTCGCCCGTCTCCATCTCGGCGTTGCGCATTTCCGTCGGACGCGCAGCACACTCACCCTCGACCAGAACGACTGTCTCGAGACCGAGCTTCCCGGCTCGTTCGATGACGTCCTGAGGGGTCCACTTCGGGTCAAATGAGACTTGGACCAGACCAGCACGATCACGAAGGTCCAGAAAAACGATCCCGCCGAGATTTCGGATGCGGTGTACCCAGCCACCGAGTTTGACTTTGGCGCCGGCGTGCGAGGCCCGTAACTCACCTGCCAGGTGAGAGCGCTTGGCCGTCGCGAAACGGGATGAAGGAGGCGTGGAGGTCAGCGCCGCGTCGTATGGGTCGAGAAAGGCATCGAGAGGGGTTAAATTTAGTAGTTGCATAGACTTGGTGGAAGGAGCATGACGCAAACAAACACACGTCGGGAGGTCGAGCCGGCGAAACGAAACCTCCTGAACATGCTCCCTTCCGAGGCCGAGCAGATTCTGCGGGACTTTGCGGTCGAGCACGGCGAAAAGCCGTTCCGCGGATCGCAGGTGCTCCGGCACCTTTGGCAGAATCCCGCGGCGAGCTTTGCGGCGATGACCGACCTCCCGGCGGCATTTCGCGGTCTGCTCGACGAGCACTTTACGATTCCGCGGCTCGCCCTGGCGGCGCGACAGACTTCGGGCGACGGAACCGAAAAATTCCTCTTCCGACTGGACGACGGTGAATTCATCGAGACCGTTGCGATCCCGGAGGGATCACGACTCACGCTCTGTATATCGTCTCAGGCGGGATGCGCCCTTCAGTGTGCGTTCTGCGCAACGGGCGCGATGGGATTCACGCGCAATCTCCAGATGTTCGAGATCGCGGGTCAGGTGCGCGAGATGAGGCTGCTCGATCCCCCGAAGCAGGTGACGAACATCGTCTTCATGGGAATGGGCGAGCCACTCATGAACTGGAAAGCCGTCGACCCGGCTCTCACCGTTCTCAATTCACCCCCAGGTCTTGGTATCGGAGCTCGCCACATCACCGTTTCGACCGTCGGTGTTCTGCCAGGGATTGTCGCTCTCGGAGAGAGACCTGAACAATTCAGGCTGGCGATCTCGATTCATGCACCGAATGACGAGGTGCGCCAGTCGCTCATGCCGATCAACACCAAGTATCCGCTCGCCAGCGTGATCGAGGCTGGAAAAGTCTTTGACCGACGAGTGACCTTCGAGTACGTGATGCTCGGCGGTGTCAACGATGCGGCCGAACATGCGTCGCAGCTCGCCACGCTTGCGCGCGAGTGCCGGGCGTTCGTGAACCTCATTCCACTCCATCCAGGCGGAGCGGGTGACTT
>DHJO01000235.1:25335-26190 GCA_002404375.1 Gemmatimonadales bacterium UBA4718 | reverse complement strand
CGCCGGTGTCGAAGTCGCCGTGAGAAAGAGCCGCGGCATGGACATCTCCGCCGCGTGCGGACAGTTACGGGTGGAACGGCAGCGGCGGCGGACGCCAGTTGGCTCCGAGGACGACGGTAACGTCCAGGTAGCGTGAGCTGTCGCGCTGTGTGACGACGGGGGCGTCCATCGCTCGACCGACACGCGCTGCCCAGTCCGGATGCCCTGACCGATCGTAGACCACCGTGGCCGCTCTCTGCTCGGTGTTCGTGCCGGACCCGACGACATCGAATCCGTGGTCGCGCAGAAACAACGTTGCTCGCCGAGCCAGGCCTTTGATCTTCGTGCCGTTGAAAACTTCGACCTTGATCCGCACTCCTTCCGGCGGTTTGGCGTCGTCGGGTATATAGGGCGCCCGTGAGCTTTGAGTGTTCAGCGCTCTAATACCGAACCAGCCGACCGCTGCGAGCACGAGGAGGGCGAGAATGAGTCGTCCGTAGCGACGCCTGGGGCGCGTTACCTCAGACTGTTCCAGAGCTCGACGGTTTCGGGGAAGATGTGATTGCCCTCGCGCACCGACCACTCGAGACGGAAGCGTACGACCTGACGGAATACGCCATCGAAGTTGTGCGGAACCTGGCTGGCGAGGAAACCCCTGTCCTCGGCGAGAAATTTCCGGCCTGGCTCGAGGTAATCCGCCATATAGAGCGCGCGTCCAGTCTGGTCCCACTTCGCCGAGCCGACGGTGTGATACCGGATCGCGTCGAGGAGGTTTTTCCTTCGCTCTCCCTCGGCCTCGAGCTTGATCGCGACCGCGGGGCCGTGCAGCAATCCATCAGGCGACCTCCGGTCCCCGGTGATGTCCCGCAGCTCCGA
>DHJO01000235.1:24254-25315 GCA_002404375.1 Gemmatimonadales bacterium UBA4718 | reverse complement strand
CGGCGCTCGCTTACTTGCGCCCATGTTGGCAATCCGGAGGTTTGGAGCTGCACCATGTCAGAAGATGATGTTGTCGATCAGCCTGGTTTCACTTACCCGAATGGCGCCGACTGCCGCATCGCCGTGGCGCACCATGTTGACGCGTTGGAAGGTGTCGGCATTCACCGCCGCCAGGTAGCGCGGCGTCAGTCCAACCACCCGCTCGAGCATGCGCCAACCAATCGCCTCGAGCGCGCTCGCTCTCCGCTCACCTCTCCCGAACGCGTCACGCATTGCGAACAGGGCTCTCGAGAGAATAAGGCCGAGCTCGCGGTCCTTGGGAGACAGGTAGCGGTTCCGGCTGGACATGGCGAGTCCGTCCGGGTCTCTCACGGTTGGCGCAACGCGAATCCCGACGGGAAAATTGAGATCCCGGACCATCGCCTTGACCGCCGCGGCCTGTTGGAGATCCTTCTGGCCAAAAACCGCGACGTCCGGCATCACGATGTTAAAGAGCTTGGCGAGCACGGTCAGAACTCCCTCGAAGTGATGCGGGCGTACCGCACCTTCCCACTCCTTTCCAATGCTTCCCGGGTGGACGATGACTACAGGAACGTTCTCGGGGTAAATGTCTTCCCTGGTCGGCGTGAACAGGAAGTCCACTCCCCTTTTTTTCGCCAGCGTCGAATCCTCGTCGAGCGTGCGCGGGTAGCGGGCAAAGTCTTCACTCGGGCCAAACTGAATTGGGTTGACGAAGATGCTCATCACCACCAGCTCGGCTACAGCCTTCGCCTCATCGATGAGCGTGAGATGGCCCTCATGAAGCGCGCCCATCGTTGGTACGAACGCGACGCTCTTCCCCTTCGCTCGCACTCCAGCCATCACGTGGCGCATCTCAGAAATCGTCCCGACCGACTTCATGGCTAGAAGCTGTGCTCAGCATCCGGATATGCTCCGCTCCGAACATCCCTCGCCCAGCTGCCAATCGCCGCGCGAACCTCCTTCGCCATCTCGGCGTAGCGCTTGAGAAACTTTGGCTGGAAGGTGTCGTTCAGGCCGAGCACGTCGGGAAGCACGAGCAC
>DHJO01000235.1:6853-24146 GCA_002404375.1 Gemmatimonadales bacterium UBA4718 | reverse complement strand
GTGATCCGTGCGGATACTGGCGCGGGAACCAGCTCGAGAACGACAGCGAACGCTCCCGCTTCCTCCAGGCCCTTTGCCTCGCCGATCAGGCGTTCGGCGCCTTCCTCTTCGCGCCCCTGAACGCGCGCGCCTCCAATCGTGTTCACCGATTGCGGCGTGAACCCGATGTGGGCCATTACGGGAATACCCGTGCGGACGAGAGCGTGAACCGTATCGAGCATTTCCGGACTGCCGCCCTCGACCTTCACCGCAGACACACCGGTTTCCTGAATTGCACGCCCGCAATTGAGTACCGCGCTCTCGATGCTTGCCTGGTAGGACAGGAAAGGCATGTCGATGACGATTAGCGCGCGCTTCACCCCGCGGCGAACAGCGGAAGCGTGGTAGATCATGTGATCCAGTGTCACTGGAAGCGTCGAGGTATACCCCATCACGGCGGTTCCCACCGAATCGCCGACGAGAATTGCATCAACGCCGGCCTCATCCACAAGTCGCCCGAACAACGCGTCGTACGCGGTCATGACGACGATCTTCTCGCCGTTGCGTTTGCGCTCGGCGAAATCCCGTATGGTTACCGGCCGCTGCTCACGAGCAGGGCTAGTCAACGCGCGTACTCCGCAGGCTCGCCAGCTCGCTGAGCCAGAAATCCCGCTTGGATAATTCCGGGTGTGGGATGGTGAGTCCCTTTTCGTGGACGCTTTGATGCTCGAATAGCACGATGTCGAGGTCCAGTGTGCGTGGTCCCCACCGAGCGCGACGAACACGCCCGGCCCCCGCTTCTATCCGGTGCAGCTCCGTGAGCAGCTCGCCTGGCGACAGCTCGGTCTCTATGGCAATCATCTGATTGAGAAATGGTCCCTGCGCGACGGGGCCGATCGGCGCGGTCTCCTCGACCACCGTCTGCCCAAGCACGCGCGTGCGTGGTAACGCGGCGATCGCTCCCCTCGCCTGCGCCAAAAATACCTCACGCTGGCCGAGGTTGGAGCCGAGCGCTATGTAGGCGACATCCTTCACCCACGCTCTCGCTCGAGTGCGACCTCTGCGTAGGCGAGTGGACCCGGTAGCGCGACGTTTGGTTTCCTCACCGCGATACGTACCCGTGTCACGAGCGGCAGCTGAAGCGCGCGCTCGGCAATCATCTCCCCAACTTCTTCCAGGAAGCTGATGTGTCCGTTCGTGACGACTTCGGCGACGAGGTCGTAGACTCGCCTGTAGTCGACGATGTCCTTCGCGGATACCGGGCCGTCAGTGCGCCTCACCCAGAGCGAAGCGTCGACTTCTATCGATTGCGCGATCTCCGCCTCATGAGGGAGGACGCCGATGCGCGCGTGAAAGCGCATCGCCTTGAGGGTCACGATGTCGTTCCTGGTCGCACGGTCACCGCCCATCGAGTGCCTCCCTCAAACTCCGCGTCAGACGCAGAACGGCATCAGTTCCTTCTTCGGCCGCTCTCACGATCGCGCTCCCCACGACGACACCATCCGCGAGCTCACCGACCGCTCGCGCCTGCGCCGGGGTCGATATCCCAAAGCCGACACATATCGGCAGCGACGTCGTCGAGCGCAGCCGCGAGATCGTTTCCGGCAGAGATGCCGCGGTGTGTTCCTGCAAGCCGGTGACGCCGAGACGACTGATAAGATAAACGAAGCCGCTGCCGTGACGGGCGATCTCGGCCATTCGTTCCCGGGGTGTCGTCGGCGCGACGAGTCTGATGAATGCAAGCGGACTGTTCCCGAGCCATTCCTCTCGCTGCGGATCCGCGCCGACCGGTATGTCAGTTATGAGGATTCCACTCGCGCCGGCTTCAGAGGCGCGCGTCAGAGCGTTGGGGCCCGCCGCGAGCACTGGGTTGAGGTAGCTGAATAGAACAACGGGCACCGTGAGGTGCGCGCTTTCTACAAGGTCGAGAACTCCCTCGTAAGTGACTCCGTTCTCCAGCGCTCGTTGAGAGCTGGCCTGAATGATCGGTCCGTCGGCGATTGGATCCGAGAATGGGACGCCCAGCTCAACGATGTCGGCGCCGCCTTCCTGCAAGGCCTGGAGAGTGTCCAGTGAGCGGGCTAGATCAGGATGTCCGGCGGTGACGTAACAGACGAGCGCGCGGCGGGATTCTTTGCGGAGAGCGTCGAAGCGACGCGAGATCGCGTTAGAGGAGGTAGTCGCCCGGGGTGATGCCATACCGATCTGGGTCCGCCGTCTTGATGATTGTGCGCGCGTATTGACCGCCCGCCTCGGGGATCGCCAGGTCTACGGCGAGCGGCGGACTGATTCTGTTGCCCTGTGCGTCGCTGATAATCTTAATGATCGGTCGGGACAATGCGTCGGGATTCTGGTTGGAGGCCGATACGACTGCCAGCTCGAAGGTGTCCAGAACGACAAGCGTTCCGACGGGATAGATGCCCAACAGGTTGATGAAAGCCTTGACGAGGACCTGGTCGAGGCCGCGACGAGGGTTGTCGCGCATCTCTTCCAGCACAGCCGACGGGGCAAGCGCTTCCGTCTTGTAAACGCGTCTAGAAGTGGCCGCATCGTAGCCGTCGGCGATCGACACGATCTTGCTGAGCAAGCTCACCTGACGCGGGCGAATAGCCTTCGGGTAGCCGGTGAGGTCGATCTTCATGTGGTGCTCATGACAGACCGTCATCGCGCGATACGAAAGCTCCTCCTGCTGCCGACGGAACTGGAACAGGACCAGAACGCCGAGCCATGGGTGCGCGGCCATCCACTTCCATTCTTCGTCGGTGAGCTCGCCGGCCTTCTGGAGAAGATCGAGTGGGACACGCGACTTCCCGATATCGTGCATCAGCGCGGCGAGTCCCAGCTCGTAGAGCTGAAGCTTCGTCATCCCGAGACGTCGCCCGAGGGCGATCGAGAAAATGCAGACGTTCACCGAATGAGTGAAGGTGTACTCGTCGTAGTCGCGAATTGCGGTCAGTCCGATGAGCGAGGTCTCCTCATTCAGCACCTGATCGACGATTCCCTGCACCACTCTCTTGATCTTTCTAATGTTGGGCGTCTTGCCGATGCGGACCGAGTTGATGACATCCTTCGTTACCGCGACAGACTGCGAATATGTGCGGTTCGCCGCAGCCTTCGCTTCCTCGTTGAACTCCCTGTCGGTTTGCGTCTCGGTAGGAGCATCGAGCTGAAAGGTCTCGATCTTCGCCTCGGTGAGCCTGCTGACGATTTCCTTATACCGCTCGGCGGGCGCGCTTTGGGTTTCTCCGCCGAGAAGTGAGAGGAGGAATGTCCAGTCCCGTGCTGCTCCATGCGGCCCGACGTGGATGGCGCCGATGCCGGAAAGCTTGCACAGGGTCAGGATGTGCCCGAACGTGGCGTAGTTGCTGAGATCCAGCCTGAGTCGGGTGGAATTGATGAAGATGAATTCGCCCGACACGCGGAACTCGAGCTCCTCTTCCTCCGCGCGAAGCTCCTCGGCAACCTGTGCAAGCTCCGCGAGTGTCTTCTGCACCGCGCTATGCTCGAGAGGATAAAGCTTGATGGCACGCAGCGCCGCGTAGAATGCAATCATGAAGGATCTTCCGCCGCGGCGAACGTTGGAGCCCGACTGACGGTCTCCCTCGCTGCGAACGGATTCCGTTACTTCTCCGGCGGCGCTCATGTTGAGGATCCGCGAATCGCCTTGCTCACTGCATTCCTCACGATGACGTCCTTCTCGTTAGCTGCCTTATTCAGCGCGTCCACCGCCTTGGGCGATCCGATCTTGCCGAGCGCCATCGCCGCGCATGCGCGGAACTCGGGATCGTCGCGCTTGCCGCCCATGAACCCTTTGGCGTGCAGCACGCCGTCGAGGAGCGCAATTCCTCCGTCGCCGCACATGAGGCCGAACGCCTCGAAGAACGCCATCTTTTCGGTGAGATTGCTCTCGCGAAGGAGCTTTCCCTTGATCGCGGCTTCGATGCGTGGAAGCGCGGCCCGCGCGTTGCGCGCTCCGATTGCACGCACGGCGACTGTCCGGACATCACGGTCGTCGTCGATCAGCGCGCGCTCGAGCATCTGCATGGCGCCCGTCGACCCTATCTCTGTAAGGGCCGTCACGGCGGCGACGCGCATTTCCGGCTCCCCGACCGTGAGCATCTTCCCCAGCGCGGGTACTGCAGCGGGCGACTTCAGGGCGGCAGCGCGGCGGATCGCTTGCAGCACGACGGCCTCGTCATCCGAGCCGATCAGTCGTATGAGCTCGGCGCTGTGCGACGAGGCGAGGCGCGTTGCAGCGAGCTCGAGCACCATCTTGAGCTGCGGATTGCTGGAGCGACCGATCCAGGAAAGGATCGATTCGAGCGCTCGCGGTTGGAGAATGCCGAATAGCTCGTCCAGCTCCATCTGTGGCGCACGGAGCGGGGAATCTTCGAGCGCCTGGAGGAGCTGACCAAGCGGCTTCGGATCGCTCATCAATTCGCCAAGTTGCATCAACCGCTGTTTTTGGGGCTCGAGGATCTCGGGCGCTCGAGCCGCGGTGACATTGGCTTCGCGAAGCAGATAGGCCGCGTTTCTGTATTGCGCGCTCGAGAGAAGTATCAGAAGGAAGTGGTCGAGGAGGCCGCAGATCTCCTCGCGCACAGTCGGATCCTTGTGGGTCTCGAATATGTCCAGCAGCGAAGCGACTACGGCCGGCCGCAAGTCCGTCGAGAACTCGCGTTTGATCTCTCCCTGCAGATACTCGACTTCGCGGTCGTCGAGGAAGTAGAGAGTCGAATCGAAGTCGTCGAGACTGGCTATCGACGAGTTGGTAGTCTCGAGGCCGGCCTCTGCCTGCGCGGGAGAGAGAATTTTCTCTTTTTGCTCGGCGCGCTCCATCGACTCGACCCCGGGGCCGCCCTCGGCGGTGAGGTCAACATACTTGTACTGGAGAGTCGCAAACTCGCGCTCCCACATTAGGGTGAGCAGATCGTCGTCGTCGTCCGTTGCCTTGCGAACCCGCTGGAGAAGATCGAAGAACGTTCCAAGCTCTTCCTCCTCGAATCCTCTCAGCATCTTCAGCTCGCGGATTCCGTCCTTATAGAGGAGCCAGGCAAGATTGTCGCTGGTTCTCTCCTTCTCATCGAGGACAACGCGCCCCTCCCACATCATTTGCGTTTCGACGACCTGAAGATCCAGCTCGCCGGTCTTCTGCCAGATCGCCGCAAACGCTTCGCGCACCGTCTCGAGGGACCGCGCGTGCATCGGGTTGTTGGGGAGATAAAGCTGATGCGCCCGGACAGCCTTGACGAACGACTTGAGGAGGTCGGTGACAAGAATGATCGGAAAGGACGGCTCGTCGAGCTCGTCCTGTTCCGCGTTTGCGGTTGCCGACGTTGTCATTCGGGAAGAAGTCCCATCTCAGTTATCTGCGCGAGATCCTTGTCGCCCCGTCCGCTGATGCAGATCAGGAGGGCGTCCGTCTCTTTCCACCGACCCTTGTCTTTGACGACCCAGGCGACGGCGTGTGACGTCTCGAGAGCGGGGATTATGCCCTCAAGACGGCTGAGGATGCCCAGGCCCTCGACAGCCTCATCGTCAGTGACGGAGACATACAGCGCCCGGCCGGTGTCCTTGAGGTGCGAGTGCTCCGGCCCCACCCCGGGGTAGTCCAGCCCCGCAGAGATGGAGTGCGCGGGGTGGACCTGACCGCTTTCGTCCTGCAACAGGTAGCTCAACGAGCCATGCAGCACTCCGGGGACTCCCCGCTGGAGCGAGGCGGAATGCTCCCCGCTGTCGAGGCCCCTGCCCGCTGCCTCGACCCCGACAAGCTCTACGGACGGGTCGCCAACGAACGCGTGGAAGATCCCCATCGCGTTCGACCCACCCCCGACACAGGCGATCACGCTCGTCGGAAGCCGGCCTGCGGTCTCCAGCATCTGATCCTTTGCCTCGCGGCCGATCACCGACTGGAAATCGCGCACCATTCGGGGATAGGGGGCCGGCCCTACTACCGAGCCGATGATGTAGTAGCTGTCGCTTACGTTGGTGACCCAGTCGCGTATCGCTTCGCTCGTCGCGTCCTTCAGCGTTCGCGTTCCGGAGCGAACCGGGACCACCTTCGCGCCCATGAGCCGCATGCGGAAGACGTTCAGCTCCTGCCGCCGCATGTCCTCTTCGCCCATGTACACCATGCACTCGAGTCCGAAGCGGGCGCATACCGTGGCGGTGGCGACTCCGTGCTGGCCTGCTCCCGTCTCCGCGATGATGCGCCGCTTTCCCATCCGCTGCGCGAGCAAAGCCTGCCCAAGAGCGTTGTTGATCTTGTGCGCCCCGGTGTGGTTCAGGTCCTCGCGCTTGAGGTAGACGGCACAGCCGACCTCTTGCGAGAACCTCGGCGCAGTGCTGAGCGGAGACGGTCGTCCTACGTATTCCTTGAGGAGGCGGTCCAGCTCGGCGACGAATCGTGTGTCGCGCATCGCATCGTCGAACGCCACGTCGAGCTCGTCGAGCGCGGGGATGAGCGTCTCCGGCACATATCGTCCGCCGAACGCACCGAAGCGGTGTACGGTATCCGTCGCCACTTTAGTGTGCGCGGGCGCCGGAAACCGCCGCGTAGAATTCGCGCATCAGCCAGGGATCCTTGATCCCTGGAGCGCTCTCGATACCCGACGAGACATCGACCACGTCCGGCGCGAGCGTGCGTACAGCCGAGCCTACGTTGCCCGGCTTCAGACCCCCGGCGAGGACGACCGCGGAGCTGCCTCGGTCCCGGGCTAGATCCGCCGCGAGCTCGCCCCAGGGCAGAGCTTGCCCGGTTCCCCCGAGCCGCTTCTCACTTCTGGCGTCGAGCACGATCGCGTCGGCGTTGTCGAACAGCGCTTCGGCTTCGCGAGGTATGTGCGCCCCGGCGATTCTGATCGCCGCCCAGATTTCTCCCCTGAATTTTCCGCGGATCGCCTTCAGGTCGGAGGTCGTCGGATCGTTGTGGAGCTGCACTACGTCGAGGCGTACCTCCTCTGCAGTCCGCGCGATTTCCTCGGGGTCGTTGGTGCCGAATACTCCTACGTGCTTTACTTTCTTGCCGGCCGCCTCGAAGATCTTGTTCGCCTGGCCAGACGTAACGCGCCGCGGCCCATCAGCGAACACCACGCCGATGTAGCTCGCGCCGATCTCCGCGCCGATGGCTGCGTCCTGCGGCCGCGTCATGCCGCAGAACTTAACCTTTGCGAGCACCGGCNNGTCCGTGCTACGCCCGTGAGCGCGCGAACCGCTGCCTCCGGATCGGTCGAGGCCGAGAGCTCCGATCCTATCAGGACAGCATCCGCTCCGGCGACCGCTAATCGGGTTACGTCGGCGATCGACTTCACTCCGCTTTCCGCAATTGCCACGATCTCGCGCGGAATCAGCGGCAAAAGCCGCAGCGAAGTCTCTGGGTCGATCTCCAGTGTCTCGAGATTCCTGTTGTTGACGCCGATCAAGCGCGCACCGAGCGAA
Organism: Gemmatimonadales bacterium UBA4718; assembly: GCA_002404375.1. Taxonomy (GTDB): domain Bacteria; phylum Gemmatimonadota; class Gemmatimonadetes; order Gemmatimonadales; family Gemmatimonadaceae; genus UBA4720. The sequence continues at coordinate 16,730 of DHJO01000235.1, read as the reverse complement.
AGCGCGAGGTCCAGCTCTCCCGCGTCGCGGACCTCTACCAGGATCTCGATCCCGATATCATCCCCGGCCTTGATGAGCTCTTTCAGTCGCGCAGCAGGCACGGCCCGCGCAATTACGAGCGCTGCGGATGCGCCGAGTGAGCGCGCTTCCAGGATCTGCACGACCTCGACGTGGAAGTCCTTCTTGAGCAGCGGAGTAGGCACCGCCGTGCGCGCACGCGTCAGATCCTGATTCGAGCCTGCGAACCGTCGGGGCTCCGTTAGAATCGAGATCGCTGCCGCCCCGCCCTTTTCATAGGCTCGCACCTGTTTCTCAAGGTCGAGCGCCGTATTGATCTCGCCTTTCGACGGAGAGGACCGCTTCACCTCTGCGATTATTGCGATGTTTGGCCGCCTAAGCGCGGCCGCAAAGCGGGGTGGCCGGCCCATCGTCTCGATCGCGCGCGTTAGCTCCGCCGTCCGAGGCGTAAGCGTTGCGGCACGGACGCGTGCTTCGTCGGTCAGATCGCCGAGGGTACCGCTCGGTGGCGTCCAGGCAGAAAGAGCTTGCGCTTCGGTTGATGTTCGGCTAATGTAGGAATTCGGCAAATGTTCGGTAGGAAAGACCGACCGGTCCGTACTCAAACCAGCCGCGGAAAAAGGATATGTCGCTCACAAAACGCCAGCGGGAGATTCTTACCTACCTCGCGAATTACTCTGAAGAGCACGGGTACGCGCCGAGCTTCGAGGAGATTGCGACGCAGTTTAACTATAACTCCCTCGCAACGGTCCACGAGCATCTCACCAATCTCGAGCGCAAGGGTTACATCAAGCGCGCGTACAACGAGAGCCGTGGCATCGAGCTCGTGCCGTCGGACGTACTTCCCCGGGCGATGTCGCTTCCGTTGCTCGGTACTGTGGCAGCCGGCCTGCCGATCGAGGCGATCCAAATGCCCGAGTCGATCGGCGTGCCCGAAGATCTGGTGCGACGTGGAGGCAACCACTACGTCCTACGAGTCCGCGGCAACTCGATGATCGACGAACAGATTCGCGACGGCGACTTCGTCATCGTCAACGAGAAGAACACCGCCGACAACGGTGAGATGGTTATCGCACTGATCGATGGCACATCGGCAACGGTCAAGAAGTTTTACCGGGAGCGCGACGGCCGCATACGGCTGCAGCCCGCCAACGAGACCATGAATCCGATCTACGTCCACGAGAACGACATCTCGATCCAGGGGATCGTCGTAGGCGTGCTGAGAAGGTTCTAGAGGCAGGTCCCCTAAGTTGCTGTCTTGACGGCGTTTGGGCTCGCTCGTCTCAAGCGGTCCAGAACTGATTTTGCCTGCCCCGAGTCGATAGACTTTTTCGCGGCTGCGATGCCGTCCGCGAAGGTCTTTACCCTGCCACTGACGTAGATCGCAGCGGCCGCGTTCAGCAGTGTCGCCGCGCGGGCGCCGGACGGTCCTTTGCCGTCCAATATCGTCACGATGATCCGGGCGTTTTCCGCCGGCTCACTACCCGCAAGATCCTCCCGCGAGATCTTCTTGAATCCATGCTCTTCGGGGTTGATGGTCCAACGACTCGTTGATCCCTTCCGAACCTCTACCACGTGCGTTGGCCCAAGGGGTGAGACCTCGTCCAGGCCCGGCTCGCCGTAGACCACCATCGCGTGGATGGTGCCCAGAGCTGCGAGAGCTCCGGCCAGAATCGGTGCGCGCTCGACGTCGGCTACCCCCACGACCTGCCGCCCGGCGCGCGCCGGATTCGCCAGCGGACCGACGATGTTCATCACAGTAGGAATCCCCAGCTCCCGCCGGACGGGTCCGACATGCCGCATCGCGGGGTGCATCAGAGGCGCGAACATGAAGACGATTCCCGCCTCTCTGAGAGAAGCTTCCATCGTCGATACCGGAACGTCGATTGCGACCCCGAGGGCTTCGAGAACGTCCGCACTTCCGCACTTCGTCGTGAAGGAGCGATTGCCGTGCTTAGCGATGCGAACCCCGGCCCCAGCGGCGACGATGGCGGCGGCGGTCGAGATATTGAACGTCGCGACCGCGCCCCCGCCGGTTCCGCACGTATCGACCAGTCCATCAGCATCCTCAGCGGAGAGCGTGACCATTGCGGTGCGGAGCGCCCTGACGACTCCCGCAACGACATCCACGCTTTCTCCGGTTGCGCGGAGCGCGGAGAGCAAGGCCGCAACCTGCACAGCGCTCGCCTCGCCGCGCATCACTATGTCGAACGCCGCCTGGGCGTCGTCGGCGCTGAGAGGCTCTCGAAACGCGAGCTTATGAATCGCGCCCTGGAGCGCGTTCGCGGGTGGGGCGCTCATTGTTGCCTGGTTACAGCGAAGAGGCTTGCTCTTTCGACGTAACGATCTGAAGCACCTCTTCCAGAATCTTGCGCGAGTCGCCGCGACCAGCGGTCGCATCGCGGAGCGCCTGCTCCACCCTGTAGATAATGTTGCTCTGGGTCTGTAGCGCTTCGCCCTGTGCATGAAGCTGTACGTGCGCCTTTTCCAGCTTCGTAACGGCCACCCGCACCTGTTCCTCCACCGCGGACAGCCGTTCGGCGGTCGCGCGCGCTTCAACGGAGGCAACCTCTATCGCTCGCTTGAGCTGAGAGACGCGAATCGAATCGTTACCTCCCTTCCCGTTCAGCGCCGACCGCGCTTCGGCAAGCTTGCGCTGGAGATCCTGAAGCGCTCGCGCGTTTTCCTCATTGAGGGCTTTGGTGAGCTCTTCCAGTGTCCGCACCGCTTCTTCGCGCGCGCGGCGCTCGGCCAACCGGGCGAAAGCCAGCGAGAACAGATCGACGGCGGGCGCGACTTTTTCCGAAAGCCTGTGCCCGAATCGCGTCTTGGGTTCCGAGAGCGCGAGCACGCCGGCGAGCTCACCGTCGACAAGAAGTCCCCGGAGTAAAAGTACGCCCGCTTCGGGGGAAGCTCCCGTCCCGAGCAGCTTCTGGTAGTCGCCTGACTCAGTGCCGAGATCCGCGAACTGTTTGCCGGCGGAGATCGTGCGCCTGATCGCGCTGGGAAGGTGATCGAGTGCGATCTCCAGCTGCGCCGTCCTCATGCCTTCATGCGCGGGCATGAGGCGCTCGGCGAGCAGATCGCGGCGGGCGTCGTAGATGAACAGCACGACATTTCCGTTGCGATCGTGCTCGGCGATGTCCTGGCTGAGCGCATTGAGCGCTTCGGACACGTTGCCTGCCGAGGCGAGTACGGTGGATAGCACAGCAAGAGTTCGTGGGGCCATCGTGGGTCAGCCGATCATCATTAGAGTGAAAGTCGCGGAGTACTCGGATGCCGCGTACTCCCGACGGCGGTTCCACATTGACCAGCGAACCAGCGAAAGTCAATCATCTTCAACGCTTTACGTTCCTTGACAGTGGGGCCCGCGAGGATAATTTCACGCGATGCTGTCGCGTTCCGTGCAACTCGTGTTGCACTACGATGGCGCGCGCTTTTCCGGCTGGCAGCGGCAGCCTGGTGAACGGACGGTTCAGGGAGTCCTCGAAGCGGCGGTGTCCAAACTGTGTGGAGAACCCGTGACCGTCGTCGGCGCTGGACGGACAGATACGGGCGTCCACGCGCGCGGTCAGGCCGCGGGAGCACGCGTCCCCGAGAAATGGGGCGCGCATGCTCTGCGACGATCGATGAACGCCATTTTACCGGACGATGTATGGATTGCGGCAGCCTTCGAAATGCGTGACGAGTTCCACCCCCGCTATAGCGCCATATCCCGCAGCTACAGCTACTACGTAGGCACAGACGATCTCGCATCTTCCCCGTTTCGCCGGACTCACGAGCTGGTCTGGAGGAAATCGCTCGATTTTCCGCGCCTCGAGGCCGCCGCGCGAGCCGTCGAGGGCGAGCACTGCTTCCGGGCGTTCGCGGTCAAAGGCACCGCTCCCGACCGGGATGATCATCGGTGTACCGTCGCCCGCGCAACCTGGCGCAAAGGGGAAGGCGGGCTCGTATTCGACATCACAGCCGACCGATTTCTGCACCACATGGTCCGTTTTCTGGTCGGGACCATGCTCGAAGTTGGAGAAGGCAAACGGGAGCCGGAAGTGATCGCGGACCTCCTTCAGCAGAGGGACAACAGTCAAGTCTCTCAACCCGCTCCTCCACACGCTTTATTTCTTGAGCGGGTTGAGTATCCGAAAGACCTTTACCTGGAAAGCGAATGAACATCTATCTCGAGAGCGTGAACCTCGATGAGATCAGGAATGCCGCGTCGGCCGGGCTCGCCGACGGCGTCGCGTTTTCGCACGTCGCTTTCAGCGTCGACGCGCCGGACTCGAGCGCGAAGGAGAGGCTCGAAGAGATATCGCGCGAATTCGCATTTCCGATCTGCGTGCCGGTGGGCGCGGTCGCGTCGGCAGACATGTACACGGAGGCGCGCGAGCTCGCTAAAGTCTCCGATCACATCGTAGTGCAAATACCGCTGGTCGAGGACTCACTGATTCCGATGGCGAGGCTGAGCGCCGAAGGCGTGGTGATCTGCGCCACTTTCGTGTTCAACGCCGCGCAGGCGGTCATCGCCGCCAAGGCCGGAGCGTCGGCGGTGCGCGTGACTCTTGGTGAGCTCGAGGCCTACGGCCAGCCCGGCGCCCAGGCACTCGCCGATATCAAGAATGTGCTCGACGCAGGCGGCGAGGAGTGCGACGTCATGGCCGCGTCACCCCAGTCCGCTCTCCAGTTCGCCGAATGCGCGACGGCCGGTGCCGACATCGTGTGCGTTACTCCCGCGGTGCTGCGCGCCCTCGTCGTCCACCCATTGAGCGACAAGGGCGTCGATCGTTTCCTCAGCGACCTGGCAAGGCGACCTAAGTCCCGCACGAATTCATGAGGATCAGGTTCGCGCGCTCGCTTACCGCCCTGGTGTTCGTGGCATGTCAGGGCGCATCCAGCGCGCCTTCAAGCGCACAATCATCGGCACCTCGGGCGACAGCGGGCGCCATTAATTCCTCCCGCCGGACGGCGATCACCGATGCTGTGGCGCGCGTTGCTCCCGCGGTTGTAACCGTCCAGACTGAGGTCATCGAGCAGGTGCCGGCCGATGTGTTCGAGCAGTTCTTCGGCGGTCGGTCGGGACAGCGTACTGCGGCAGGGCTTGGCTCGGGTTTCATCATCCGCCCGGATGGCGCCATCGTCACCAATGCCCACGTTATTGCCGGCGCGACACGCATTCAGGTGGCGCTGCGGGACGGAGCGACCTATCCCGCGCGCCTGATCGGAAGCGACGAGGCGAACGACCTTGCGGTCATCAAGATCGATGCGAAGAACCTCCCAGTCGCTCCTCTCGGCTCGTCGACCGATCTGCTGATTGGCGAGTGGGCAATCGCAATCGGGAATCCATATGGCTTCATCCTCGCCAACTCGGAGCCAAGCGTCACCGCCGGAGTCGTGAGTGGCACCGGGCGAAATCTCGCCACGCCGAGTGAAGGCGCCGGGGTGTACGTGGACATGATCCAGACTGATGCATCGATCAATCCCGGCAATTCCGGCGGCCCGCTTGTAAATGCGGCGGGTGAAGTGATCGGCGTGAACAGCTCCATCTTCTCGCCGAGCGGCGGCTCGGTGGGAATTGGATTCGCGATTCCGATAAACCGCGCCCGCCGTGTCGCGGAGGATCTTCTCGCTCACGGGGTCGTGAGGCATCCATGGATCGGAATGCAGCCGGAGATGTCACGCACGCCTGGATTGGCGGGCAATAAGGGTGTCGTCGTCGCCTCTGTCGTTCCCGGCTCTCCCGCCGCGCGCGCCGGAATTCGCCCCGGCGACGTCATCGTCCGCTCGCGCAGCAGAGCGCTGCACAACGCCTACGATTGGTACGCAGAGCTTCTCGAACTGCGCGTCGGTGACAACGATTCCATTGTTGTGAAGCGCGCAGGACGCGAGATGCCGGTCAGCGTCCAGGTAGCCGACCTCCCCGACGTGAATGCGCCCAGGGTCACCGTGCTCCGAGAGCTCGAGCTCATTTCCCTCACTCCGCCGATTCGCGCGCAGTACCAGATCCAGAGCAGGCAGGGCGCGCTGGTAAATCGCGTGAGCGACAGGATTCAGCAGCAGATCGGCCTTCAGTCCGGCGACGTAATCGTACAGATCAATCGCACACCGATTCCTGACGCACAATCGGTCAATCGGATTCTGACGGCTTATGGGCGCGGCGGAATTCGCTTGTATTTCGAGCGCGGCGGGCAGATCTATGCCACAGAATTCAGCCTGCAATAGTGGTGACGAACCGATATAGCTCTCCGCTCGCGGAGCGGTACGCATCGGCGGCGATGCTGGAGCTTTGGTCGCCCGCAACTCGTTACGGTTTGTGGCGTCGCCTGTGGCTCGCACTCGCCGAAGCGGAGCGCGAGCTGGGCGTAAAGATACCCGAAGAGGCGATTCGCCAGATGAGTGCGAATCTCGACAAAATCGACTTCGATGCGGTCGCCAAATACGAGAAACGCTTTCGTCACGATGTGATGGCGCACGTGCACGCCTTTGGAGATGTGGCACCCAAGGCAAAGCCCTTCATCCACCTGGGCGCCACCAGCGCCTACGTCACCGATAACACCGATCTCGTTCTGATGCGGCGCGGGCTGGACCTGCTTCGCGGCCGGGCGCTCGACGTGCTTCGCTCGCTTGCGGCGTTCGCCGAGCACTGGCGCGATCAGCCGACCCTGGGATACACGCACCTCCAGCCGGCGCAGCTCACGACCGTCGGCAAGCGCGCCACGCTCTGGATGCAGGACTTGGTGCTCGATATCGAGGACATCGATTATCGGCGCCGGACTCTTCCGTTCCGTGGCGTGAAGGGAACGACAGGAACCCAGGCCAGCTTCCTCGAGATCTTCGAGGGCGACCACCAGAAAGTGCGCGCCCTCGACCGGCTCGTGACCGAGAAGATGTCGTTCGCCGCGCCTCTTGCCGTCACCGGCCAGACGTACACGCGCAAGCTCGATGCATTCGTTCTGTCGGTGGTGGCGGGCCTCGCTGCCAGTGCCGCCAAATTCAGCGGCGACATCCGGATGCTGCAGTCATTCGGCGAAATGGAGGAGCCGTTCGAGGCCGAGCAGATCGGCTCCTCGGCAATGGCATACAAGCGAAATCCGATGCGCTCGGAGCGTATCGCTTCACTCGCGCGATTTGTGAACTCGCTCGAGAGCAACGCGAATCAGACCCACGCCGTTCAATATTTCGAGAGGACGCTCGACGACAGCGCTAACCGCCGGCTGGTGATACCGGAGATGTTCCTGGCGACCGATGCGATTCTCCTGCTGATGGCGAACGTCTCGAGCGGTCTGGAGGTTCATCCGGCTGTAATCAAGCGCAGGGTCGCGGCAGAACTGCCGTTCATGGCAACGGAGGAGCTGATCGTACGCGCCGTGCGCGCGGGTGGCGACAGACAAGTGGCGCACGAAACCATCAGAAAGCACAGCATCGAGGCGGCGCGCGCCCTGAAGAATGGCGCGGACGGGAACGATCTTCTCGACCGGCTGGGCCGTGACAAATCATTCGGCCTTAAGATGAAGGACCTCGAGGGCGCCATTGATCCAAGACGATTCGTCGGCCGCGCGCCTGAGCAGGTGGATGAGTTTCTGCGCGACGTGATTACTCCACTCTTCGCGGGCGACATGGCCAAGGTCGACCGTGCCGAGGAGCTCCGCGTCTGATGCTGATGGAAGCGAGCGCCCTTCCGCTCACCCCGTTCAGACGCGGAAAGGTTCGCGATGTGTACGTCGTGGATGACGAGAGGCTGCTGCTTGTCGCGACCGACCGTGTCAGCGCCTTCGACGTCGTGATGGCCGAGACGATTCCCCACAAAGGCGCAGTCCTGACTCAGATCACGGCCTGGTGGCTGAGGCAGCTCGAATCGAGGGTCGAGCACCACATGCTGTCTGCTGACATGTCGGAAATCGTGCGAGAGGTGCCACAGCTGCGCGATCACCAGCGAGAGCTCGCTGGCCGGGCGATGTTGTGCCGGCGCACGACCGTCTTTCCCGTCGAATGCGTCGTGCGCGGATATCTCTCGGGATCCGCGTGGAAGGAATACCGCGACAGCGGAACCCTGGCCGGCGAGCCACTCAGGAAAGGGATGCGGGAGTCTGATCGGCTCGATCCGCCTCTGTTCAGCCCGGCCACCAAAGCTGATGAGGGTCACGACGAGAACATTACGGTTGAGCGGATGCGCTCGTTCATCGGCGACCAATGGGCGGGAGAGCTGGAAAGGCTGTCGCGCGAGGTCTACGAAGCGGGTCGCGCCATCGCCGCGGAGCGTGGAATAATCATCGCCGACACGAAGTTTGAATTCGGTCGACTGAAGAACAGGAAGGAGGGCGAAAAGGTTATATTGGTGGATGAGGTGCTCACCCCAGACAGCTCGCGTTTCTGGCCGGCCGACGTTTACGAGCCGGGTCATGGGCAGCCAAGCTTCGACAAGCAGCCCCTTCGCGACTATCTCGATGCGGAAAAGCGCGCAGGCAGATGGGATGGCAACTATCCACCACCGCGATTGCCGAACGAAGTGATCCACGCGACGAGCGAGCGCTACCTCGACATCTACCGTCGCCTCACCGGCCGCTCGCTCAACACTGACGCATCACATTGAACTTCGCGCGCGAAGGACTGCTTTTTATTGCCATCGCGGCGCTCGTGGCTGCCGGCGCGTTCGCTTTCGCGGTGTCCCGTCGGTCATGGGGACTCTGGCTCGCGGCGTTTGTCCTGCTCCTCCTGGCCCTATGGGTCGCGTACTTCTTCCGCGACCCGGAGCGAGTCGGAGAGCGTGGGCCATCGCTGGTCGTCGCACCCGCCGATGGCAAGCTCATCATGATCACCGAGGTCGATGAGCCGGCGTTCATCAAGGGGCGAGCGATCAGACTCTCGATTTTCATGAACGTGTTCAACGTTCATGTTAACCGCTATCCAGTCGACGGGGTCGTGTCATACATCCATTACAACAAGGGCAAGTTCTTCAACGCTTCCGCCGAGAAGTCGAGTCTCGAGAACGAGCAGATGTCGGTCGGAATCGATACCCTTCCGCCTGACTCGGGTCGAACGGCGAGAGTGGGCGCGGTCCACCGCGTGCTCGTGCGCCAGATCGCGGGACTCATCGCGCGCCGCATTGTCACATACAGCAAGCTCGGGGAACGCGTGAGACAGGGCGACCGAATGGGAATCATTCGCTTCGGCTCTCGAGTCGATCTGTTTCTGCCCGTAGGCTCGACGATTCGAGCAAAGGTCGGAGACGTGACGACCGCGGGCGTAACGGTGCTTGGCGAGTTATCGCATTGATGCTTACGCCGGATCAGAGTCGCCGGCAGCACGCCAGAGGAGGGGGGGAGGTCGATCGTCCGCGCAATCGCGGCGTGATAATCCTCCCCAATGGCTTCACGCTCGCCAGCCTCTTCTTCGGGATGTTCGCCATCGTAGCGGCATCGCGTGGCGAGTTCGATACGGCGGGGCTCTACGTCGTGTTCGGCGGCATATGCGACGCGCTGGACGGCAGGGTGGCCCGCGCTACCGGAACGGGATCGAGATTCGGCTCGGAGCTCGATTCTCTGGTGGACGCGATCACGTTCGGGCTGGCGCCGGCGATGATCATGTACTTCGCCGTGCTCAACAGAAACGGGTGGGACTGGATCTTCGCGTTTCTTTTCACCGCCTGTGCGGTGATCAGACTCGCGCGCTTCAACGTCGAACAGGCGGGTCGCGCCAAGAAATATTTCCACGGACTCCCCAGTCCGGCCGCGGGGATGACACTGGCGACCTATTACTGGTTCAGTCAGACCCCTCTTTACAACCAGACTGTCCTCGGCGACCTGAACTGGACGACGGGCCTCCGTGGGTTGATGCTGCTGCTGGCGTTTCTCATGATCAGCAACGTCTC
>DHJO01000235.1:5039-6752 GCA_002404375.1 Gemmatimonadales bacterium UBA4718 | reverse complement strand
TCTGCTACGTCGTGTACGGGCTGGCGAAGACGGTGATCTTCGGGCTGCTGGACAGGCGTCCCGTGGGTGATTCGCCAGTGATCTCCGACGACGACGAGCCACTACTGCTCACCGGCGCTGGAGTCGTTGGTGCAGGAAGTGAAGCGGCGCGACAGCGTCCACACAGGCGGAGGAGAAGGCGTCGCCCGCCGGGTCACGGTGAGCCACCCCCGGGCGGACCAACCGACATTCCGCCCCCCGCTCCGATTGGAGGACAACCTTGATGTCGAAGTTCCGCATCGCCGTCCATATCACGCCACGAAAAGGATTGCTCGACCCGCAGGGAAAGGCCGTGAGCGATGCGCTGCACACTCTCGGGTTCAAAGCCGTGAAGAACGTTCACGTCGGCAGATACATCATCATCGAGACGGATTCGTATGATGCGATTACCGCGGAAGACGCGGTGACCGAAATGTGCGCCAAGCTGCTGGCGAATCCCGTCACTGAAGACTTCGAGATCGAATCGGCGGTGCCCGCATGAAGTTCGGGATCGTCACGTTTCCCGGCTCGAACTGCGATTACGACGCCTTTCACGCGGTGACGGAGATCCTGAGCGAGGAGGCCGTCTATCTCTGGCACAAGGATCACGACCTTCAGGGATCCGACGTGATCATTCTCCCAGGCGGGTTTAGCTACGGCGACTACCTGAGAGCCGGAGCGATTGCCCGATTCAGCCCGATCATGCAGGAGGTCGCAGCCCACGCGAGAAGCGGCGGCCCCGTGATCGGTATCTGCAACGGTTTCCAGATCGCGTGCGAAGCGGGATTGCTCCCCGGGGCGTTGATGCGGAACTCGCACCTCCAGTTCGTTTCCGCGCAGGTGCGCATTCGGGTGGAGAACTCCGGCACGTTATTCACCAATCTTTACGAGACACACGAAATTCTGAGAGTTCCGATCGCTCACGGCGAGGGGCGATATGTCGCGTCGCGTCAGGTTCTCGACAGTTTGGAAAACGACGGGCGTGTTATCTTCAGGTATGCGGACGCCCAGGGCAAAACCAACGCGGACGCCAATCCCAACGGCTCCGAGCGCAACATCGCCGGAATCGTCAACGAGGGCGGAAATGTGCTCGGGATGATGCCGCACCCGGAGCGCGCCTGCAGCCCCCTCGTCGGGTCGAGTGACGGCGTGCGCCTCTTCGAATCGATTCTCGCTCGCGTGGTGGCCTGACGTGTCAGTAGTGTCGCCCCGCCGCGGTGATCCCGCAATCACCCCCGCCCTGGTCGCGGAGCACGGGATCACCAGGCTCGAATACGATCGACTCGTCGCGATGCTCGGCCGCACGCCGACTTTTACCGAACTCGGCATCGTGAGCGCGTTGTGGAGCGAGCACTGCTCGTACAAGCATTCGCGACCGGTCCTGAAGACGCTTCCCACCGAGGCTCCGTACGTCCTTCAGGGGCCGGGCGAGAACGCGGGAGTGATCTCCATCGGCGACGGACTTGCCGTCGCATTCAAGATCGAATCGCACAATCATCCGTCGGCAGTCGAGCCGTATCAGGGCGCGGCGACCGGAGTGGGCGGGATCCTTCGCGACGTGTTCACTATGGGTGCGCGGCCAATCGCAATGCTGAACTCGCTGCGCTTCGGAAGCCTGGAGAGTTCCCGGGTGAGGTATCTGTTTTCCGGCGTCGTCAAAGGAATCGGCGACTACGGCAACTGCGTTGGAATTCC
>DHJO01000235.1:0-4953 GCA_002404375.1 Gemmatimonadales bacterium UBA4718 | reverse complement strand
GGGAATCCGATCATCGCCGTCGGCGCGCGCACCGGCCGAGATGGAATTCATGGAGCGTCGTTCGCTTCGGAAGACCTCTCCGAAGCAAGTGACGCGAAGCGGCCCCGCATTCAGGTTGGCGATCCGTTCACGGAGAAGCTGCTGCTCGAAGCGAGCCTGGAGCTGATCAAGAGCGGGCATATCGTCGCGATCCAGGACATGGGGGCAGCCGGTCTCACTTCGTCTTCAGCGGAGATGGCCGAGCGCGGAGACGTCGGCGTCACGATTGACGTCAGCAAGGTTCCCACGCGCGAAAGCGGGATGAGCCCGTACGAGATCCTGCTGAGCGAATCGCAGGAGCGGATGCTCGTTGTGGCAAAGCGTGGACACGAGGACGCGGTGAGAGAGATCCTGGAGAAGTGGGATTTGACTGCCGCCGTGATCGGTGAGGTAATCGCAGAGCCCGTATATCGGGTGACCGAAGGTGCGACAATCGTAGCCGAGTTTCCGGGGTCGAGACTAGTCACGGAATGCCCTTCCTATTCCCCGGATGCACGTGAGTCCGATGCGATCAAGGTGCTACGGGCCGCCGATCCACTCGCTGTTCCGGAGCGCGCTGAGGAGGCCGACCCCCTTTGGACTCTCGAGACTCTGTTGTCAGCGCCAACGATCGCCAGCAAATCGTGGGCGTATCGCCAGTACGATTCGACTGTGCGAACGAACACCGTGATCGGACCCGGCGGTGACGCGGCTGTTCTCCGCGTTCGCGGGACGAACAAGGCCATCGCGGTGAAAACGGATTGCAACGGACGCTACGTCTATCTCGATCCACGGGTGGGCGGACAGATCGCGGTGGCGGAAGCAGCGCGCAACGTCGCCTGCACCGGTGCGCGCCCGATGGCGATCACGAATTGCCTCAACTTCGGCAACCCGACCCGCCCGGAAGTCTTCTATCAGTTCAGGGAAGCAGTCGCCGGAATTGGCGAGGCTTGTCGCGCACTCGGTACTCCGGTGACGGGAGGCAACGTGTCTCTCTACAACGAGAGTCCTACCGGCGCGGTGTATCCGACACCCGTGATCGGGATGGTTGGACTGATCGACAACCTGTCCCACATAACTCGCGCAACGTTCCAGCACGATGGGGACGCGGTTTTGCTCCTCGGCGAGATGGGCGGAGAGCTGGGCGGAAGTGAATACCTGGCGACGATTCACGACGAAGTTCTTGGCCCGCCTCCGCGCTGCAACCTGGATGTAGAGAAAAAAGTGATCGACTCCCTGCTCGAGGCGATTCGCGCTGGTGCGGTCAGCTCGGCGCACGATTGCAGTGACGGCGGATTGGCGATTGCGCTCGCCGAATGCTGCATAGCAGATCTGGAGTGCCAGAGCGGCGCGGAGATAGATCTCTCGACATTCGGAAGCATTCCCGACCGAGGAGTCCTCTTTGGCGAGACACAGGCACGGATTGTCGTTTCCAGCTCGGCGCCCGAGCGCGTTCTGGCAATTGCGACGCAAGCGGGAGTCCCCTGCGCACGAATCGGCACGGTGAGGCGCACCTCTGACAGTCTCGCGATCAAGCTCGCGACGGTGGCAATCAAGGCACCGCTCACGCGTCTTCGCCGAGCGTACCACGACACGATTCCGGCGATCATGTCGCGTACGCCCGAGCACGCGACATTCGACGAGCTGGCTCCAGTGGCGGCGCACTGACATGTGTGGAATCTTCGGCATCTACGGCCACGAGAATGCAGCCGCCATGGCGCATCTCGGGCTCTACTCGCTCCAACATCGCGGCCAGGAGTCATCGGGCATAGTCGCCGTCGACCGCGAGCTCGGCGCGCGAGCGATGAAGAGAATGGGCCTGGTGTCGGAAGGTCTGGGTGTCCCCGACGTGGAGAGCCTGCCGGGTGACATCGCGATTGGCCACACGCGGTACAGCACCGCCGGATCTTCGACGATCGAGAACGCCCAACCCGTGCTTGCCAGGTTTCGCGACGGGCACATCGGGCTCGCGCACAATGGGAATCTGACAAACGCGTCGGAGCTCCGACGCAATTTGGAGGACGGTGGCTCGATTTTCACGTCGACAATGGACTCGGAGGTGCTCGTTCATCGCATCGCGCGCTCCTCCTCGGAAAAACCGGAGGAGAGGCTCGCTGATGCATTGACTGGGGTCGAGGGAGCGTATTGCCTGGTCGTCGCGATTGGAGACACGCTGCTCGCCGCACGGGATCCGCGCGGATGGAGGCCTCTGGTGATGGGCAAGCTCGGAACCGCCACCGTCTTCGCGTCCGAGACTTGCGCCCTGGATCTGCTCGGTGCCACGGTCGAGCGAGAAGTGGAGCGCGGTGAGATAATCGCCGTCGATCGGAACGGCGTGCGGTCGAGTTTTCCGCTCGCGCCCCTCGAATCGCGGAAGTGCGTTTTCGAGTACGTCTATTTCTCACGGCCTGACAGTCAGGTGTTCGGCGGGTCGGTCGACCGCGCGCGCAGAGCGCTCGGGCGACGGCTCGCGCGCGATTTCCCCGCGCCAACGGCTGACTTTGTATTCAGCGTGCCCGATTCGTCGAACTCGGCCGCGCTCGGTTTCGCGGAGGAGTCCGGACTGCCGCTCGAGCTCGCCCTGATTCGAAACCACTACGTGGGGCGCACGTTCCTGCAGCCGACGCAAGCCGGCCGCGATGCGAAGGTGAAGGTCAAGTACAACGCAGTGCGAGAAGTGTTACGTGGAAAGAGCGTGGTGATGGTCGATGATTCGATCGTGCGAGGGACAACTACTCGCGGGCTCGTGAGCATGGTACGCGCTGCAGGGGCGCGAGAGGTGCATTTGCGTGTCAGCTCGTCGCCGGTCACCGGACCGTGCTATTACGGAATCGACACGCCGACTCGCGAGGAGCTCATCGCCGCGAACATGACCATCGAGGAGATCACGCAGCAAGTGGGCGCGGACACCCTTGGTTACCTGACCCTGGACGGAATGCTCGAATCCGTGCCCGGCGGTCCCGAGGGGTTCTGCCACGCCTGCTTCTCTGGCGACTACCCCACTCCACCCCCCGCCGACTCGGATAAGCTCCGCCTCGGCTGCGGCTGCTGACACCGATGGCGCAGTCGGTCTTCTTCTTCGGCAATGGAACCGCCGAGGGGACGCGGGACATGACCGACGTCCTCGGAGGCAAAGGCGCCAACCTCGCCGAGATGACGAATCTCGGCGTTCCTGTTCCACAGGGGTTCACAATCGCGTGCAGCGAGTGCATCGAGTACCTCAAAGCGGGAAAGTATTCCGACAAGCTGCGCGCTGAAGTCGAAGCGAATGTCTCACGACTCGAGAAGGCGACTGGCAAGAACCTCGGCCACACCAACAGTCCGCTCCTCGTATCTGTAAGGTCTGGCGCTGCCGTCTCCATGCCGGGAATGATGGAAACGATTCTCAATCTCGGCCTCAACGATCGGACGGTGGTCGGCCTGGCGGAGCAAAGCACCAACGCGCGCTTCGCCTACGACTCGTACCGCAGGTTCATTCAGATGTACTCGAACGTCGTGCTCGGCGTTTCGGGTCACGATTTCGAGCACTTACTCAAGGCGAAGCGCATGACTGCGGGCGCTGCGTCCGACGCTGATCTGGGAGAGAGCGATCTCCGGAATCTCGTGGAGGAATACAAGGCGCTCGTCCGAAATCGCACGGGGTCCGACTTCCCTCGCGATCCCGTCGTGCAGCTTTGGGGCGCGATCGAAGCGGTCTGGAAATCGTGGACGCTCAAGAAGGCGAAGGACTACCGTCGGGTACACAACATCTCGGAGGATCTGGGCACAGCTGTAAGCGTCGTGTCGATGGTCTTCGGCAACCTCGGCGACGATTCCGGCACTGGCGTCGCGTTCACGCGAAATCCCTCGACTGGCGAAAGAAGGTTTTACGGCGAGTTTCTCATCAACGCACAGGGCGAGGACGTCGTCGCCGGGACGAGGACGCCGCTGAACATCGACGATATGGCGCAGCGGCTACCTGGGGCGTACAAGGAGCTGATCGACACCCAGGAGCGGCTCGAGCGTCATTACCGCGATATGCAGGATCTCGAGTTCACCGTCGAGCGTGGCAAACTCTATCTGCTCCAGACGCGGACCGGCAAGCGCACCGCCGCCGCGGCCGTGCGCATCGCGCGCGACATGGTAAGCGAAGGACTTATAGATCGCGTGACTGCAGTCCGTCGGGTCCCTGCCGCGCATCTAGATCAATTGCTGCATCCCATCATCGATCCCTCGATTCGCGCGACTCCACTCTGCACGGGACTGCCAGCGAGTCCGGGAGCCGCGAGCGGCATCGCGGTGTTCGATCCCGACACGGCCGAGCAGCGCTCGCTCGCCGGAGAAAGCGTGATTCTGGTGCGCGACGAAACTACGCCCGAGGATTTTCATGGAATCGTGGCCGCGAGGGCCGTCCTCACTGCGCGCGGAGGGATGACCAGCCACGCGGCCGTCGTCGCGCGCGGAATGGGGAAATGCGCCGTCGTGGGCTGTAAGGATATTCATGTGGACCTTGAGCGGCGAAGCTTCAGCGTCGACGGGAAGGAGATCGCGGAGGGTGACTGGCTGACACTCGATGGTGCGACCGGTCGCGTATTTGTCGGCGATCTCTCGACGATTCCGAGCGAAGTGGTTCGCGTGACCAGCGGCGCACTCGCTGCCTCACAGGCTCCTTTGTATCAATCGTATGCCGAGCTGCTCGGCTGGGCCGACGAAGTGAGGAAGCTTGGCGTGCGCGCCAACGCCGACACGCCGCGTGATGCGCGCATTGCGCGCAACTTTGGCGCTGAGGGAATCGGGTTGTGCCGCACCGAGCACATGTTCTTCGAGGGCGACCGGATAACAGCGATGCGCGAGATGATCGTCGCCCGCGAAGAGGGTGGCCGCCGGCGGGCCCTGAACAAGCTGCTGCCAATGCAGCGCGCCGACTTCGAGGGAATCTTCGAGGCGATGGATGGC
>DHJO01000069.1:2999-5811 GCA_002404375.1 Gemmatimonadales bacterium UBA4718 | reverse complement strand
GCAATCGCCAACTCTCCGTCGGTGGTCCCCGCAAAAACGCGACTGCCGGACGCAAACACCACGTCCGGCTTGTCCGTGAGAGGCTCGACGACAACCTCACCGCGAATCCCCTGCGCTTTGCGGATCAGCCCGACGATCGCGTATTCGGGCCCAGGCATATTGAACCGCTGCGCTCTAGGCGCTGGTCGCGGCTGTGTCGTCAGTCTTTTCGCTGACGGGAACGGCGGTCGTTTTGCGCTCGATTCCGAGTCTCTGCTCGTGCCGGCGCTTGAGAATACCGGCGCGCCGAAGGAGCGACCGGACGGTGTCAGTGGGCTGAGCGCCGACGCTGAGCCAGTAGTTCGCGCGCGCTTCGTCCACGTTAAGCGAACCCTCACTCTTTCTGGGAGCGTATTGCCCGATGATCTCGATGAACTTCCCATCGCGCGGACTCTGCGAGTCGGCGACGAGAATGCGATAGAACGGCGCATTTTTCCGCCCAACGCGGCGGAGTCGAATCTTTACCATTTCCTTGCTGCTCCCTTGAGGGTGTTCTGCGGGACGCTGATCGCATCCCAAGCCGGGCTCCTCGCGTCACCGGTAAATCCGGTGCGCACCCGGTAAGACTGAGTCGTGGAATCTAATTGATCATCGATTGCCGGCACAGAGGCCGCATGGAACTGCAACTGAACGGGTGCGAGACCTGGCATCTCGGTTAGTCTGCGATCTGAACTACAACTGAACAACTGACGGCTCGCACCCGTTCAGTTGCAGTTAGACTATCGGCCTCCGAACATACCCGGCATGGAAGGCATCCCCATCCTTCCTCCTCCGGCCATCTTCTTCATCATCTTCTGCATCTCGCGGAACTGATCGAGCAACCGGTTCACGTCGCTGATCGGGCGGCCGGAGCCCCTGGAAATGCGCGCTCGGCGCGAGCCGTTGATGATCCCGGGGTTCTTCCGCTCTTCCGGCGTCATCGACAGCACGATCGCCTCGACGTGCTTCATTCGCTTGGGGTCGGCTTTCATCTGCTTGAGCGCCTTCGTATTCACACCGGGCAACATTTTCACAATTCCCTCGAGCGGACCCATCTTCTGGATCTGCCGCATGCTGTTGAGGAAATCGTTCAGATCCATCCCCTCCTTGCGAACCTTTTTCTCCAGGCGCTTCGATTCGGCTTCGTCGAAGGAGGCTTGTGCTTTCTCGACCAGCGTGACGATGTCGCCCATCTGGAGGATGCGGCCGGCCATGCGCTCGGGGTGAAACTCCTCCAGAGCGTCCGACTTCTCGCCNNCCGCGGGCATCGCCATCCATCTTGGTGAGAATCACGCCCGTCACGTCGAGAACACTGTCGAATCCCTGCGCGATCTTGACGGCGTCCTGCCCTGTCATACCATCGGCGACGAGAAGAATTTCCGCCGGCCGAAGCGCTTCCTTCAGGCGCAGGAGTTCCTGCATCATCGCGTCGTCGATTTGCAGCCGCCCGGCTGTATCGATGATCACGACCCTGTCGCGCTCCCGCAGCGCCTCGGCCACACCGGCGCGGGCGATCTTCACCACATCTGTCGTCGTCCTGTCGGCGTACACTGGAATCGACAGTTCGCGCCCGAGTGTCTCGAGCTGGTCGATGGCGGCCGGGCGATAGACATCGGCGGCGACGAGGCGTGTCGAGCGCCCCTCCGCCTTGAGCTTGCGGGCGAGCTTGGCGGCCGTGGTCGTCTTACCGGACCCCTGCAGACCCACCATCATCACCACGGACGGCGGGACTGTGCTGAGCTTTAGCCCCTCCCGGCGCTCCCCCAGCATGGCGGTCAGTTCTTCGTGGACGATCTTGACTAGCTGCTGCCCCGGGGAGACCGTACTGAGCGCGTTCACGCCGGTCGCTTTTTTCTCGACACGTTCGAGAAACTCGCGCGTCAATTGGAAGTTGACATCGGCTTCCAGCAACACGCGGCGGACCTCGCGCAGGCCCTCCTTGATGTCGGCTTCGCTGAGAACACCGCGGCCACGGAGACGGGCGAACGTGGCTTCGAGCTTTTCGCTCAGGTCTTCGAACATAGCCTTTAAACTTAGGCGCCGTTAACTTCTGAAACAACCGACGCATCACCTGGCTCGAGAGAGTTTGAATGGCTTCGACGCAGCGTAGAGACGACATACTTCAGGCTGACATTCCATCGACGCTGCCGCTCATGGCGCTTCGATCCACGATCGTGTATCCGCTAGGCACAATCGCCGTGCAGATGGGCGCGCCCGAGAACCTGGCGCTCCTCAAAGCGAACGAGCAATCGGGGCTGATCGTCGGCCTCGTGGTCGCCACTGGTGATCACGACGACGTGCTCGACCCCGAGCGATTCGTGGGGAGAGTTGGAGTCGCGGCGCGGGTGCACGAGCGCATCAATCTTCCCGGCGAGACCGTTCAGATCACACTTCAGGGACTGCGGCGGATCGTCGTCGAAGGCGTAGCGCAAACCGAGCCGTTCGCGATCGTCCGAATCAAGCCGGCCAAGGAGATTGCGCCCGATCCGAACGAGGTCGATGATCTCATCTCCCGGATCGTGACCGGCGCCGAGACGCTGGCCGAGCTGATCGATCGCATTCCGGACGAAGTGCCGGCGATCCTCAAGATGAATATCTCGGATCCGGGCCGCTTCGCCGATCTCGCCGCGACGAATCTCAACTTCAAGGTTTCGGACAAGGACGAAATTCTCCAGCGGCTCAACATCGGACAGCGCCTGAAATTCCTCCTTGGCCGCGTCGAGCGCGAAGTCGGGCGCGCGCGCGTCGCCGAGGACGTGAAGCGCCAGACCGAGATCAAGATCGAGCAGCACCA
>DHJO01000069.1:324-2860 GCA_002404375.1 Gemmatimonadales bacterium UBA4718 | reverse complement strand
CGCGGCGGCGATCCCCACGGTCCGATCCTCTGCTTCGTCGGGCCTCCGGGAACAGGCAAGACGTCGCTTGGCGAAGCGATCGCCATGTCCATCAGCCGCGCGTTCTATCGGATTTCGGTCGGCGGCGTCCGTGATGAGGCCGAGATTCGCGGTCACCGCCGCACGTACGTCGGAGCGATGCCGGGACTCATCCTGCAGTCGTTGCGTCGCGTGCAGGTTCGCGACGCGGTTCTGATGATCGACGAGATAGACAAAATGACCAGCGGAGGACCGTCCGGAGATCCTACGGCGGCGATGCTCGAAGTTCTCGATCCATCGCAGAACTCGAACTTCGTCGATCACTATCTCAATCTGCCGTTCGACCTCTCCAGCATTCTCTTCATCTGCACGGCCAACAATCTGTTCGACATCCCCGCCCCGCTGCGGGACCGCATGGAAGTAATTCGGGTTCTCGGCTACACCGTGGAGGAGAAAGTCGAGATCGCCTGGCGGTATTTGCTGCCGAGGCTGCTCGAAGAGCACGGAATCACGGACAAGGACATGCAGTTCACCGACGAAGTGCTCGGCTTCATCTCCAATCGCTACTCACGCGAAGCTGGACTCCGCAATTTCGAGCGCAACATCGCGGCACTGATGCGCAAGCGCGCGCGCAAGAAAGCCGATGGAGAGGAGGGCGCCTGGATCGTGGACAATGCCATGGTCAACGACATCCTCGGGAATCCAACCTACACCCTCGAGGACGCGGAACAGGAGCCGGAGATTGGCGCGGTAACAGGGATGGCGTGGACCGCGACCGGTGGGGATCTAATGGTGATCGAAGCGTTGAGGATGCCCGGCTCCGGGCGTCTCACGGTGACGGGACAGCTGGGCGACGTGATGCGCGAGTCGGTGGACGCCGCGTATTCCTACGTACGCTCGCGCGCGCATACACTCGGCGTCGACGACATCGAGTTCAAGGAATGCGATCTTCACGTGCATTTCCCGGCCGGCGCGATCCCGAAGGATGGTCCGAGCGCTGGCGCGGCCGTTACGCTGGCGATTGCGAGCGTGTTGAGCAGGCGCCCGGTGCGCCGCGACATGGCACTCACGGGCGAGATGACGCTGCGCGGAAAGGTGCTCGAGATTGGCGGAGTCAAGGAAAAGGTGATGGCTGCGTACCGCGCCGGACTCCGACAGGTTCTGCTGCCGAAGGCGAACGAGAAAGATCTACGCGGCATTCCCGACGAAGTCGTCAACAGCATGACCTTCACGTTCGTTTCCACGATGGATGAGATCATTCACCTCGCGCTTCTCACGAGAGGCCCGGGCTCGCTCGCCGACGCGGCGGAGCCGCACGGTGATGTCGCGCCCAAGAACGCCGTTTCGGATTCGGCGGGCGCCTCCATCAACCAATCGAGCTCGGTAGGAGCAGTAACGCAGTAGGTGAATGTCGCCAACCCCTGGATCCAGTTCGGCATCCACGTCTTCGTAGGCACGGTGGCGGGAGGACTGTCCGACACCGTAGCGGTGTGGATGCTCTTCAACCCGAAGAAAAAGCGGTTTGGATTTCAGGGAGCGATTCCCAAGAATCAGGCGAGACTCGCGAAAAGTCTTGGCCGCACGGTCGGCGAGCGACTACTCACGCCGGGAGATCTGCAGACCGAGCTGGCACGGCCGGAGCTGCTAACCGCATTTCAGTCGCGCGTCGAGGATGTCATCGCCAACATGCTCACCTCGCGGGATCCCCTGATCGACAAGGTTCCGCCCGCCGTCGTGACCGCGTTAGAGGCAGCGACGACCGCGTATTTGCCCGTAGCGATGACCAAGCTCGGAGCGTTCCTGGGCCAGCCTACCACACGTGTCAAGCTGCGGAGCGCACTCCACTCGATGTTCAATCGCTTCGTCGATGACATGCGCTTTCACGAACGCATATTCGCCAAGCTAATGATGACCGAGAAGAAGTTCGACACGGTGCTCGACGCAATCGAGACGGATGGCGTCGAGCAGGTCGTCGGGTTGCTCGAGGAGCCCGAGATCAGAGAGGAGATCTCGAAAGCCATTCACGACGCGATACTCAGCTACCTGCAGAAGCCCATCTCCGACATCCTGGGCAACGTCGAGGCGAAGAAGGATCCCGAAGCGCCGCGTCGACTGGCCGCCTCGGCGGCGCCAGTCATCTGGGAGTGGATACACGATCAACTCCCGGAGCTTATCAAGAAGCTCGATGTGCAGGCGATGGTCGAGCGTAAGGTGATGGCATTCAGCGTCGAACGCGTGGAAGAGATCCTGCGCAACGTGATCCAGAACGAGCTGAATTTGATCATCACCACCGGATATGTACTCGGCGGACTGATCGGAGTTTGCACGTTTGGTCTACAGAAGCTGCTCGGACTCTAGGCCGCCTACTGGACGAGCTTCACTGTTGCTGGATTTAGGATGTTCGGATTCGCGCCACTCGGCAGATCCTCGTAAATGACGACCGGTCTGCCGCCGATCTCAGCGGTCGTCAGCTGAAGGGCACGACCCGAGGTCGAGTATCTCTTGACGAGATTGGGGC
>DHJO01000069.1:0-199 GCA_002404375.1 Gemmatimonadales bacterium UBA4718 | reverse complement strand
GCCCGGGCCCTGTGGAGTATTTACTACGGCGTAGCGATCTCCATCCCAGCCGGACGCGCCGCGGATCGCGTCGTTCTGGTCATTGAGGTGCTGGAACAGAAACAATCTCGTCTCGAATTCTCCCAGGTCGTTCTCGTAGACGTCGCTCGCGTTCGTGAGCGGCCCGAGCGTGACCTTGGTCGGATTGTCGCGAGTAGCG
>DHJO01000215.1:15833-17410 GCA_002404375.1 Gemmatimonadales bacterium UBA4718 | reverse complement strand
GAAATCGGCATGGTCACGACGTTCTACGAGCTGCCGCAGGGCATTATGCTGGACGTAAATACGTCGCGCGGAAGCGTCCTCATCCCGTATCGCCCGGAGATAATCGTCCGCACAGACCTGGAGACGCGCACGATCGTCATGGACGACAAACTCGGATTGCTCGACGATTCATCGGGGTCCATCGAGTAGCAGATGCCGCTCAGAATCAATGTCGTTACGATTTTCCCGGAATTCTTTGCCGGGCCGCTGACGCTGAGCATCCCCTCGCGCGCTGCGGCGGCCGGCAGCGTCCAATACAACATCGTCGATCTCCGCGACTTCACGCACGACAAGCACCGGACCGTCGACGACGCTCCGTACGGTGGCGGGCCAGGGATGGTGATGAAGCCCCAACCCTTTTTCGAGGCGGTTGAGTCGCTAAAGACTCAGCCCCCGATCGTGCTTCTTTCGCCGCGCGGACGCGTCTTCTCGCACGCGGATGCGGAGCGGTTTGCGGCGGGGGAGGAGCTGACGCTGCTGTGCGGACACTACAAGGATATTGATCAGCGGGTTGCAGATCATCTCGCGACTGAAGAGATCTCGCTCGGGGACTTCGTGCTCAGCGGCGGAGAAGCAGCGGCGCTGGCAATCATCGATGCAACGGTGCGCCTTCTCCCCGGCGCGATGTCGGATATCGATAGCGCCCGGGGTGATTCGTTTTTCGGAAGGGGGTTGAGCGCGCCCAGCTACACGCGTCCTCCCGAATATCGCGGGCATACTGTTCCGGATGTTCTGCTCTCCGGGGACCACGCAAAGATCGAAAAGTGGCGCATCGAGCAGGGTGATCGCCTCACTCGGGAAAGAAGGCGGCTAGACTAAGCCCGTAACGGAATCGATCCACGCTCGAAATGCTGGCATTCGAGCGCTCGCGAGTTTACTTTTCGGGGCTTCCCAAGAACCTCCTAAACACGTCTTTACCAGGCTGTTAACCTCAGCCCCGAGCGTCATATGCACCCCTTCATTGAAACCCAGAAAGAGTGGCTCCGCGACAATGTCCCCCCGTTCCGGGCAGGCGACACCCTCCGCGTCAATGTTCGCGTCCGCGAGGGCGACAAGGAAAGACTCCAGGCTTTTGAGGGTGTGTGCATCGCCAAGCGCGGCGCGGGAGTGAGTGCGACGTTCACCGTTCGCAAGATCTCCAATGGCGTCGGCGTTGAGCGCATCTTCCCGGTGCACAGCCCGATGATCTCGGAGATCACGGTCGTCCGCCGCGGACGCGTGCGTCGCGCCAAGCTCTACTACCTGCGCCACCTGACCGGAAAGGCCACGCGTATCAGAGAGCGGAAGGCCAAAGTCGTGATTCCGGGCAGCGAGACGCCGGCAGAGGCTGGAGCAGAGGCGTAGCAAACCCGCTGGCGCCGCGAAGTGCGACGGCGTAAGCGCTGGACCACCATTGAGCGCGATCTTCGCGCCGCCAAGGGTCCACTCCTCGCCGGCGTCGACGAAGTAGGGCGCGGCCCCATTGCGGGCCCGGTGGTCGCCTGTGCCGTGATCATGCCCGGCGACACGCGCGCGATTGCCGGCGTTGACGACTCCAA
>DHJO01000215.1:14345-15640 GCA_002404375.1 Gemmatimonadales bacterium UBA4718 | reverse complement strand
GTCCACGAGATCGACCGCATCAACATCTACCAGGCCAGCGCGCTGGCAATGCAGCGCGCATTGGGACGGCTTAGGGTAACGCCCGATCATGTCGTTATCGACGGCCGAGTCATTCGCACACTCCTGGTTCCTCACACCGCGGTAGTTCACGGCGACGCCCGGTGTTTCAGCATCGCCTGCGCCTCCATTCTCGCTAAAGTCACGCGCGACCTCCTCATGACTCGGCTCGCCCGGCGCTATCCGCACTATATTTGGGACCACAACGCAGGCTACACGACGCGCGAGCACGTCGCCGGTCTCACGTCGCACGGGATCACCCCACACCATCGCAAGAGTTTCTGCCGGATCAGCGATCTCCTGCTGGAGATTCAGCAGCAATCGGAGATGGAAGACCGAGAGCAGCGCGCGCTGGACGACGTCGGTGTGCCAGACGAGGACGATCTCGAGGATGAGATGATCGCGGGTGACAGCGCCCTGGACGATCTCGAGCATGGGTTGGAAGAGCGGCTTTAGAGCGCGGGGCGGGCCGGAACGCCGTACAAGAGGAATAAATTGGCGGAAGCTCTTGTTGGATTGATAATGGGCTCCAAATCCGATTGGGATACCATGCAGCACGCAGCGCAGCTCCTCGACGCGCTGGGCATTCCGCACGAAACGAAAGTCGTGTCGGCGCATCGCACCCCCGACCTTCTCTTTGAGTACGCGGAATCGGCGGAGTCGCGCGGGATTCAGGTGATCATCGCCGGCGCCGGCGGCGCGGCCCATCTGCCGGGAATGGCTGCCGCCAAGACAACTCTTCCAGTGCTCGGCGTTCCGGTGGAATCGAAGACGCTTCAGGGGATAGACTCGCTGCTCTCCATAGTGCAGATGCCTGCGGGGGTGCCAGTGGGCACGCTCGCCATCGGAAAACCGGGAGCGATCAACGCGGCGCTGCTCGCCGCGTCGATAGTCGCGTTGAATAATCCCGACGTGCGCGAGAGACTCCGCGCGTTCCGCGCCGAGCAAACCAACGCGGTGCTGGCGCAGCCAGACCCGGCCACCTCCGAGTGAGAGTTGGGGTTCTGGGCGGCGGGCAGCTCGGGCGCATGCTCGCTCTCGCGGGCTATCAACTGGGCATCGAGTTCCGATTCTTTGATCCGAGCTCCGGCGCTTCGGTAGGGCAGATCGGCGAATTAGTCTCCGCGGATTATGGCGATCACGCGGCGCTTGAGCGATTTCTGAAAGGCGTGGATGTGGTCACCTACGAGTTCGAGAGCATCCCCCTCTCAACGGTCGAGTTCGTCGCCGAGCGAGTG
>DHJO01000215.1:13740-14219 GCA_002404375.1 Gemmatimonadales bacterium UBA4718 | reverse complement strand
TCAGAAAGGCGGCGTCACGAATCGGACTGCCGGTTGTCCTCAAGACGCGAAAAATGGGATATGACGGCAAAGGGCAGGCGGTGATTCGCAACGAATCCTCCCTGGAGTCGGCGTGGAAGCGGCTCGCCGGCGTTCCGCTGCTCGTCGAGAAGTACGTCTCGTTCCAGCACGAGCTGTCCGTGATCGGCGCGCGCGATACGAACGGTCGCAAAGTTTTTTACTGGCCCGTCGAGAATGTTCATGGGGAGGGCATTCTTAGAAAATCGACGGTGCCTGCACAGAGCGCGACACCCGAAACGAGCGCGCTCGCAATCGAATACTGCCGCCGCCTGATGGATAAGCTGGAGTACGTCGGAGTACTGGCTCTCGAGCTGTTTGCGGTCGACGGGGCGCTTCTCGCCAACGAGATGGCGCCCAGGGTACACAACTCGGGGCATTGGACGATCGAGGGCGCAGAGACGAGCCAGTTCGAGAATCAC
>DHJO01000215.1:366-13593 GCA_002404375.1 Gemmatimonadales bacterium UBA4718 | reverse complement strand
CGTCGAGGGGGCGCATCTTCACCTCTATGGCAAAGCACCCACCGAAAAGAGGAAGGTGGGGCATGTGACGCTGGTTGGGCGGTCTCCGGCCGACCTGGAGGGGGGGACGGCGGTTCTGGAGGCCTTGGTCGCCCAAGAGGCTGGGTAGCGCCCTTATGACGGTTCAAACCGTAGGCTACCAGTGGCTGTCATATCTGCAGTCCCGGGAAAAACCTATTGCCGCCTATTCAAACCTTTGAGCCTTTCGAGTTATCCAATCTTGCAACAGAGTCCGGACGACGACCGAATGGCGGCAGGCTCCAACGTGGTACCTGTACCGATGGGTGACTCCACGGACGTGGCTCTGGCCGCGGCCGGAGACCGCCAGGCCTTCGAACGGCTGTACCGGTCGCACGCCAACCGGGTGTATTCGCTGTGCACGCGGATGTCCGGAAGCAGGACGAAGGGCGAGGAGCTAACCCAGGATGTATTCGTGAGGACCTGGGAGAAGCTTCCGCAGTTCAGGGGAGAGAGCGCTTTTTCGACCTGGCTGCATCGTTTGGCGGTGAACGTGGTTTTGAATGCGCGAAAGACAGAGGGCAAGGAAGCCTCGAGAACCGATGAGAGCGATGTCGGCGACGAGCGGTCGAACGAAGTGGCAAGGGCGCCGATGCACATCGAGAGAATGGATCTGTCGGACGCGATCGCAAAACTGCCGGCAGGAGCGCGAAAGGTTTTCGTGCTCCACGACATTGAAGGGTACAAGCACGAGGAGATCGCGGAGCTATGCGGGATCACCTCGGGCGGAAGTAAGGCGCAGCTCCATCGCGCGCGACTTCTTTTGAGAGGGACACTGGAACGATGACGAACTCCGACATGACCTGCGAAGCATTTGACTCCGCGCTCCCCGACTACCTCGAGGGAACGCTGGACGGATCGTTGCGCGCTTCGGTCGAACGGCATCTGAGAGGGTGCGTTCGCTGCGCAGGCCTGGTGAGAGACATCGAGAATATCCGGGACGAAGCGGCGGCGCTTCCCGATCTGGTCCCTTCGCGTGATCTCTGGGCGGGCATCGAGTCGCGGATCGCCGCGCCGGTGATCCGGCTGGCGGCAAGGCCGGAAAGACAGAGACGGCTCGCCCCCACCTGGATGGGAATAGCCGCGGCCGCGCTGATCGTGAGTACCGCGGGTGTCACCTACCTGGTGACCGCGCGCTCATTGCGTCCGGGCGGTGATTCCAGAGCGACCGTAGGTACCGTCGCGTCGCAAACGCTCGCAACAAACGCTTCCTCTCCGGGCGCGAATACAGTGGCATCAGAATCCGCCGGCGCTGCTGTTCAGCGGAACATACCAGGGCAGTCGGAGGGGGCTCCTCTCGCGCCGAGGCTGACGGAAACTCCGCGATCTGGCGTGCCCGCGACCCTTGCGAGCCGGGATCAGTCCGGTTCTTCGAATTCTGATGCAGTGTACGGGAAGGAGATCGAGATGCTGCAGAACATCGTGAAGCAGAGGAAGACTCAGCTCGACTCCTCGACTGTGGCGGTCATCCAGAAGAATCTCGAGATCATCGATGCTGCCATCAGGCAGAGCAGGGCGGCCCTCGCCAGAGATCCGGCCAGCCGCATGCTCAACCAGCAGCTGACCCATGCGCTCGACAAGAAGGTCGAGCTTCTAAGGACGGCGGTAATGCTGCCGGCAAGCACATAAAATGACAAACCGAAACAACCTTTCGCGGCTCGTCGTCACGACGTTCGCAGTGATGGTTCTTCCCCTTTCCGCAAGGGCACAGGACGACCCAGGCCTGCAGATGCGCGGCCTCACTCGAATAGACACCACTGTGAGACTGGATCGCGGCGGTGCCGTCGATCTTTCACTCATCTCCGGGAAGATCCGCGTCACGGGATGGGACCGCTCCGACGTAAAGATCTCTGCGTCCATCGAGAGCGGCCGGTTGCGCTTCGACGCGAACTCATCGCGGGTCAGCTTGAGTGTGGACGACTCTGACAATGAAGGCCGAAGGGGGCACAGACACAACAACGTTGGTGACGCTCAGTACGTGGTCTCGGTCCCGCGTGGGGCGCGGGTCATCCTGGAAGCCGTATCTGGCGACGTGATGTCAAAAGGTACGCAGGGCGAGATAGAGGCGACGAGCGTAAGCGGCGACGTCGATGTGTCCGATGGGGTGCGCGCGGTCAGCACCGAGTCTGTGTCAGGATCGGTCCACGCCTCCCAGTGCAATGGAAATCTTCGCACTGAGACCGTGAGCGGCGATCTTCGGGCGGAGAACGTGTCCGGCAACGTCCAGGCGAGCTCGGTGAGCGGCAGCATCCGCCTCGTTGGGATCCAGTCGAAAGACGTGCGCACGGAGACCGTGAGCGGCGACATCACATATACCGGGACCATCGAGCCGTCGGGCCGCTACAGCTTCGAGGCACACTCGGGAACGATCAGGCTCAACATTCCCCGTGGCTCCGGCGCTCAGTTCAGCGTCGAGACATTCAGTGGCGACGTCACGGCCGATGTCCCGGTGACTATCCCGCCAGGCAGCAAGAGAAGGGAAGGGCGCATGGAGTTCACGATCGGTGACGGCAGAGCGAGAGTCACCGCCAACACGTTCAGCGGAAGCATTGTGATCAACACCGGTTCGGACTCAACCACCCGGAGAGATGATGAATAGAATGAGATTTTTCGCGGCATTCGCCGTTCTGCTCACGGCACCCGCGCTGGGTGCGCAGCAGCAGTACGGGCGCGATTCGGACACCTGGCGATGGGATGGCCGGGTGGATGCCGGCCGCTGGATGAATGTGTTCAACGTCAACGGCTCAGTGGATTTCGCGCCGAGCCCGGATAACATGGTTCATCTCATTGCTGAGAAGAGGTCAAACGGTCGCGAGATGGACGACATTCACTACGAAGTCGTCCAGGCTGGGGGCAACGTCACTATCTGCGCCATCTGGAACAACAGCTCGCGCTGTGAGGACGGCGGTGTGGAGTCGTTTCACAACGATGGTAACAACCACAACCATTCGAACGTCCAGATCACCGTTCAGGTGCCTCGATCCGTGAGGGTCGGCGCGCATTCGGTGAACGGCGCCGTATCGGTGCGCGACGTGGGCGCTGAGGTCAGAGCCAACACGGTGAACGGTGCTGTGAGAGTTCGCAACGCAACAGGTCCGGTAAAGGCGACGACGGTAAATGGTGGCGTCGATGTGACCACCACCGCTGGTCCTGTCACGGCTGAAACAGTGAACGGAAACGTCGATGCGCGGATGTCGTCGCTACAGGGAGACGACGACATGACGTTCAAGACGGTGAACGGCTCGGTCTCGATCTATGTTCCGGCGCGGTTCGACGCGACGTTCCGCTTCGACACCGTGCACGGCGGGATCGACAGCGACTTCCCGATGACTCTGTCGGGCCGCTGGGGCCCACGCCATGCGTCAGGCACCATCGGAAATGGCGGGCGGGATCTCATTGCGAGCAGCGTGAACGGCAGCATCGAGCTGAGAAAACAGTAGCCTGGCGTCAGACGAGAAAAAGGGGAGCCGACTGGCTCCCCTTTTTTTATGGCGGTACGTTGTGGGTATGTCGGTTCTGGCCAACGATGACGCTTTCAGCCATCACGCACCCAGCTGGTGGGGCAACCGGCTTATGATCTTCATCGAAGGTGCGGCCTTCGCGATCCTCGCTGCAAGCTATTTCTACATTTGGTGGAACTTCGACGCCTGGCCGCCACCCCGCACGCATCTTCCCGATCTCGGCATCCCCTCGATCAATCTTCTCGTGTTAGCCGTGAGCGCGGCGCCATTCTGGAACGCGGCGCGCCTCGCGCAGCGTCACGAACGTCCGGTGGTAGTCGGAGCCTGGCTCACACTAAGCGGTCTTTTCGGGCTAGGCGCAATCGTGTTCCGCGTCTTTGAATTCAAAGCTTTACACACGCGCTTCGATTCCAACGCATACGGCTCCATCACGTGGGCGATTCTTGCCGTCCATCTCGCGCACTTGCTTGCTGGAACTCTCGAGACACTGCTCATCGCACTGGCGATGCTCGTGGGTCCTGTCGAAAAGAAACACTATGCCGACGCGACAGTCGTCGCGGTGTACTGGTACTTCATCGTGATTTCGTGGGTGGCGCTATACATGATCGTGTTCATTGCTCCGCGGGTCATATGACAGCGCGATTCGACAACCAGACACGACGGATGTCGATGCTACGGCGCCCGCTTCACTGCACCTGTGAGACTAACTCCGACGTAAAGCGCGCGCTGCGAGCCCGGCTCGTAAAACTTTCCGCCGGCGGCGTTCACATTCACCGATGAGACGTACCTTCGGTTGAAGATGTTCTGCGCGCCGAGCGTGATCTCCGCAGCGGATAGTCCCATCGCTGCGATCGAGACGAGCCGAGCATTGACGATCGCGTAGCCGGGCGAGCTTTCCGAGTTGGCGTCGTCCACGAACATCCTGTCTGCGATCGTTGCTTCCGTGACGAACGTACCAACGAGGGTCCGCACCGCCGCTGACGCCTGAAAGGTCTGTCGCGGAATCCCGGGGATGCGATTGCCGGCGTAGTGCGCGGTGTCGACCGTGAAATCAACGAAGCGGTAATTCGCGTAAGTGTAGGCGCCTCCCAGATCAAATGCCCCGGCGGTAAGTCCCATGCCGAGCTCGACACCGCGACGTGATGTCCGCCCGGCGTTTCGGAAATAACGGCGCCCACCGCTGGCCGGGATGTCGTACGGAATGAGCTCGTCCTGCACTCTCGTGGCAAAGACCGCTGCGTTGTATTGCCATCCAGTTGTTCTCACGCCCTTGATGCCAACCTCGTAGGTGACGGATCGCTGCGGCTTCAGCTCACGATTGATTCCAGCCGCACCGCTCGGCTGGTTGCCCAACTCCGTCGCGGTCGGAGTCTCGAATGCCGACGAGATGTTCGCATAGGCGCTCTGGAGCGGGGACAGCCGGGCGAGCAATCCAACCATCGGACTTATCGCGTGAAGAAGCCGGCGCCCCGAATCGTCGGGGTTGGTCGCGTCGATCAGCCGGTCTTTGACCTCGAAGCGCACCGCGTCCGCCCGTGCGCCGCCAGTCAGCGTATATCTGTCACCGAGCTCCATCTCGTCCCTGAGGTACGATCCGATCGAGGAGATGAGCTCCCGCTGATTCAGCGTGACGCTGCCGCGCTCACTGGCCGGATCGGGGCATGTTGCCGTTGGAACGGTCGGCGGCGGAATGTTGTTGCAGTTCGTGTAGTTGAGACGCAGATCGTTTTGCAATTGCGCCTCTTCTCCTGCGGTGAGTCTGTGGCCCATCCCGAGCAGAGAGAACGGAAGTGTCGCGCGGACGTTTCCTCCAGAGATCGTGCGCCCCACATCCACGATGCCGAACGTCAGCGGATTTGAAAGCGACCGCGTGCCTGCATAGGCTGAGGCTTCGACTTCGCCGTGGGTGAAGCTGCGTAGCCCGGTAAGCCCAAGTTGCGACTGGGTAACCTCTTTTCGCGCGGCTTTGCGAATCGAAAGCGGGTCGGCCATTCGCGGATCGGCCTCGAATTGCGCGCGCGTCAATGACCCGGGATTCTGCGCCAGCGGCGTTTTCAGTCCGAGCCATTCAAGCGCGTATGATCCTCTGTCAGCGTCGAGCGATACTCGCGCAAACCCGTTAGTCGTCCTCTGGCGCGAATAATCGCGGTAGCCATCGCTCTCGGTTCGCGCGACGTTGCCCTGGTAGGAGAATCCTTCGGCCGTCCCTCCTGTCTTGGCAACGACGCGACGCGTTCCAAACGAGCCGGTCCAGAGCCGCACTTCGCCAGAGACAGGGACGGGAAGAGGATCGCTAGTGCGAATGTCCACCACGCCTCCTCCGGCGTTTCCATAAAGCGACGATGCGCTGCCGCGCATTACCTCCACGCGTCCGACAGATTCGAGATCCAGGTAATCAACCGGGGTCTGGCCGTCTGGCAGTGTGAGCGGAAGGCCGTCACGGAGAACTCGAATTCCGCGCACGCCAAACGCGGAGCGCGCGCCGAACCCACGAATCGAAATGCGCGGATCCTGCGACGGGTTGTTGCGGTTGGATACGGAGAGGCCGGGAATGAGCCAAAGCGTTTCATCGAGAGAGAGATGCCGCTGGCCCGGCCGAGTCGAATCAGGCGTCTGAACGCTCACCGCGAAAGGGAGATCGAGCGGGGAGCCGTGAGTCCCGCGTCCAACTTCGACTATCACGGGAGCAAGTCGCGTCGCTGCCGTATCCTGCGCGTTAATGCGCGCGGATATTAGCGCAAGGACTCCTACGCCGAGGGCTGGGACGGGAAGACGCATAACCCTAATTAACAGATCGCAAAGCGATCTTGCATCCTACTCGTCCAGGACTTTTCTCACCGTCTGAAGCAGAGCCTCTGATGTGAACGGCTTCTGAAGAAAACTCTTCGAGGGCTCGATGAAGCCGCGACGTATGATGTCGTCGTCCGTGTATCCGGACATGTAGAGGGATTTGATGGCCGGCCTTATTCCGGACAGGCGCTCCACCAGACCTCTGCCATTCATACCGGGCATCACGACGTCGGTCAGCACGAGATCGATCTGACCTGCCTCCTTCGTCGCGATTTCCATCGCATCGCGTCCGTGTTGCGCGGGGATCACGCGATAGCCTTGCCTCTCCAGAATCCGGCAAGCCAATCCGCGAACGGCTGCCTCGTCCTCGACGAGAAGGATTGTTTCGGAACCGCGGTTCGGGGCCTTCATGGTCGGCTGATACTCCGGGCCCGCGCCAAACGCCGCAGCCGCGCTCACCTCCGGGAAATACAGCTTGACTGCGGTACCATGGGCGGGCTCGCTGTATATCCAGACGTAGCCACCCGACTGCTTCACGATTCCATACACGGTCGCCAGGCCGAGCCCAGTGCCTTTTCCCGGATCCTTTGTCGTGAAGAATGGATCGAATGCGTGCTCCTTCGTGTCGGCATTCATGCCGACGCCCGTGTCCGTGACGGCGAGCATCACGTAACGTCCAGCGACGACCGGCGCGTGCTCACTCGTATAGTTCTCGTCCAGATCCACGTTTTTCGTCTCGATGCTGATACGGCCGCCTTGTGGCATCGCATCGCGCGCGTTGACCACGAGATTCACCAGAATCTGCTCGAGCTGTCCGGGATCCGCGACGACGTAGCCGCGCGCACCACATTGGGACGTAATCGTGATGTCTTCCCCGATCAGCCGGCGGAGCATCGGTTCCACGGTTCCCACCACGCTGTTCATGTCGAGCACGCGCGGCTGCAGAATCTGCTTGCGGCTGAACGCGAGGAGCTGCCGCGTCAGCGACGAGGCTCTCTCCGCGGCGCTCTTGATCTGTTTTACGTCGTCGCTCCGGGGATCCGTCGCATCGAAGCTGTCCAGAATGATCTCGGTGTTGAGCCGGATGACGGTGAGCAGATTGTTGAAGTCATGGGCAATTCCGCCGGCCAGTCGGCCGACTGCGTCCATCTTCTGCGATTGGCGGAATTGCTCCTCGAGATTTCTGCGCTCGGTAAGATCGATCGAGACACCCACGAACCCGAGGACGCGACCTCTCTCGTCCAGCACCGGCGAGCTGGTGAGGAGAGCGGGGAATGCCTTCCCCGATTTCCCCTGAACCAGAAACTCCCCCGTCCAACTCTCCCCGACCGCGCCGCGTCCGGCGATTTCCGCGCCATGGTCGCGGAAAAATGGAGAGGGAGTCACCTCCTCTATCATTCTGCCCACTGCCTCTTCAGCCGTCCACCCGTAGAGGTTCTCCGCGAACTTGTTCCAGAAGATCACAGTGCCTTCCGGATCTGTCGCCACGACCGCCTGCTGTACCGCGTTGAGGAGCTGCGCCTGGAATCTTATCGCTGCTTCTGAGCGCGTTCGCTCGGTCACATCCGTCATGGCTCCGATGACTCGCAGCGCCGCGCCGGTCTGGTCGCGCGCGACGTATCCGCGATCCAGCACGTTTGCGTACGTGCCGTCCAGCCGCTGATAGCGGTATTGATCGCTCCAGCTTGTGCCTCCGTGCTCCACCACACCGTGCAGCCCGGCGATCACCCGCTCCCGGTCTTCCGGATGCAGGTGATCGTACCACCATTGTATCTCGGGGTAGATCTGGTTCTGCTTGTGACCGAATACGGTCTCAACCGAGTCGTTCCAAACCAGCGCGTTGGTCTGTATGTCCCAGTCCCAGATCACGTCGGTTGTCGCTTTCGCCACGAATCGGAGCCGTTCGTCGGTGCTTTTCACCGCGCGCTCCGCCTTGCGCTGATCGGTGACGTCCACCACAATCGCAACGGCGGCAACAATGTCTCCATTCGAATCAATCACAGGGGCCGAGCTCATGCGGATGAATCCGTCGGTCCCGTCTCCCCTCTGAATTCGGATCTCTTCGCCGCGCACCGGCTCCTTCGTAGTCACCGTACGGGCCATCGGCCACTCGAGGGCGGAATAGGGCTTTCCATCGCTGTGAAATCCGACCCACTCGTGATAACTGTTGAGATCGGGCGCGGGCATGAACGAGGTCCGGAATATCTCCGTCATTTGCGCGTTGACCGAAACCAGTCGCCCCGACGGAACTTCCGCGACGACCACCCCGACCGGCATCTGCTGCTGTACGGAATGGGCCAGCGTCCGCTCGGCCACGAGCCGCAACTGGGTGTCGTGGGCCGTACGCTCGGCGACCCGACGTTGAATCTCCGACATTACGGCCGATCCCAGAGCCTTCAGTGTATCGATATCGCGGGTGCTCCAGGAGCGCGGCTGGTAGTCCATCGCGCACAACGTGCCGAGCACTTGCTGGTCGTCGTTGATGAGGGGAACGCCTACGTACGCCGTTGCTCTGATCTGGCGTCCAGCGCCAAGCGGTTCCTTTTCGGTATCCGGCACGACGAACGCCTCGCGTTTCGCGACGACATCCTGACAAAACGTGGTGTTCAGGGAATTCCAGCCGTGTGGGAGGGCCCCGATGGATGACGCCACGCTCTTGAAGTATTGCCGTTCCGACTCGACGAGCGAAATGACGACGGTCGGAACGTCGAGGATCTGGGCGGCGAGACGCGTGAAGCCGTCGAAGCGCTCGTCCTCCGGAGTGTCGAGGAGCCCTGTGTTGTGAAGAGCCGCGAGCCTGCTCGGGCTTGTTAGAGCTTGTAGGTTGGGCAATGACGGTGGACGGAGGGAAGAACGCGCACCCTATTAGACGAACGGGCCCGCGCTATGGCCACGCAATTCTTCAGCCCGAGTGTATTGCTCTTACACCGCCCGAGGGGGTCGCGCGGGTCCTCACGAGCGGGAGCACCAACGTGAATACCGAGCCCTTTCCTACCTCGCTCTTCAATGTGATCTCGGCTCCCATTCCGCGCGCCAAGCCGCGGCTGATCGCGAGTCCCAGGCCGGTTCCTTCGGTGGTACGGGTCAGTCCTCGATCGAGCTGCACGAACGGCTCGAATACGACCTCGAGCTTGTCGGCGGGAATTCCGGGCCCGTTGTCTTCAACGCTGATCGAAACCGTTTTCTCCTGTGCGGCGCAGGAGACTTTGATGCGCCCGCCTGCCGGCGTGAACTTCACGGCATTGGAGAGCAGGTTGATCAAGATCTGTCGGAGCTTGTCCGGATCTGTGCGCGTGAAGACGCCTCCCGGAGGCACGTCGCAATCGTAGTCGAGCTCTTTCGCGGTGGCAAGCGAGCTCACGACGGCGTCGAGATCCGTGAGGAGCGCTCGCAACGGTACGTCGATTATCTCGTATTTCACTTCAGTCGCTTCGAGGCGCGTGAAATTCAGGATGTCGTTGATGAGGCGGAGCAGGTGCTGCTGGCCTCGTTTGATGCGCTGAAGATCCGACTTCTGCGAATCGGTCAGGGGCCCGCGCAGCTCCATTTCGAGCAAGTCGACATAGCCGCCGATCGAATTCAGGGGCGTCCTGAGCTCGTGGCTCATGACAGCCAGGAATTCGGCCTTGGAGCGATTCGCGGCGTCAGCCGCCTGCCATGCCTTCCTGGCCTCGCTCATGGCGCTGCGCAGCTCTTCGTTGGTCAGAGCGAGCTCGTGGGCCAGTTCCCGTGCTTCCTTGGTCTGATGCTCCAGCTGGCGGGCCTGGGTCTGGAGGAGATTATTGCTCTCTTCGAGGGCGGCCATACGCGCAGCGGCTACCTCACGCTGGCGGGACAACCTCACAGCGCGAATCACCGCGTTTACTTTCGAGAAAGTGAATGGCATGTTCGCGCCCGTGACTCGGGTTACTGGAGAGACGATCTGTCCTACCGCGAGGAGACGGAGGCGGTCCCGAAAAAGGCGGCGGCCGCGTTACGGATGAGCTAACGCAGATTTGTGACTTTCTGGCGTTGATCGCGGGCGGGGCGATGATTGCAATCTCCGGGTGAACACCGTTAAAGTGCCTTTCACGCCAGTTGTCTAAGTTATTTGGCAGTGTGAAGTTTGGATTTTGCCGACCCGGTAGCTCAGTTGGTAGAGCAACGGACTTTTAATCCGTAGGTCGTGGGTTCGAAACCCACCCGGGTCACTTTTTCGACCACGCCTCTTTGGCGTACTGCGTAAGACCCATACGGTCTACAATGCGCTGCAAGCGAGGATCACCTCTGTACGGAACGAGGATCACACTCGACAACGGAGCCAGTAAAGTCTTGAGTGTCGCTTGGTTGAGATCGACGGCACGCTCCAGGAAGGCGAATGCTTTGTCGGATTCGCCCAACCCGAAATAGGCGATGGAGACGCTGAGTGGATCTTTGCCGCCTTTTTTCTCCAGCTCCTTGAGGATCGCTTCGGCCTCGCTACGGTGACCGCCGCGAGCCAGGGAATAAGCGAGCATCCCAGGGATGGAGAGCAGATCCCCGGCCCTCCTCCATTCGACGGCGGCCGAATCATATTTACCGCGGACCATGTAGTTGAAAGCGTTTTGGCCGACATGCACCGCAGAGGATTCCTTGCAGGGCGTAGCGGCGAGATCGAAATGGCCGAGCTGCGTTTCCCGATAGCACAGGTTGGAAGCGATTATCAGTGAAAGTGGATCGAGCTTCCGCGCAATGCGGGCCTCGGAGAGCGCGTCATCCTGCCGGCCGAGATCGTTCAGGAGAAAAGCGTACCAATGGTGAGCGGTGGCATAGCTGGGATCAAGCGCGATCGCCTTCCTGAATTCGCGCTCCGATTCCGCCCAACGCCAGGTTTGTTCGAGAGCCAAACCCAGCGCGGCGTGAGGCTCCGCCAGAGTGCTGTCAATCGCAAGCGCTTTTTCTACATTGGAGCGCACGGCGGCGAGGGACTTCTCTAGCGGAAATTCGTCGGCCGCATACTGGGGAAGAACGGCGTAACTGCTCGCCAGCGCGGCATACGCCCGCGCGAACTTAGGATCCCGGGCGACCGCTCGCTCGAAATCGGCGATGCCCTCTTTGATATCCTTCCCTGTGCGTTTGTTCCACTCAAAACGGCCGCGCAGATACAAGTCGTAGGCGAGTGGATCGGCTGTTCCTCTGCTTTCGGCTGCCACCAGCGCCGCAGTGTCGCCACTGAGCTTTGGAGTCAACGCGGCGACGATGGCCTTTGTCAGCTCGTCCTGCACTTCAAACACGTTTGACGCGGGACGCTCGAAGCCGTTGGTCCACATCACCAGTCCGGTGCTGGCATTGGTCAGCTGTGCCGTCACCCGCAGACGATTGCCCGCCCGCCGAACCGTTCCCTCAACGACACCGCCGACGTGCAGCGTTCTGCCGATGTCCTGCGCGGTGACTGACTTCCCCTTGAAAGCGTAAGAGGATGTGCGAGACGCTACCTGGATATTGGGCATCAGTGAAAGCGCGCGCGCCAGCTCTTCTGTCATTCCGTCGGAGAAATACTCGTCCTGGCGGTTCCCCCCGATATTTGCGAACGGAAGCACGGCGATCGTATTGATCGACCCGTCACTCCCTGCAGCTCCCCTGGGGCCGCCGAGGCCGGGCCCGATTCGACCACGGCCGAGGAAGAGGATCAGGAGCGCCGCCACAACCACCGCACCACTGATGACGAGAGGGTTTCGCCAACCCCGACGCCCCCTCGCTGGAATGAAGCCAGTCGGGGGCGTCGCTCCGCTCGGAGTCACAGCCGCCTCGAGATCGGCGAGCATCTCTTCGGCTGATTGTGGTCGATCGGCGGCGTGCTTCTCGAGCGCGCGCATGACGAGCGACGAAAGCGCCTTTGGCACCGACGGCCGCCGCTTGTCGATTGGCTCCGGCTTCTCGGTCGCGTGCGCAGCGAGCATCGCCTGCGGAGAGCGCGCGCTGAAGACCTGATGGCCCGTCAGCATCTCGTACGCCAAAGCGCCAACGCTGTAGATGTCGGTTCGCTGATCTGCGTTTGGATCTGCCGCGGCCTGTTCCGGGGACATGTAGGCCGGTGTGCCCAACGCGACGCCGAGCGAAGTGAGCGAAGAACCAGGATTCGTCGACGCGCTCAACGCCTTTGCCACGCCAAAGTCAACCACTACTGCGTGATGATCGGTGAGCAGGACGTTGTCCGGCTTGATGTCGCGGTGCACCACGCCGTGCGCGTGCGCGT
Source organism: Gemmatimonadales bacterium UBA4718 (assembly GCA_002404375.1). Classification (GTDB taxonomy): domain Bacteria; phylum Gemmatimonadota; class Gemmatimonadetes; order Gemmatimonadales; family Gemmatimonadaceae; genus UBA4720. The sequence goes on along the minus strand of DHJO01000215.1, from coordinate 1,071 downwards.
AGGAGAGGGCGCTCAACACATCGCGAAGAATCTTCGCGGCTTCCTGCACTGGTAACTCTCCCGATCGCGCGAGCCTCGCGCGCAGCGACACGCCTTCGATGAACGGCATCGTGTAATACGGAAGTCCTTCACTGATTCCAGCTGCGAGGACGGGCACGATGTGCGGATGCTGCAGCTTCGCGGCGAGCTGGATCTCGCGCCGGAATCTCTCGACATTGACGGTCGCGGCGAGCTCGGGCGGAAGTACCTTCACCACTACCTTGCGCTCGAGCGACAGCTCCTCGGCGACGAATACCCGGGACATTCCACCGCCGCCAAGCTCGCGCTCGAGGGTGTAGTTACTGCCGAGGGTGCGTTGGAGCTGGTCCTTCAAATCAGGCAAGAGGATTTCGGCCGGGTGGGAGGGGAGAGAAGCGCTCTAATGTAGGGCTGCGCCCTCTTGCAGCCAACATGCGTTTTGCCGATAGTCCCATCGGTCGAATCACGACTATCCTCCGCCTTTAGGTGCAAAGCCCATCATATGATTAATGGCGCGCACCCAGCCCCTCTGGTGTGCCGATTTGTGTGCCAACTCAGGCAAACCCCGCGAATCTGAACCGAGCCAACACAACCTATACGTCGGTTAAGTCCCTACAGAGACATACGCGACGAAACAAGATTAAACGTGGAAGAAGTGAATATTTTGACTTTTAATCCGTAGGTCGT
>DHJO01000215.1:0-210 GCA_002404375.1 Gemmatimonadales bacterium UBA4718 | reverse complement strand
GTTCGAAACCCACCCGGGTCATCTTTACAAATATGCACATGGCAAAACAGATTCGAGCGTGTCCAGGAAGACGACCCGGCCGACCGACGTTGCTCGCGCGCTCAACGCGCTGAGGAGAATGGTCCGCGGACTTCGCTCCGCCGCGGAATCTGTTGAGCGCGACCTGAGAATAAGCGCCGCGCAATTGTTCGTTCTGAGCGAGCTTGCGCA
>DHJO01000153.1:1853-4937 GCA_002404375.1 Gemmatimonadales bacterium UBA4718 | reverse complement strand
CACCCGCACGGGCGCCTGAGCCGCCGGCACGATCGGAAGAGAAAACGTTTAGCGGCGCGAGCTCGGAGCCGTTCGTCAACGAGACGATGGCGCAGCTCTATCTGCAGCAAGGCTACAAGCAGCTCGCGCTTCAGGTCTATCGTCAGCTCGCGGTGTCGCGTCCGCAGGATGAAGGACTTCGGAACAGGATCGCGGAGATAGAGGCAGCGGACGCGGCGGAGCATCCCGGCGAAGTCGCCGCCGCGCGCAAAGAGACAGCCGTCGCGAGACCGGCCGCGCACGAGGAAGTCGCCGGGCGTCAACCATCGGTCAGGGAATTCTTTGCCACGCTGGGCCGGCGTCGTCCACCACATCCGTCGTCGAGAGGTGGATCTCGGCCCGGAAACAATCAGCCCCCGGCCGCGGACACGCGCGCACCTCTCGGAGCGGCTCCGCCCGGGGCTACGCTCGACACGGTCTTCGCCGGCGCAACGGTTAGTCCCTCCGATGCGCGCGCTGCTTCGCGACTGGCCGGCGCATTCAGTGGAGCTACCGGTTCTTCCAGAACATCTCCACCCACCCCGCCGATGCCGACCCCGCGCGTCAATCCGCGCGTGCCACAGACGCAGGAATCGGAAGAAGACGTCGCCAAGTTCCGCGCCTGGCTCGACGGACTCACAGGCGAGTGAGAATCGCCGTCATCAATGGCCCGAATCTCAATCTGCTCGGCACTCGCGAGCCGGCGCTATATGGGACGGAGACTCTCGCCGACATCGAGTCGCGGCTCTTGAAGGTCGCCAAGGAGCTCGGCGTCGAGGTCGTGTTCTCGCAGCACAACGGGGAAGGGGAGATCGTCGATGCGGTTCACGCCTTGCGTGGTCGTGCCGATGGCGCGCTCGTCAACGCCGGAGCGTACAGCCACACCAGCCTCGCCATCCGTGACGCGCTCGCGGGAGTGAAGATTCCCTTCGTCGAAGTCCACCTGACCAATATCTACGCGCGTGAGCCGGAGCGTCGGCGCTCTGCTCTGGCCGATGCCGCGCTGGCTGTGATCTGTGGCTTCGGAGCGTATGGTTACGAGTTGGGACTCCGAGGTTTGGTGAAACTGCTTCCGGTAAGCGCAGGTGAGTGATCGCCGGCCAGCGCGCATCGCCGCTCTGCGTAAGTCGCTCACCGCGGCGCACATCGACGGCCTCGTGCTCACTAGTCTGCCGAACGTGCGTTATCTCACCGGCTTCTCGGGGACGAGCGCGCTCGTTCTGGTGACGCAGCGCGATCTTCATTTCATCACCGATTTCCGCTACGACACCCAGGTTCGCGACGAAGTCGGCGACATTGCGACGGTCCGCATCGAGCAACAGAGTCTCTGGACCGGGCTCTGGACATTGGCCGCCTCGCTCAGCGCGCTCGAGGTCATCGGATTCGAGTCAGCTCACTTGCTGCACCGCGACTTCCAACGTCTGCTCACCGACGGAACGCGCTGGCAGTGGCGGCCGCAGGTGAATCTGGTGGAAGCGCTTCGGGAATCGAAGGACGCCGGCGAAGTTGCTCTCATCCGCCGCGCCGGAGAAATGGCGATCACTGCGCTCAAGAAGACGCTCAAGGAAGTCCGGCCGGGCCTGACCGAGCTGAACGTCGCCGGGATTCTGGAGAAGGCGCTGCGCGACGAGGGCAGCGAGGATTTCCCCTTTGCGACGATCGTCGCATCGGGCCCACGCGCGGCACTCCCGCACGCGCGGGCATCATCGCGGGTGATCGAGCGCGGCGACCTCCTGCTCATGGATTTCGGCGCGCAGTACGACGGTTACTGTTCCGACGTGACGCGCACCGTCGTCATCGGCAAGGCGTCGGACGAGCAGCGCGCCATCTACGAGATCGTGCGGCACGCCAACGCCGTTGCCTCCAAGTCCGTACGCGCGGGCATGAAAGGGCAGGATGCCGATGGTCTCGCTCGTCGCTACATTGAGGACCGTGGCTATGGCGACGCATTTGGGCACAGCCTCGGTCATGGACTGGGACTCGAGGTGCACGAAGCCCCTCGTCTGGCTAAGACCGTCGAGACGCCGCTCGGCGAAGGTGCGGTTGTGACTATAGAGCCGGGAATTTACCGTCCGGGTTGGGGAGGAGTTCGAATCGAGGACGACGTTCATCTCTCCCCGAGCGGGCCCGAGATACTCACGGATTTCACTCGAGAGCTGCTCGAAGTTGCCTGAGCGGCGCTCTCCTGCTGGTCCCATCAGACTCGAAATGACGACAATGATCGACCTCCGCTACGTGAAAAAGCTGGTGGAAATGCTGGACGAGTCGAGTGTGGATTCGATCGAGATATCCTCCGACAAGGGGATGAAGATCAGGATCTCCAAGACCCCGCAGCAGCGCGGGGCGGTGCAGATGGCTCCACAAATGGCGATGCCCGCGCTCCTGCCAGCGGCCGTGCCGGCCCCCGCGTCGGCGGACGGGGGTGGAGTGGTGGAAGTCCCGAGGGTCGAATCAGCGAAATCGAAGTACCTTGAAGTGAAGTCGCCGATGGTCGGCACCTACTATGGGGCTCCCGAACCGGGAGCGAAGCCGTATCTCACCGTGGGCGACAGAATCGGCAAAGGTCAGATCGTCTGCATCATCGAGGCGATGAAAATCATGAACGAGATCGAGTCCGAGTTCGACGGAGTGGTGAAAGAGATTCTCGCGCAGAACGCGCATCCGGTCGAATACGGGCAGGTCCTCCTCCGCATAGATCCCAATGCCTGATGAATTTGATCCATACGTGAAGCGCGAAGCGGCTGGCCCGAAGGCCGTGCCGAAAGGGGTACCGCCCGGAAGCGGTCCCGCACCCGTTCCGCCTCGCGGCGCTGGAGGCTTCGACTACAAATCGATTCTGCAGAACATGATTCAGCAGGGCGCGTCCGACGTGCACCTGAAGGTCGGACGCCCGCCGACACTGCGCGTCGACGGTCACATGGTGTCGCTGGATATGCCTCCGCTCACGCAGGAAGATCTGCGAAGCCTGGCCGAGCAGATCATGGCGCCCAAGAACATCAAGGAATTCTCGGAGCAGAAGGAATCGGACTTCGCGCTCGCCGTGCCGGGCATCGGCCGCTTCCGCGT
>DHJO01000153.1:378-1793 GCA_002404375.1 Gemmatimonadales bacterium UBA4718 | reverse complement strand
AACGCCTACCAGCAGCGCGGAACGATCGCCTACGCGATGAGAACGGTGCCGTTCCAGGCGAAGACCATCGCCGAGCTGAATCTGCCCGAGGTCTGCGAGCGGATCGCGCTGATGCCGCGCGGACTGATTCTCGTCACTGGAATCACTGGCTCAGGGAAGTCGACTGCGCTAGCGACGATGCTCCATTACATCAATCAGAACCGGCACGCCAACATCATCACGATCGAAGATCCGATCGAGTTCCTGCACCGCGATATCAAGAGCAGCATCAACCAGCGCGAGGTGGGGACAGACACCAACACGTTCTCGCAGGCGCTGCGGCGCGTTCTGCGGCAGGATCCGGACATCCTGCTCGTCGGTGAGATTCGAGATCTCGAAACGCTGGATACCGCGCTAAAGGCGGCGGAGACGGGCCACCTCGTCTTCTCGACGCTGCACACCACGGACGCGACGCAGACGATCAACCGCATCCTGTCGTTCTACCCGCCGCACCAGCAAACCGAAGTGCGCTACATGCTATCGACGGCGCTCCGTGCGATCATCTCGCTGCGCCTGGTGCGCAGAGCCGACAAGAAGGGAAGAGTGCCCGCCGTCGAGATCCTCGTGAACACCGAAGCTGTGCGCGACCAGATCCGCGACATGACCAAGTCGCTCAACATTCCGCAGCTGATCAAGGAAGGCGCTGTGCCTTACGGCATGCAGAGCTTCGATCAGTCGCTGATGAACTGGTACCACAAGGGCGTCATCTCGTACGACGATGCTCTGTTCGCAGCTACGAATCCCGCGGAATTCTCGTTGCGCGCTCAAGGCATCGCCGCCTCGAGTGATACGTCGTGGGACACCGTTAAACAAGAAGTAACCTGACAACTCAAAACTGCAAACTGCAACTGAACGGGTGCGAGTTGTGAGTAGCACAGCTTTTAGTTCCGAGTTCACTACGCCGGGACGTCAATACCGGCTTTATGGCACAAGCAGTTCCTCCAAACGCCACACGGATACGTCCGGACGTAGTGAACTCACAACTTGCAGCTACACCTCTGGCCACTCGCACCCGTTCTTTTGTCTTTCTTCAATGGCCGAAAGTGTTTAAGAAGGTCCTTATAGCTAATCGGGGCGAGATCGCCCTTCGTGTGATCCGCGCCTGCCGCGAACTCGCCATCCAGACGGTGGCAGTCTACTCCGAAGCCGATCGCGAATCGCTGCACGTCCGGTTCGCCGACGATGACGTGTGCATCGGCCCCGCGCCCGCGCGCGAATCGTACCTCAACATCCCCCGCATCATCGCCGCGGCCGAGATCGCCGGCGCCGACGCCATCCATCCCGGTTACGGATTCCTCGCCGAGAACGCAGAATTCGCCGAGATCTGCGTGGCGTCGAACATCACTTTTATTGGGCCGACAGCTCAGCAGATCCGC
>DHJO01000153.1:0-266 GCA_002404375.1 Gemmatimonadales bacterium UBA4718 | reverse complement strand
TGGGCGACAAGGCCGCCGCGCGGAATGCGATGAAGGCAGTCAAGGTCCCCATCATTCCGGGTTCTCCCGGTCCGGTGGAGGATTCTGAAGAAGCCCTCAAATTTGCGCGGGAAATCGGCTTTCCAGTGATCATCAAGGCTGCGGCCGGCGGCGGCGGCAAGGGAATGCGGGTCTCGACTGATCCTGATGATTTCATCCGCTCCTTTCAGCTCGCGCGCTCAGAAGCGCTGTCCGCGTTCGGCAGCGGCGAGGTCTACATCGAGAAG
>DHJO01000026.1:35104-37807 GCA_002404375.1 Gemmatimonadales bacterium UBA4718 | reverse complement strand
CGCCAACGTCACCCGGCGCGACACCAGCCGTGGCAACATCATTCGACGCGATTCCACGCGTCCGAGAACCGACACGAGCCGGACGGCCGTTCCCCCGCCGGCAATGACACCGCGCTGATGCGCTACCACGCGCGCTGGGTACTCCCAATCACCCAGCCGCCGATTGAAAACGGTACCGTCGTCGAGAGCGACGGAGTCATCGGATACGTCGGCCCTCGTTCCGCCGCCCCCCCGGGCGACGACTACGACCTGGGCGACGCGATCCTGCTGCCGGGTCTCATCAACACCCACACGCACCTCGAGCTCACCGCCATGCGGGGGTTCCTCGAGAATTGTCGATTCACGGAGTGGATAGACAATCTGCGGCAGAGCCGGAACGAGGTCATGAGTGACGAGATGCTGCTCGATTCCGCGCGCTTCGGAGTCATGGAAGGACTCGTGGCGGGAATCACGACCTACGCCGACACGTGCTCGAGCGGAGTCGCAATGCGCGCAATGAATGAGCTGGGTGTGCGCGGCATCATGTATCAGGAAGTGTTTGGGCCCGACCCTTCGCACGCGGATGCGGCAATGCGCGAGCTCGAGGGCCGTATTGAGCAGCTCCACCTCGAGCAGACTGATCTCGTGCATCTCGGCGTGTCCCCTCACGCACCGTACACCGTGTCGGACCGTCTGTATTGTGCGGCGGCGGAATTTGCGAACTCACGCCGTCTGCCGCTGGCCATGCATATCGCTGAAAGCCAGGCCGAGTTCGAGTTCGTTGCGAATGGTCGTGGAGAATTTGCCAATCGGTGGGAGGGTCGGGGGATCGCGGTCATGCCGCGCGCCCGCTCGCCTGTCGAGCTACTGGACCGGCTCGGAGCGCTCGACAGCGGTCCGCTCCTCATCCACTGCGTGCGGGTCGACGACGCCGACATAGGGATCATCGCTCGCCGCCGTTGCGCGGTGGCGCACTGTCCCGCGTCGAATGCAAAGTTCGGCCATGGCATCGCTCCGCTTTTGCCGCTCGTCGCAGCCGGAATTCGCGTCGGCATCGGCTCGGATTCAGTCGCCAGCAACAACCGCATGGACATTCTCGACGAAGCGCGTCTGGCCGTGCTGATCCATCGCGCCGCGACTCAGCGGCACGATGCGTTCGGTGCGCACCAGGCCCTCGAGCTCGCTACGATCGGCGGTGCCCGCGCTTTGGGAGTCGACACACGCGTCGGATCACTGGAGCCCGGCAAGGACGCCGATCTCGCTGCGTTCCGAACGGACATCGCGCGCACTACGCCCCTCGGCGATCCCTATTCCGCGGCGATTTTCGCCCTGCCCGGACGGTCGGCAGAGCTCGTTACGGTGCGGGGCAGGGTGCTCGTGGAGCGCGGACGCGCCAGATCGGGCGACGCGGCACTCGCCCGGAGGGTCCGGGAAGTTGGCACTGCTCTCGCTTCATGGGTGCCCGGTTGATATCTTCAACAATCCTCTCAGTGGGAAGCCTTACACAATGGCGGCAGTAGACAACCACCACCGTATCTGGCGCGACGGGAAGTTCGTGGACTGGGAAGACGCCACGATCCACGTAATGAGTCACGTAGTCCACTACGGCTCGAGCGTTTTCGAGGGCATCCGATGCTACGAGACGCCCTCCGGACCGGCTGTGTTCCGACTCGACGCACACATGCGCCGCTTCGCGGATTCGTGCCGAATTTACCGGATGCCGCTCAAGTACTCGATCGATGATATGTCCCGAGCCGCGGTCGAAACAGTCGCTGAAAATGAGTTGCCGCACTGCTATCTGCGGCCCGTCGCTCTTCGAACCGGTGAGCAGATGGGAGTGCTGCCGGCCGACACGCCGCTCGAGGTTTTCATCATTCCCTGGACCTGGGGCACCTACCTCGGCTCGGACGCTCTGAAGAATGGCGCCGATGTCTGCGTTTCGAGCTGGAGGCGTCCGGCTCCGGACACGATTCCGATGATGGCGAAAGCCGGCGGAAATTATCTCAATGGACAGTTGTCCAAGATGCAGGCACGCGTCGACAACTATGTCGAAGGCATAATGCTCGACTCGTTCGGGCTGGTGTCCGAGGGAAGCGGTGAGAATCTGTTCCTCGTTCGCGACGGGAAGCTGTTCACCTCGACCATCAGCTCCGGAATTCTCAATGGCATCACTCGCGATTCCGTGATCCGAATCGCGCGCGACATGGACCTCGAAGTCGTCGAGGGATCTATCCCTCGCGAGATGCTCTACATCGCGGACGAGCTCTTCTTCACTGGAACGGCGGCCGAGATAACTCCGATTCGCTCGGTCGATCGCATTCCGGTCGGCACCGGGAAACCGGGCGCGATAACCCTCGAGATCCAACGCGAGTACATGGGCATTGCGAGCGGAACAATCGAAGACCGGTACGGGTGGCTCACACCGGTGCCGCCCCGAAAGGTGGCGACGGCCACGCGTGGGAAGGTCGCGAGAGAGCGGGTCGACAACATGTCCGCTTCGCCGATGTAACCCTATTGACCGATCGAGTTTAGGGGTCCGGCAAGGCTCGTTTTTCGGCTGCAAAGACTGTTACCGGCAACCGCCGGCGTCGTGTTAATAGCAGTGGTGTACCAGTTGTATATTTTGGTGGGTTTGCCCAGGAGGAGTGCTTGATCGTTGGTTGTCTGGCACTGAATGCTTCGTTTGAGCCTTTGACGATGGTTCCGCTGCGCCGCGCCCTGCGG
>DHJO01000026.1:33355-34941 GCA_002404375.1 Gemmatimonadales bacterium UBA4718 | reverse complement strand
CCGCGTGAATCCCTGACGCGCGATCACCTGATCCCGCTCTCCCGCGGCGGCGCGAACGACTGGACCAACGTCGTGACGGCGTGCAGTCCGTGCAATACGAGGAAGGCGAACAATCTGCCCAGCGAAATCGGGATGCACCCGATGCACCCGCCGGTCGAGCCGCACTTCGTGCACCTGAGCTGGGCGGTACGACGGCTGACGGCGACTCAGGCCAAGTACATCCGGCTCTTTTATGGGGAAGAGACGCTCCACCACCTGGAAGATCTCGAGCAGCGGCACCCTCATACGGTGCATCACGTCGCCCACTAGGCAGTGCGTCACGTCGCCCACTAGGGGCGCGCTAGATCGCGTCGCGATCTAGACTTTAAGGCTTGAACTTCCCGGTCCTCGCCTCATAGTGTCTCTTCTCCCCACCCAGCAGCCTTACCACCAGCGTCCGGACCCCTCGCCCCAGCGCAGTACCCGGATTCTTCTTCCCGCTGACAGCAGGCTTTAGCTCCCCCCGCAACCATCGCTCAACCTCATCGAGATCGCTTAAAGAGAGCGTCTCGACATCGAGCAGCAGATTGTAGTACCCGCGCTCTCCTTTCTTCGGAAGCGAGATTGCTGGGCGGTACGGACCCTCCGCCGCGTTCTCCGCTTCGTCGGTGCCCGGGAACTCTCCAAGCGATTCCGCCTTTCTGTTCACCACTCGCACGACCTGGTACTTCTTGCCCAGCACGTCGTACTTCACAATCACGTCCCAGTCGAACGTCGCCTTCAGATCGTCGAACCATCGTCCCGAAGTCCATCTCTCCAGCCGGTAGTGGAGACGAGCCGGAAATCCGTTGGAGAGCAGATCACGCATCGAGCCGTCCGAGAGCAAACCGGACGAGGAGACCGCCGGTGGCTCGTCCGCCCATGCGGTTTCCGTCGGGAGCACCACATCCACGCGCACTTGTTTCTGCGCGCCGAGTGTGGAGGCGGAAAGAAGTCCAACGGCGAGCAGAAGACGGAAGTTCGGCATCACTAGAACCGACGGTGCACCCGCAGAAACACATTCGCCGGTTCCTTCGCGCTCGACACTGCCTTGGCTGTATAGATCCCGAAAATGCCCAGATCGAGTCCAAGGCCGACGTCGGTTCGGAACGTTCCGAAGCGCGGGAAGCTGTGACTCGAATATTCGAGCGTGCCCGACGGCTGACCAACCAGCCATCCCCTGCCCGCATCCACGAAAGCGACCACGGTCGGCTGCACCGTGAATCCGATTCCACGCAGCCTGATCGGCCGCCAGTTCAGAAAATCGAGCAGGGAAGAGTGCAGCTCGTTCCGGTACTCGAGCTGCGCGAGCGCCACCCGCTCGCACTGCGCCGGATTACCCGGTGGTGGCTGACCTCCGTCGCTGCATTGCGACACATCGACCGTTCCGGGTTGATACTTCCGGAAATCGAACCCCGGTATGGTCCCGACGCCGCCGACTGAGAATCTTCGCTCGAGCGGAAGCTCGTCTCCGTGCAGCCATCCCCCCAGCACGAGCCGCGCGTTGATCCATGACGTCGGCGACAACCGGTTGTAGCGGCGCAGATCCAGTAGCGCGCGCCCGTAGG
>DHJO01000026.1:30899-33209 GCA_002404375.1 Gemmatimonadales bacterium UBA4718 | reverse complement strand
GGTGTCGATGTTCGCGCGAGCGACAGCCGTGTGAAAGCGTCCCGCATCTACGAGGGGATTCGCCCGCCAGGGCGATCCATTTCTGAAGACCGAGAAGACGCCTCTCGCGCCCTCCGCCGCCCACCTCTCGTCGCTCCATTCGACCGCGAGGCTGCTGCGCGAGCTCATGTGAAAAGTGCCCGTCGCCTTCGCCCCGTGACGGTTGAAGTAATCGCGGAAATCGCGACGAATGAAGAAAGCGGCGAGCCCCGCATCGGGCTCGGGGAGCTGCCACGTCTCGACCGGAGTAACCACATCGTACGACGAGATGTCCACCGCGTAACCCCGCTCCCGCCCCACGCGCATTCCCGCGCCAAGGTTGTGGCCGAGATTCTCGTGGTCCCAGTGGAAGGTGTCCGCGCTGCGAATTATTCCGAAAACCGAAACGTTGAACGCTGCTTTGCCGGAGCTGTCGTGGAACACCGGGCCGATGTAGACGGGCAGCCCCTCGACGCGATTGTACGTCTTTCCCGAGCTCAGGATCAGTCCGCTGGTCCGGCTCGATCGCGCCCACAATCCGAGTCGCTCCGCGGTGGTGTCTCTTCCCAGCGTGTCCCTCTGTTGCGCGCGCGCGAGTCCCGGCGCCGTGCACGCCAGCAAGACGCAAATCGCTCGAATCGTTCGTCCGGTTGTTGTCATGTCGCCCTTGTGACCCTGGTCGCGTTGAGTCCCAGCCGCTTCATTCGCCGATAGAGATTTGGCCGGTCTGTCTGAAGTTTTCTCGCCGCGTCAGCGACGTTTCCGCCTGCCTCCGCGAGAGCGCGCGCGATCACCGTGCGCTCGAAGCTGTCGAGCTTGTCGGCGAGCGAAATCGGGGCGGCGCTGGGCGGAGTGTTCCGCCGGTCACCCACTTTTTCCTGAGCACGCGTGGGCGTAATCGGAATGGAGTCCGCCTCTTCGTCGCGATCGACGATGAGAACATCCTCGACGTACTGACCGGTGATCTCGGCCCCCGGATGCAGGATCGCCAGCCGCTCGATGATATTGGCGAGCTCGCGCACGTTGCCCGGCCACGGATAGTCTCCCATCAGCTGGAGGGCGTCGCTCCTCCACCTCGGCTTGGCCTGTCCCGTTCGCTGCAGAAACTGCTCGGAGAAATGCGCGACCAGCTCGACGATGTCCTCACTCCGCTCGCGCAACGGCGGAATCGCCAATGGAATGACGTTCAGCCTGAAGTAGAGATCCTCGCGAAACGTTCCTCCGCGCACGGCGCGCTGCAGATCGTGGTTGGTCGCCGCGATGATGCGGACATCGGTGCGGATGATCCGGTTTCCTCCGACGCGCTGGATTTCCTTCGCCTCAATGGCGCGAAGCAGCTTCGCCTGCGCGTCGGGCCCAAGGTCTCCTACTTCGTCCAGGAATAGCGTCCCATGGTGCGCCAGCTCGAACCGCCCGATTCTCGTCTGTGTGGCGCCGGTAAACGCGCCGCGCTCGTGGCCGAACATCTCGCTCTCGACGAGGTCGCGCGGAATCGCCGCACAGTTCACTCTCACGAACGGTTTCTCGCGACGCGGACTCGCGTCGTGGATGGCGCTCGCGACGAGCTCCTTCCCGGTCCCCGATTCACCCGTGATCAGAACACGCGCGTCGGTTGGCGCCACTCGCGCGATCATCTGGCGCACCACCGCCATCGCCGCGCTCTTGCCCACCATGTCCCCTGTAAATCCAAGCTCTGCCCGCAACGCCCGAGCAACTCGGCGCGTCTGCCGCAGCTCGAGCGCGGACGCAACGGCGAGCAGCACCCCTTCCGGCGTGAGGGGCTTCTCGAGNNACGGGCAGATCGGGCGCGACATCGCGCAATCGGGCGAGCGTGGCCATTCCGTCGAGGTCGCCAGGCATCATCAGGTCGACCAGCGCGACATCCGGCTCCCCATCCTTCACGCGCGCGACTGCCTCGACTCCGCTCGGAGTCTCCGTCACTTCGTAACCTTCGCCTGTAAGAAGCGCGCCGACCATGCGCCGAATGTTCGGCTCGTCGTCGGCGATGAGGACTATGGGCACTTACGTCGTGCGGTCCCGCGCGAGCGCCCCCGTTGGCGCGCTCTGGCGTGAATCGGATGCGCCCTTTCCCTCGGATAGAAGCTTCGTCGTGAACCTCTGTCCCTCGGAGATGCGCTCGACTTCAAGCGCGACCGAATCGATCGCCTGCTCCATTCGCTCGAGCCTTGCTGCGACTTCGCTCGGAATCTGCGGATTCCTGGATTGGGCATCCATGCGCCGTGAATACGCTCGCGCCAGGGGGACGCCCACGGCGAGGACGATCGCGGTAAC
>DHJO01000026.1:29229-30594 GCA_002404375.1 Gemmatimonadales bacterium UBA4718 | reverse complement strand
ATACGGCCGTTCTCGCCGGATGCATCGACGGCGTTGAGCAGAACGTTGCTCAACGCTCCGGCGAGCGCACCGTTGTGGCCGTGCACTCTGGGGAGATTGTCGTCTATCTGCAGATCGAGGGCAATGGCCGGAGGCACGCAGCTACGCGCAGTATATCGAATGAGCTCGCCCATGTCGATTTCCGCGGGCGGCCCTTCCGGAAGCCGTCCGAACTCCGCGAAGCTCCTGGCCATTCGGTCGAGCCGGTCCGATTCCACCGCAATCACGCCGACATCCTCCTGTAACTCCTGCGGGGCCTGACCACGCAGCCTGGCGAGCGCGAAACGGATCGGTGTGAGTGGATTCTTGATCTCGTGCGCGACTCTTCGCGCGCTCTCCCTGAAAGCGTGCAGTCTTTCCGCCTCCACCGCCCGCTGCCTGCCGTGCTCCAGCTCGGATACCATCTCCCGCATGCTGCGTCGCAGTGTCTCGAATTCGGGGGCGCCGCGGACTCGACTCGTGGTGACCTCGATGGTCGTTCCACCATCCCCGTTCTTTCGAGCGGTGGGGGTCACGGTCGGCTCCGGCGGCGGTGGGAGCGGCTCGCCATGACCGATCAGCTCGGTCCATCGCACTAGCTCGTCGAGCGGCCTGCTCAATTGCCGGCTGAGATGGCCGGCCACCCGGGACGCCGCGCCGGTCAGCACGAGGAGCGCCAGAACCCCGGCGATCGCGATCACCCGCACTGTCCGCGTTGCGAGGAAGCTGTAACGGCGCGCCTGCTCGACGGATAGACGCAGCTCTCGCTCGTGGGCGTCGATGGCCCGGCGCTGCGATGCCGTGAGCGGCGCCTGGCGGGCGGCCGCAATCGCCTTCTCACCGCTGGCAGCCACGCTGTCCCATGCCGATCGTCCGGTCACGAATGGAAGCGCTGTGCTCACGGTTCCGCTCCACAAAAGCGTGAGCAAAAGCGCGGGTACGATCGCGAATAAGGAGAGGATCAGTACCAGGCGCGAACGGAATCGCAGTTGATTCATGGGGATTCGAGTATAAATTATACCTGTACGGCGCGACTTCGAGGATCCGGCGACCGGTCAACCAGCAAGGTTGACGCGCTCGCACTGACCTGAAGACGCACCGCCTGCGGCGACTGTCGCAGGGTCAACATGGCGTGCACCCGCCCGAGAAAGGTTCGCCGGTACGCAGCCGCGCACACGTAATCCAACAATTCATGACACCACGACCCCATCGGTCCGCGCCAGTACATAGCGCGCACCGGCATGTCGCCCCGATACATCGCGGGCCGCAGGCAATGTCCCAGACCGCGTTAGCAGGCCCACACCACGCTCCGAACGCCTGTCTGCTGATCGACTTCGACAACGTAAC
>DHJO01000026.1:27056-29146 GCA_002404375.1 Gemmatimonadales bacterium UBA4718 | reverse complement strand
CCGCAGTACGTCGTTCCCCTCACCGAATCCTCGATCGATCTGATCTTCGCCACCGCCTATGGGTCGGCTAAGAAGAACGCGACGGACATCCGCCTCGCGATCGATGCGATGGAGCTGGTATTCACCCGCCCGGAGATCGGCACCTTCATTCTTCTTTCCGGCGACTCCGATTTTTCCAGCCTCGTCATCAAGCTGAAGGAATACGGCAAGTACGTCATCGGCGTGGGAATTCGCGAGTCCTCGAGCGATTTGCTGGTTCAGAATTGCGACGAGTACTACAGCTACAACGCGCTGGCGGGTCTGGTGAAATCCGGCGAAGAGGAAATCGTCAAGCGCGATCCGTGGGACCTCGTCAGCGAAGCAATCACGCGCATGAAGCGGAACGGCGATGTGATGCGCGCCGACCGTCTCAAGCAGGTGATGCAGCAAATCGACAGCTCCTTCGATGAAAAGAATCTCGGGATGTCGAAATTCTCGCGATTCGTCTCGGAAGCCGCGCAACGCGGGCTGCTCTCGCTAACGAAGCTGGAGAACGGACAATTCGAGGTCGGGCTACCGCGTGCTGCGGGCGCCCTGACGTCGGGCGAGCCGGCCACAGCGTCCGCTGTTGCAAGGATTGCGACGCCGCGCGCGGAAGAGACCGAGACCAGCGATCGGCCGCGACGCAGTCGAAGAGGTGGCAGAGGTCGTGACCGCGATCGCGACGGACGCGCACAGCGCCCAGCCGCCGCGCGCTCGGCACCACCCACCGAAACGGAAGCGATATCGACGGCCGACATTTCAGCCGACACGCCTGTTGCCGCCGCTCCGGCTGCAAACGCGGATGGGATCGGGTCGAGCGGCTTACGCCTGACGCGCGAGGACGCGTTCAGCCTCGTTCGTCGCGCGGTCAGCGAAAGCGGTACCGCACGCGCGAGCCAGGTGAGGACTGTGGCGCGAGACATTCTCGGACGAGACAGCGAAAGTCTGAGCGAACGGAATTTTCTGCGGATCCTTCAGGACGCGCACGACGCAAACCTTATCGATCTGCGTCGTCGCGGCGCCGATTACGAGGTCGCGCCGGCCGCCGCCGAGACACCAGTAAGTGAGCAGCTCGCCGCAGCGGAGCCTCCAAAGGTGACGGCTCCCTCAGCGCCGTCGATGCCGACGGGAATGGGAGCGCGCAGCGCTCCGAGTCGTGGCCGCGGGCGCGGACCCATCGGTGCTCGGGTGGGCACGCCACCGGCGAATCTTCTCTCGGTGGGCGTTGTCGAGACATCTCGACCCGCTCCGGAGCCGGTATTCATGGAATCGGTGCCCGATCTCCCGCTCACCGGCGAAGACGCGCTCCACGAGCCCGAGCCCAAGGCGAGGAGCGCAAGAAAGCGCGGGGGCGATGACGCGAAGCCGCGCCGCACCCGCAAGTCGGCGCCTGCATCAGACGACGGAGAGACGCCATCGCCGCGCCGCGCTCCCCGTAAGAGCCGCAGCAAGACCGCTAGCGAGTAGCGTGAGCAGGCTGCCGCGCGGCTTTTACGAGCGGGAGACGGAGATCGTCGCGCGTGAAATGCTGGGCAGCGTCCTCGAGTGCGACACCGACGAAGGACGGGCCAGCGGAATCATCGTCGAGACCGAAGCCTACCTGGGTGAGCACGATCTCGCCTGCCACGCAGCTGCTGGACGCACCGCTCGCACCGAAGTGCTGTACGGACCACCAGGCACCTCGTACGTCTACTTCATATACGGGATGTACTGGTGCTTCAACGCCGTCACGCGCGGGGAGGGATTGCCGAGCGCCGTGCTGGTCCGCGCTCTCGAGCCGCTCGATGGAATCGCCCTGATGCACAAGCGGCGTCCCCGCATCAAGAGCGATGTCGACCTCACGAACGGCCCCGGAAAACTCTGCACCGCCCTGGGGATCACGGGCTCGATGAGCGGGAAGACCCTCCAGCGCAAACCGCTCCTCATCCGCGAGGGCGAGCCTGTCACCGACGACAGAGTCGAGGTGACTACCCGAATCGGGATCACCCGCTGCTCGGACTGGCCGCTCAGGTGGATCATCCGAGGCAATCGATTTGTGTCAAAGGGAAAGCCCTCGTAAGTCTCGGCGT
>DHJO01000026.1:25662-26995 GCA_002404375.1 Gemmatimonadales bacterium UBA4718 | reverse complement strand
ACCGATCCGGACGCCGCAGCAGTAAAGGAAAAACGGCCCCAGTTTCGGGGCCGTCGCTCTAAAATCGTCGGGTGCGCCTAAAGCTGCTATTCCCGATCGATCGAGCTTCCAAAGTTGTAACGAACGCCGAATTCGAAGAACGAAAGAACGCTTGGGAAAAGAAAATTGGAATTGCTCGGCAGCATGGTTTCCTGCGCGAATATCGCGGCGCGCTTGGTCTGGATCTGGATACCAGCCATTCCCATCACTGCTCCGCGGCTGCGCTGGCTCTCGATCTTGTCCAGGAACGCGTTGTTCGGGAACGTGTTGGTGCTGTCAACGAAGACACGTACATCACCCAGGACGGCGATCGTATATCCTATGCCGGCGTAAGGAGTGATTCCGCCAAAATGTTTGGGAAAGGCCACCGCGGCAAAAGTGATTCGGCGCAGATCGTTGACCCGGACCGTGCGCTGGCCGGTATTCGACGCCGGGTCGATCACATCGACGTCGCGCGAAAAGACCGACTGATTCCCTGAGGCGTAGAGCCCCCCCTTCGTCCGCGTGATGAGCCAGTCCACGCCGAGGTCGACAGTAGACGTGTTCCCGTGACCTGGCGCGGAGAAAGTGTTGATTCCGCTCTTGAATCCCCAAAACCACGAGTTGTCGAAGTTCCGCATCTCCTGCGCGCTCGCGCTCGCGGAAACGATCAACGTGGCGACCACTGCCACGGCTACTGCTCTCAACTTCTGCATGAAGGCGTCCTCTAGATTATGCCTAGCTTCGTCCCGACGGTCTTGAAGGCCGCGATGGCCTGATCGAGATCGTCGCGTGAATGGGCAGCGCTGAGCTGACAGCGCACGCGCGCCTGCCCCTGAGGTACGACCGGAAAGCCGAACCCTGTCACAAAGACGCCTTCATCCAGCAACATGTCACTCATTTTGATGGCGGTGGCCGTCTCGCCCACGATAATAGGGACGATTGGGGTCTCTCCCGGCAGCGGTTTGAACCCGGCCTCGGTGATCGCCGCCCGGAAATAACGGGTGTTGTCGCGGAGCTTCTGCACCAGCTGCGGGTTGTGCTCCAGATGGTTGATCGCGCCGAGCGCGCTCGCCGCCACAGTGGGCGGCAGCGCGTTCGAAAAGAGCTGCGGCCGCGACCGTTGCGTGAGCATGTCGCACAACGGTGCACTTCCCGCAACAAACCCGCCCGCCGCCCCGCCCAACGCCTTGCCGAGGGTGGACGTGATGATGTCGACTTCGCCGAGCACCCCGAAATGCTCCGCGGTACCTCGTCCGGTCGCGCCCAGCACGCCGGTCCCGTGCGAATCGTCGACGGCGACTATCGCGTCGTA
>DHJO01000026.1:21234-25495 GCA_002404375.1 Gemmatimonadales bacterium UBA4718 | reverse complement strand
GTCTCCAGCTTTGACCTGAGATCGTCCAGATCGGAGTGCTGATAGACGGCCGTCGTGCACTTGGTGATTGCCTTGGCCAGCCTGATCGAGTCGATGATCGACGCATGATTGAGCGCGTCCGAGACCACGAAATCGTTCTGCTCGACGATCGTTGCGGTGAGTCCTTCGTTGGCATTCCACGCCGACACGTAGCTGAGTGAGGCCTCGGTCCCGACCAGATCCGCGATCGCCTTCTCCAGGTCGCGGTGAATGGTGAACGTGCCGCAGATGAATCGAACGCTGCCGGTACCAGCCCCGAATCGCTTCAGCCCTTCCACTCCCGATTCTACGACACTCGGCTCGTTGCACAAACCCAGGTAGTTGTTCGAGGACAGGATTATGATTTCTCCGCGTCCTTCCATCTGAACGCGCGCGTCCTGGGGTGAAGCGAGATAGTTGAGGTGTTTGTAAACCCGGTCCTGCTTGAGCTTTTCGATTGCGGCCTTCAGCTCGGAATCGAACTTCGTGTTCAGCGCCACTTCAGCCTCTCCGTAATTCAATGGTTCAGGCGATTTCGAAAATGACTTTTCCCGCTTCGCCCGATTTGATCACGGCGATCGCCGCGTCCGCTTCGGAGAGTGGGAATCGATGCGTGATCACCGGCGTCGGATCGAATTCTCCGGAACGGAGAAAGCGCGTCATCTGGTGCCACGTCTCGTACATGCGGCGGCCGACAACGCCGTAGATGGTGAGACCCTTGAAGATCACCTCCGTCGCCAGATCGAAATCCACCTTCTTGGAAGGAATGCCCAGCATCTGCACCCGCCCGCCGACTCGTACCAGCGCGAACGCCTGGTGGATAGCGGCCGGCACTCCCGACATCTCCAGCACCACGTCCGCGCCCAGCCCGCCCGTTGCCGCCTTCACGAGTTGCTCAGCACGGTCGGGATGAATCGCATCGTTTGCGCCCATCAGTTTTGCGAGCGCCAGCCTGGTGTCGTTCACATCGGTGGCGATCACCCGCGACGCTCCGGCTGCCCTGCATATTCCGGCCGCGAATATTCCTATCGGCCCGCAGCCCGTGATCAACACCACCGAGCCGGGAATCTCCGCGGTGAGCACGGTGTGAAATGCGTTGCCCATCGGGTCGTGGATTCCCCCTACGTCGAAGGAGATCTCGTCGTCGAGATGCCAGACATTGGTCGCCGGCATCGATATGTATTCCGCGAAACAGCCGTCGCGGTCGACGCCGATGATCTTCGTATACGGGCACACGTGAGCGTTGCCGGTTCGGCAGAGTAGACACCGTCCGTCGACGATATGGCCTTCCGCCGTGACGCGGTCTCCCTCCTTCACATCGGTGACGAGACGACCCACCTGCATCACGTCACCCGCGAATTCGTGTCCGACAACAAAGGGAGGCTTGCAGCGTCCCTTCGCCCAGGCGTCCCAGTCGTAGATGTGAACGTCGGTGCCGCACACGCCCGCGCGTCGCACGCGAATCAGAACTTCATCCTCGCGGATCCTCGGCTCGGGAACATCCTTGAGCTTGAAACCTGGAGCCGCGGATTCCTTTACCAGCGCTTTCACGAGCAGCTACTCCGTTGGAATTCGAGAAGAAAGTTTTCTTGCGTGCGGGGAGTTCTAACCTGCCAGCAGTGAGACGGTTTTGGAAGTGATGATTGCGTCGAGCCAATCGTCGGCAAAAAGTATTGCACGCACATCTCTTGCATTCTATATTCGCGACGAGTCACGANNACTTCATCGTGGAGAGACAACATGGCAGCAGCGAAGAAGAAGGGCGGCAGAAGGACCAAAGCACAACGTAGCGCATCGGCCCGCAAGGGCGCGCGAACACGTGCGAGGAAAAAGGCGGCCCGCGCCGCAGCTCGTAAGAAGCGGCGGTAGCTCGCTCAGAGCCAAAGCAAACGGAAAAGCCGGCGACATCGCCGGCTTTTTCGCGTCCACTGATTTCACCTCGAGTAGCGCGCGCTTGCCAGCTGCACGATCCTCTCGATGAGCGCGGGATACTCCATCCCGCCGTTCTGCGCTGCGCGCGCAAACTCGCTCTTCTCTTCCAGGTAGCAGTTCGGATTGGCCTCGATCACGTAGACTTCCTCCCTGGCCGTGACGCGAAGATCGATGCGGGCGTAGTCCCTGAGACGCAGCGCCTGGAAGGAATCAATCGCCACCTGCTGAATCTTCTTCGTCATCTCCTCGGACAGATCCGTCGGAAACACCGACTCGGTTCCTTCGAACTCCGCGCCCTTCTCGTCTCCATCGTCTCCCCACTTCGCTTCCCAGCTCGCGATCCTGGGCAATCCCTGCGGAAATTTGGAGAAGTCGAGCTCGATGATCGGCAGCGCTTCGACCTTGCTGTTGCCGAGCACCCCCACGTAGAACTCTCTGCCGTCGATGAACTCCTCGACCAGCACCGGCGACTGATACTCCTGTTGCGTGCCGCCCATCACGTCGAGAAGCTCCTTCACGTTGTTGACAATCGACTTCTGAGTGATGCCGAGCGACGCATCCTCCTGCGGCGGCTTCACCAGCAGAGGGAACTCTATGTCGCCCGCCCAGTCGACCTGACCGCGGTACATCGTCGCAAACTTGGCGCTGAGGATTCCATGAAACGCGAGAACCTTTTTCGTAAGAGTCTTGTCTCCCGCGAGTATCAGACCCGCCGGACTCGATCCCGTGTAACGCAGATCGATCAGATTGAGAAGCGCCGCGACGTTCGATTCGAGCGCGCTCTTTCCGCGAAAGGATTCCGCGAGATTGAACACGAGGTCGGGCTGCTCGTTCGTCAGCTCGTCGATCAGCGGCTGTACCGCGTCATCGACCGCGAGTCGCCGAGAGGTATGACCGTTGGCGACGAGCGCCGCGTCCAGCTGATCGAGAATCGGATCTACCGGCGGATCTAGCGCGTCCTTGCTGTGCAGTACGGTGATCTTCACTTATCGTCTGCCAGGTCGGTCCCGTCGATCGCGTTCGTGTGCCGGTAGTTCATCATCACTGCAGTCCCGAATGCCGTGAGCTCGATGAGCGTGGCGGCCTCGAGGCCGGCAAGCTTCAGCTCGAGTTGCGCAACACGCTCGGCGAGAAAGTCGACGAACTGGCGCACGACGGATGCATTTTCACCAGTCCAATACGAAATCCTGGTTACGATCTCACGCTTGTGGCGTGCGATGAACTCCGTCGCCGACACGGCGCCCGGCGCGCGTTGCGCGTCGGCAAAGATCGTTTTCAGATCCCCGTCGAAGATTCGTTGATCGCGGATCGGAATTCTCTCCTCGCTGTCCTTATAGTGCTCTGCGAGAGTGTACCGCATCGCCGTTACCGGAAGATCGTCCTCTGACGGCTCGGGAACTTCGGGCACCTGGTGGGCGATCTCTTTCATCACTCTGTCCACGTACTCCAGCTTGGCCAGCGCGCCCCATCCGTCGTACCCACGACGCCAGTCGAGATCAGGCGTGAGCCATACCGCAAACGTCTCGGCGAAATCCTCGTCCGGATGCTTTTGCGCGTACCAGCCGAGTATGTGGCGAACAAAATCGTGTGAGAACGGGTCGGCGCGATATCGCTCGCGATACGGTCGCGAGTAGGGACCGAACATCTTCCGCCAGTCCGGCCGGTCGTAGAGCCGGTATGCATAGTTGAAGGCGTGCCCCGCTTCATGACGAAGATATCGCATCGACTCTTCTTCGCCCTCGACGGTGGTCGAATAGTCTTCTTCGATCCTGGAGAGGCGCGCATCGGCGAGATAGAACGGCACTCCGATCAGCGGTGTTCCGTCGGGACATCCCCACTGGTCGCTGAGGTAAACCGGGGGACGGAAGTCGAGCCCCTTGGCTGCGAGCTCCTCGTACAACTGGTTGACGAGCTTCTCGAGCAGCGTCCCCCGGATCGCCAGACCAATGTCGGAGATGCGCTGCGCCAGAAGGGCATGGCGCTCGCCTTCCCAGTTCGGGGCAGTTTCTTCCACGGGGGCCAGTCGGGCAAGATTAGCACCCGTCCCGTCGCTAGCTTGGTCAACTGCAACAGTTTCCGATACAAAAAGGCCCCGCTGGGTAGCGGGGCCTCAACCTTCCTATAGTAGCAGCGGTGCTCAAGCGGCTCGGGTCGCGGACTCGGCCTCTGCGTCGGGTACGGGTCCCCAGATGTAGGCGGAGAAAACGGGCGTCGGCTCGGTCCTGTCTCCCCTGGAGATGATGATGCCGAGTGGCTCCTCGGAGACTACTTCCTTACGATCCTTCTTCATTCTGCTCTCACTTGGTTAGGT
>DHJO01000026.1:8269-21119 GCA_002404375.1 Gemmatimonadales bacterium UBA4718 | reverse complement strand
CACATTCGCAAGTGGTTGTTGATCAAAGGCTTACGATAGAGCCGCTATTTTGGGCGGGGCCAAGTGTCGCAGAATGACACGCGGCCATGAGACACCTGTGTCGATAGGACACAGGGCTAGCTGGCGATCTTTCTGGCCAGAAAGGTCTTGGAGGAGCTGGAATCGTCTTCGACTGAGATCGACCAACCCTTATACTGGCGGCGCAACTCGGCGACGGACACACCCCTCTTGCCGCGTACGATCGTTCCTACGAGATGAACGCCGCCGTCCCGGGTCGCGCCCTGAAGAAGCTCGAAGGCGCGGCCACGCTCCTCCAGGGACAGGTCGCTGAACGCCTCTGATGTGCAGACCAAAGCGCCGAGCGGTACATCGGGTGACCAGTCGGAGAGATCGGCGACATAACTCTTGATCCGGTCGCCAAGACCAGCCGCGTGGGCTGCGTTCATCACACGCTCGAGTGAATCCACTTCGCGGTCGACGGCGGTCACATCGCATCCGTGCGCGGCGAGGTATAGCGCAGTACGATCTATCTCTCCACCGGCGACGAGCACCTTCGATTCAGCGGGTGGATGGATCTCGCGGGCCAGCACTCCATCGGGCCGGATTCCCCAGTGTTCGGGCCGGCGATACTCCTCGAGGAGCTTGATCCGCTTTCGCCGCCATGTGCCATAGGCCGGGATGCGAAGGCGCTTCCGGATGATGCGGTCGACTTCTGCCCAGAGCAGAAGCTCGTCCATCGCGAACTGCTCGCCGGATCGAAGGGATGCGGCGGCCTCATCGCCAATCTTGAGAATGGCGGACCGCGACACCGACTCCTTGTAATTCTCGATCTCGTTTTCTACGTACAGCTCGTACTCGTGCTTGAGAGACCGAGGACTGTGTTGCGTCATGGCGTCGGGCAGGGGTGGACAGCCGTTTACAGGCGTTTAAGGTAGACCGCCTGATTCAAGTTGCAAGACCTAAGTTGGCGAAGCTCGAGTGTAACGCTCGTTAGAGGCGCGACACCACCGTCTATCAGAATTTCACGGGCTGGTGTTTTCTCAAACGCCAACAAGGGCAAGCTGCAGGCTGTCCGTTTCACGCACGAGGTCCGCGACGCGCGCATCGACATCCTCGAAGCTGGCTCGACGTCCCATCAGCTCGAGCACGTGCGCCGCCCGAACTGCGCCGCCGGCTCCGAAGCTGCCGCACGCACCCCTGAACCCATGCGCGGCGCGTTCGAGGCCGGCAGAGTTGCCCGTCGCCACACAGAGTCGAATTTCGGCAAGGACGCCGGGGACCTCAGTGCGGAAGATCTGCGCTAGCTCCCTCAACAAACTCCGATCTCCTTCGACTCGAGCAAGCACGCTTCCCATGTCAAATGCCGGCTCAGGCACCGGTGCGACATCCGGGTGTGCAGGCTTTGTGCTACCTGTGATGCCAGTGAGCGTTTCGATGAGCGCAAAGAGCTCCGTCGCGTTTACGGGTTTGGACAAGTACTCATCGGTCCCCGCGGCCAGGCATGCCTCGCGGTCCCCTTTCATCGCGTGCGCCGTCAACGCCACTATGGGCACGTGGGTGCCCGTCGCTTGCTCTGCTTTGCGAATGGCCGCGGTGGCCTGCAGGCCATCCATCTCGGGCATCTGCACATCCATGAGAACGAGGTCGAATCCACCATTCGCGACCGAGGCGACAGCTTCGCGCCCATTCACGACGCTGACCGACGTATGACCGCGTTTCGTGAGGAGGGCCGTCACGAGTTGTCGGTTCACGGCATTGTCCTCGGCCAGAAGGATGCGCAACGATCGGCGCGCTTCGTTGAGCGTGTGCCGCGTCACGAGCACCTTTCGATCGGGAGGGGCATCCTTTGCTGCGAGGACCGACAGCATGGCGTCCAGCAGGACGGACTGCCGGACCGGCTTCGTTAGATATGAGGCGACGCCGATCTCACGGGAGCGAGTCCCGTCTCCCCTGTGGCCAACGGACGAGAGCATCATGATCATTGTCGTCGCGAGCTCTGGGCGCTTCTTGATCTGCTGGGCCAATCCGAATCCGTCGAGACCCGGCATCTGAAAGTCGACGAGCGCGAATGAAAACGGCTTGCCGATGCTGAGGGCGTAGTCGAGCGCGGCGATCGCGCCGGGACCTCCATCAACCAGCGTCGGCCGCAATCCCCACGCGGTGAGGATCTCCTCGAGAATGCGTCGATTAGTGGCATTGTCATCCACCACCAGAACTTCCAGACCGCTTAGATCCTCCAGCTTACGGGGGGACTGGGGAACAGGGGCTTCGGCTCGGATCTCGAACGGCAGAGTGACCTCGAACATGGTTCCGCGTTCTGGCTCGCTCTCTACCCGGATGCTGCCGCCCATCAGCGCGACGAGGCGAGCCGAGATGGTGAGCCCAAGCCCGGTTCCGCCAAACTTGCGCGTGGTTGATGCGTCAGCCTGCGCGAAGGGCTCAAAGATCGTCGCGTGTTTCTCACTCGGTATGCCGATCCCTGTGTCGCTGACGGTGAAGGTCACTGAGACCTGCTCGCCCGCGACGGGTCCGGACTTTACCCGCACCACCACCTCTCCCGTCTCTGTGAACTTTACGGCATTGCCAATCAGATTGACGAGGATCTGACGCAGCCGCGATGGATCGCCGCCGAGGGCCGGCGGAACGTCGGGAGCTACCTGGCAAGCCAGCTCCAGTCCCTTGGCGTGGGCGCGCGGCGCGAGCGAGCGCAACGTGTCGTCAACCGTATATCGCAGATCGAAGTCGATCACGTCGATATCGAGCTTGCGCGCCTCGATCTTGGAGAAGTCGAGGATGTCGTTGATGATTCCCAGCAGAGCGTCGGCGGAAGACCGGACCGTCTCGAGGTATTCGCGCTGCTCCGCCGTTATCTCAGTACCGAGCGCGAGCTCGGTCATGCCGATGATCCCGTTCATCGGCGTGCGAATCTCGTGGCTCATGTTCGCCAGAAACTCGCTCTTGGCGCGGTTGGCCTCCTCGGCGGATTGCTTCGCTGAACGCAAGGCGTCTTGCGCCTCTTTGCGTTGCGTGATGTCGATCATGGTGCCTTCGATGACGCTCGACCCGCCGTTCCCGCTCTCCAGCAGCGTTGCCGTCTCGAGAACCCAAACGGGGCGGCCATCCTGTCCCATAAGTCTGTTCTCGAAATCCGACAGGCTATCCTCGTTCATCAGCCGTGCTACGAATTCGGCCCGATCTTCGGCCGCCGAATAGTGTTCCGCCATAGGCTTGGCGAGACACTCCTCACGAGACGCATAGCCCAGAATGCGGGCGAACGCGGCGTTGCAGTCGAGCAGCTGGCCGTCGAGAGTGGTCTGGTAGATTCCGGAGAGGCTGCGCTCGAAGAAGCGTCGATAGCGCTCCTCACTCGCCCGTAGCTCCGTGGTCTGCGCCGACATCCGGCGAACGAGCAACGACGTCAGCGAGGCAGAAACCAGCACTGCCAACGTGCCGAATATGATCGCGGTGATGCCCAGAGACGAGACGGCCACCGCGCCGGACAGATCCACAGCCAGATTGGACGGCATGAACGTGGCGGCGGCCATGCCGGTGTAGTGCATCGCGACGACGGCCAGACCCATGACGCCAGCACTGGCGATCTTCAGCGGCGCAATCTCTCGCGTCTCGTCACGGAATCGAAAAGCGAGCCACATCGCCGCGAGCGACACGATCACAGCGATTAGCACCGACAGCGCGACAATCGTGTTGTTCCAGAGTATCGTCGCGGGTAAACGCATCGCTGCCATGCCGATATAGTGCATTGAGGCAATCCCGCCTCCCATCACGACGCTGGCGAAGATGGAACGCGGCCAGCTCCATTGCGCGCGGCTTGCGACGACGAGCGCCACGCCGGACGCGAGTATCGCGGCGAGAAGTGACAGGAACACTGTCGGCAGGTGGTGGAACACTGCGACGGGAAGGCCAAACGCCACGATCCCGATGTAGTGCATCGACCAAATGCCGAGCCCCATGCTCGCGGCGCCGCCGACGAGCCAGGTGGTGCGCATCCGACCCAGCGCCGCGGTCGCTCGGCCGGCAATGTCGAGTGCGGCGTACGAAGCAGCGATCGCGATCAGCACCGACAGTGCGACCATCCAGTAGTCCAAGGTGCTCGTCATCAAGCTGCCTCCGCCGGCAGAGGGATCACTACCGCGTTCGGAGTTGCACTCGCCGGGATGCCGGTGAGTGACTCGATGAGCGCAAAGAGCTCCTTGGGGTTTAGGGGCTGGGCTTTTGTGGGCATGGCGAAGCCGTAATCGTAGGCGTCGCCAGGAGCGCGGAGGGGAGAATCAGCCAGGCATCTGGTGGGGTATTGCTCAGCTATCAACTATACGAACTCACGTGTTCATGAGTAACTCAGTTCACCGTGTTTGCACGGCGAGTGAGTCGAGCACCTCGCGGACTTTTCTGCCAAGCTTATCCGGAGAGAACGGCTTCTGGAGGTACGCCGTTCCCGGGCGCAGCACTCCGTGACGCACGATGGCATCGTCGGTATAGCCGGACATGAAGAGCACTTTCGTGTTCGGCCGCAGTTTCGCAAACCGTTCCACGAGCTCCCGCCCGCTCATCTCAGGCATTACGACATCAGTTAGAAGAAGGTCGATCGCGGCCCCGTTTTGCGCGGTATTCAACGCGTCCGTCCCGTTCGCTGCTTCGAGGACGGTATAGCCAAACCGTTCCAGAATCTGGCGTGCAGCTACGCGCACCGCCGTCGCATCTTCGGCCAGCAAAATCGTCTCGGTTCCACTCGGCGTTGCTTCCGAGTCCGGCCTGGTGACGTATTGGTCGGGCGCCTGATCGAGCAGCGGGAAGTAGATCTTGAAACTCGTCCCCTTGCCAGGCTCGCTGTAAACATAGATGAAGCCGTTGCTCTGCTTGACGATTCCATAGACGGTCGCGAGGCCGAGCCCCGTTCCCTGGCCGGCGCCCTTGGTGGTGAAGAACGGCTCGAACATACGAGAACGGGTCAGCTCATCCATCCCGGAGCCGATGTCGCTCATCGCCAGCATGGCAAAATGTCCAGGCGTAACCGGCCAGTGATCGCGCGCGTACTCCGCATCCAGCGTCACATCCGCCGTCTCCAGCGTGAGCTTTCCCCCCGTTGGCATCGCGTCCCGCGCGTTCACCGCGAGATTCATCATCACCTGCTCGAGCTGTCCCGGATCGATCAGTACCGTGAGCGGGGCGGGTGACAGTGTCGTCTGCACCTCGATATCTTCGCCGATGAGGCGGCGCAGCATCTTCTCAGAGCTCTGGACAACATCGTTGAGGTTCACGAGACGAGGCTCGATCACCTGTTGGCGGCTGAACGCCAGCAGCTGGCGTGTAAGCGATGCGGCCGCAACCGCCGCCTTTCGAATCTCGCTGAGGTCCTCGGCGCGCGGATCCTTGGGCGACACCCCTTCGATCATCATGTCCGTGTAGCTGAGGATCACTGTGAGCAGGTTGTTGAAGTCGTGCGCTACGCCACCCGCCAGCCTTCCTACGGCCTCCATCTTTTGTGCCTGCCGGAACTGATCTTCGAGCGCGCGCCGTTCCGTCATGTCCCGCAGCGCCGTGATTCGCACCGGGCGGCCTCGGATCACATGCGTTCTTGCGGTCGCTTCCAGCAGAAGCTTCTTTCCATCCTTGCGTCGCCCTTCGAGCTCGTAGGTTCCTTCGATGTTGTTCGTCAACCGCATTTTGACTTCATCGCGAGACACGTCGCTGACGAAGTCGGTGACAGGACGACCGATCACCTCTTCCATCCGCTCGTAGCCGAACATTGTCAGGTAGCCGCGATTCGCCTCCTGAACAATGCCATCCTGGGAAATGTCGATCGCGTCGAACGACGTTTCGGTAAGCTTCTGTAATCGCTCCGCGATCTCCTCGAGCGCCATCTGCGCTTCGCGGGACTCGGTGATGTCGAGAACCACGCCACCGATGCGATAGACGTCGCCATGCTCGTCACGGATTGGAACGGCGTGCGCGAGCACCCAGCGGACGTTGCCGTTTGGCTGAATGAGCCGGAATTCCAGCTTGCCGGCTTGCTCGCCGCGCGAAATGCGGTCCAGGTACTCCATGAGCCGCTCCCGATCGCCAGCGGGAACCGGTTCCACGAAGGATCGGGGATTGTCGTAGAGACTCTGGCAGCTCCGCCCCCAGGTCTTTTCGTAGGCGGGATTGATGTACAGCGTCTCTCGTTGGCGTGCGCCCAGCACGAAAAACACTTCATCAATGTTTTCCGCGAGCTGAAGGAAGCGCTCTTCCTGCTCACGCGCCTGCTGCTGCGCCTGCTCTATCAACTGTCGTGAGCGTTGTGATTCGCTGCGGGCACGTTTCTCTTCGATCGCCCGCTTCACGGCGAGTGGGAGCCGGGCCAGGTTGCCTGTCTTGAGGAGGTAGTCGGCTGCGCCGGCCTTTACGCACTCTACGGCGCGCTCATCGCCAAGCTCGCCCGTGATGAGAATGAGCGGAATGTCGAGCCCGAGGTGACGCAGCTCTCTCAGAGCTTCCATCCCTGTCCAATCCGGCAAACGGTAATCCGCGAGGACGACGTCGTACTCGTTTGCCGCCAACAGCTCGGTGAACTGCTTGCGGCTGACAGCCCAATCGAAGTACGCGCTCGGGTACGCCCGCGTCATCGTGTGGACTATGAGGTCCGCATCCGCCTCGCTGTCCTCAACCAGGAGAACGCGCAACGACTCTGCCGCTGCGGAGGTCGCGGTCATTTCGCCGCGTTGGTCGCGTGAGTCGCGATGTTGCCGCCCAGGGTGAAGAAGAAGGTTGCGCCGCTATCGGGAGCCGATTCCGCCCAAACGCGGCCGTTGTG
This sequence comes from Gemmatimonadales bacterium UBA4718, assembly GCA_002404375.1. Taxonomy (GTDB): domain Bacteria; phylum Gemmatimonadota; class Gemmatimonadetes; order Gemmatimonadales; family Gemmatimonadaceae; genus UBA4720. Next base: position 14,308 of record DHJO01000026.1, on the reverse strand, counting down.
CTTGCGAATTATGCGCTGCACGGTCGCGAGCCCGACTCCGTCGCCTTCGAACTCCGCAGCACGATGAAGCCGCTGAAAGACACCGAAAAGTTTGTCCGCGTACTTCATGTCGAAGCCGACACCGTTGTCGCGAACGTATATCACCAGCTGTTCATCGGCGACCATGTGCCCGATCTCTATAACTGCCTTCTTGCGTGGTCTCGTGTACTTGACGGCATTCGACAACAGGTTCGTGAACGCGATGTGCATCAGACCAGGGTCGCACAGTACTGCCGGAAAGGAATCGACTCGCCACTCCATGTCGCGATCCGTGATTTCTTCTCGCACGTTCGCCAACACCTGGGCGATGAGTGAATCGAGCGATATGAGCCGGGGCCTTGCCTGCTTCTGTCCAATCTGGGCGAGATCGAGCAGGTCATTCACGAGCCGGCCCATTTGCTGCGAGCCTTCCTGAATGCGTTGGAGGTAGTAGGCGACCTGCGGATCGATGTTCTTTCCGAGATGCTCGCCAAGGATTTTGGAAAACCCCTCGATCTGGCGAATGGGCGCACGCAAGTCGTGCGACACCGAGTAGGTAAAGGCTTCCAGCTCGGCATTCACAGCCTTGAGCGCCTGATCATCGGCAAAGGCGCGCGCCTGCGCTCCACGTCGCTCGGTCAGGTCGCGAGTAACCTTGACGAAGCCCGCGAGCGTGTTCGTCCGATCGCGCACGGCGGAGAGCACGATATTTCCCCAGAATGTGGAGCCGTCTTTGCGGACGCGGATGGCTTCTTCTTCGAAGCGCCCGTCGCGCGCCGCAATGGCCAGGTCTCGCTTCGGCCTTCCGCTCGCACGGTCCTCGGCCGAATAAAACACCGAGAAATCCTTGCCGATGATCTCCTGGCGAGAATAGCCTTTGATGTGGTGCGCACCCTTGTTCCAGCTCGCTACGCATCCCCTCGAATCGAGCATGAAGATCGCATAATCTCCCCTGCTGTCCATCATCTGGTGCACGCTCTCCTCGTGCGTGAGAACGTCGAGCAGAGAGGAAGTGCGCGGCGCCCGTGCCACGTCGCCCACAGGCGGGGTCTGTTTCTTCGGTTGTCTCTTGGACAACGCGCGGACTTTCGGGGGTTCTTTCACCAGGCACCTCCCGCCCGATGGATTGAACAGACTCAGGCTTCCATCCTCGCCTAACCCGATGACCGCGCCTGGGAGATCCGGACTTGAGTTGGCGACGGGCTCGCGAGCCCGCGCCTGCAGTGCGGAATCATTCACCTACTTTGTAATACGGCTCCGCTGCGTTTCGCACTATCGGGTGTTGCCCTGAGCCCTCTATCGCGTACGGTGTTGACTGGAGAATGGACGATTCGATACTGCTCACACGAGCGGGGAGACGAGTCCCACGCGCATTGCGTAGCGAACCAGGCCGACCACATCGTGAATCTGGAGCCGCTTCATTATCTCGCCGCGATGGCTTTCCACGGTTTTTACGCTCAGCTTGAGACGGACGGCGATCTCTCTCGTGCGGTGGCCTTCTGCCACCATCTGTAACACCTCGATCTGTCGCGGCGTGAGCTTGTCGAGCGGGCGGCGCAGCTGGACGGCTTTGGTGATCGAAGCGGAAAGGCCGCTGAGATTTGCTTTCATTATCAGGTCCTCGGCGCCGGCGCGGATGCACGCTACGGTCGCATCGCTATTGAGGGAGCCAGTCACGAGGATCAGTGGGGTCGTGGGACGGATGCTGCGAAGCAGTGCCAGCGCGGATTGAGCGTCGAATGTCCCAAGCGAGTGATCGGAAAGGACCACATCAGGCAAGAAATCTCTGAGCGCCAAAGCGAATGCGTGCTCGGTCTCCACGCGTTCAGTGACCGTGGCGAGGCCGGATCGAAACAGCTCGTGCTGGATAAGCTCAGCGTCGGCTTCGCAGTCTTCGAGGAGGAGGACGCGAACGGGTTTCATCACGAGGGAGGAAGCAGCTAGCACAACGGATACCTCTCCAACTGAAGCGTTCTCGGGCACGCGGGATTGTTTCGCTTTGGCATCATTCGCATGGCATTGGGAGCGGCCCCACAGCTACCTTTCATTGTACTATGCTATACTTTGTTAGGCAAATTGGGGACCACCTTGGGGCTGGCTAAGCTGGCCTATGCTGTGCTATGCTATGCTATGGTATGGTATGCTGTGCAGTCGGAAGGAACGGATGAGGTTTAGCCGGGTCCGGTCTATTACTGAGGACCTGCACGCCGACAGATTATATCTGTCGGTCGAGCTATACTATTAGGTAAACTCCCAAGGGCGGTGCTGATGGAACGCACGACCGGAGGTTTCTGTTGACGAATGACCGACGTGAACGATCTCCTCGACATCGGTGAAGCCGCCCGATTCCTCAACGTCAGCGAGACATCGCTCCGCAGGTGGACGAATGCGGGAGTGCTGCAGTGTCTTCGTATCGGCCAGCGACGTGAGCGCAGATTTCGCCGCGCGGACTTGCTCGCCTTCATGGAGCACCAACCCTCGCGCTCACCGTTGACGGATTCGCGTCCGGCGGCGGACTCCACGGCAAGGCCAATCGACGACTCGATTACGCTGACGCGCGGCGGTCATCTGTGCGCGCTCTTTGACAGCGAGCTCGGCCGGGCCACGCTCGCCGTTCGGTTCATGCTCGAGGGATTGCAGGAAGGGAGCATGGTTTACCTCGTGGCGTCGGAGCGGTCGACGAACCACATCCTCAGGTATCTCAAGGACAAGCGGCCATCGCTGCAAAAGGACATTACCGCCGGGAAGCTGTTGTACTGCGACTACCAGAAAGATCCACGCGCACAGATCAAAGACTTCGAGGTGCAGCTGGACAAGGCTGCCGCGGCGGGAACGCAGTCGTTTCGCGTCTTCGGCGACACGTGGCAGATGCGCAGAAAGGCGAGCGCACAAAGGTTCGCCGAATATGAAGCTGCCTACGACCAGTTCATCGTCAGGCGCTACCCGGTGGTGACAGTCTGTGCCTATGACGTGCGACGGTTCTCCGGGGTAGATGTGCTGGACGCGCTCAAGGCGCATCGGGATACGTTCCGGTATCCCCTGGAAAGGGCGCTCGCTTAGCTGCACGCCTATCCCCTGCTGGTCTTTGCTATTCAAACAGGTATGACATTCGCGATAGACCCGCCCCGGTTGATTCCCGAGTGCTGCGCATGAGAGTACGTTTGCGGACCGAAGGCGACTATTGGATCACCGCTGCCGGTGGCGGGTCCACTGATGCAATCGAACTACTCGACATCAGCGGAGCCGCTCGGTTTCTGAGTGTGAGCGAGGCATCGCTCCGCCGATGGACGAACGAAGGCATTCTGCCGTGTCTTCGCATCGGCCGGCGGCGCGAGCGCCGGTTTCGCCGCGTAGACTTGTTGGCATTTATAGAAGAGCCCGCCGGCGCGCAGCGCACGGCCAACGGCAAGGAGGGCACGATGAGGAGGCAAGGCCCCCAAGACGAAGCGGTCGCCGCCATCCACGGAAATCACCTATGCGGCATTTACGGAAGTGATGCTGGACGGCTCGACCTCGCGGTTCCGTTTCTGCTGGAAGGATTGCAGAAAAAAAGTGTCTGCTTCCTCGTGGCTCCGTCAGCCGCACAGACGGACATTCTGAAGGCGATGAAGAAGAAGCGCCCTTCACTGGACTCGGACATCAAGGCCGGCCGGCTGATCGTGTCCGAGCACCAGCCGTCTCCGGCAGAACAGTGCCGCTTCTTCGAGGTCGCCATGAAGAAAGCCGAGGACGAGGGCGTCGAGTCGTTCCGTGTCGTGGGCGACATGTGGGGCCTTCGCCTGATAATATCGGCGAAAGAAATGATCGAGCTGGAGGTCGGATTCGAGCGACTCATCGTCCCGCGTTTCCCGGTGGTGGCGCTCTGCGCGTACGATGCGCGGAGGTTCACGGGCGTCGAATTGTTGGATGCGCTCAAAGACCACGATGACACGTTCAGGTATCCCGTGGGAAGGACGATTGCATAGGAAGGTTAGCGCGGACTAGATGCCTGAGCTACCGGAAGTTGAGCGCGCCGCGCGCGCCCTGAGCCGCGCGGCGCTGGGGAAAACGATCGCATCGGTCAAAGCCATCCATCCCGCCCTCAAGAGAAAACTCTCGCCCGCTCGATCGCGCGCCGTCAAGGGAAAGCGGATCGATCGGATAGAGCGCAGGGGAAAACATCAGCTCCTCCATCTCGACAACGGAGATACGCTCGTCGTTCACTTCAGGATGAATGGCGACTGGGAGATCGGAACAACGGATGACGGTCTGGACCGGTTCGCGCGCGCAGCGATCGATCTCACCGATGGAACCAGGGTTTCGCTCGTGGACCGAAGGGCCCTCTCCTCCATCACGCTGGACAGGAAAGGCGCGTCGTCGCTGCCGAAGCTGGGAAGGGAAGCGAGCGATCTCGCGCTCGACGCGGATTATCTCGCGCAGGTGCTCGGGCGGAGAAAGGTCGCAATCAAGCCCGCGCTCATGGATCAATCAGTGATCGCCGGACTCGGCAACATCTACGCTGCGGAGGCGCTGTGGGAGGCGGAGCTGGATCCCCGAGCGCCATCCGCGAGCTTGGCGAAGGAGAAGCTGGAGAAGCTCGTCGCGGCAATCAGACTCGTGCTCAGTCCGAAAAAGCGCCGGCCCGGGCGCTACACTGACACCCGCGGAACGAGCCGGTTTGCGGTCTACGATCGCGAAGGAAAAATCTGCCGACGCTGCAACGGAACCATCGAGCGCATCGTGCAGGCGGGGCGTTCCACCTATTTCTGCCCGGACTGTCAGCGCCCATAGTTCACTCCATCACCTCGAGCAGGGCCCCCTTGATGTAACCCGTCTCCGGAATGGTCAACACCTCGGGGTGATCGAGTGGTTGACCCGTAAACGCGCGGATCGCGATACGACGTCCGCTGTCGGCGGCGGCGTCCTGAAGCATCTCCAGAAACAGCGGCTTGGTCAGGTGGAAGCTGCAGCTCGCAGTATAGAGCAAGCCGCCGGGCGCGAGAAGACGCATCGCTCGCAGGTTGATGTCCTTGTATCCGCGCATCGCTCCCGGAATCGCGGCGCGCGTCTTGGCGAACGCCGGTGGGTCGAGGACGATCGTGTCGAAGGTGATTCCTTCGCGCTCTTTCTCCCGCAGGTAGTCGAACGCATTCGCCTCGACGAAGGAGATGTTCGCGAGCGAGTTTCGAGCGGCATTCTCCGCCGCACGGACCAGCGCGGGCCCCGAGGCGTCGAGCGCGGTCACGTGCGTTGCTTTTTGCGCCAGGTGCAGTGAGAACGATCCATGGTAGCTGAAGCAATCGAGCGCGCGACCCCGGGCGAGTGTTCCAACAAAATGGCGGTTCTCACGCTGGTCGAGGAAAGCCCCTGTCTTCTGGCCGGTCCACGGCGCGGCGAGGAATTTCACGCCGTACTCGTGTACCTCGATCTCGCGTGGGACTTCGCCAGCAAGGACGACCGTCTCGCGAGGCAAGCCCTCTTTCGCTCTCAATGGAACGTCGTTCCGCGCCAGGATCCCGGCCGGTTCGACGAGCGACCGTAGTGAGGAGAGAATCTCCTCCCTGAAAGATTCCAGTCCGGCGCTCATGAACTGCACCACCAACCATTCGTCGTACCGGTCGCACACGAGTGAAGGACATCCGTCCGCCTCGCCGTGAATCAGCCGAAACGCGTTGGTGTGATCCTCGAGCGGGACGCGCCGCGCAATCGCCGAGGCAATGCGCTCGTCCCACCACGCCTGGTCTATGACGGCGTTTGGGTCGCTATCCAGTAGCCGAAGCGAGATTTCCGACAGCGGGCTCCACAGCGCCCAGCCGAGCGGCTTCGCGCGGTTGTCGTGGACGAGCACGGCACCCGCGTCCACGAGCGGGCGCTCGATCACATCGGTGCGATAGATCCATGGATGCCCGCTCAGCCACCGCCGCGCGCCTTTCAAGTTCACGCGTGCCACTGTCATGCGTGAATGTAACGCCAAGGTTAGCCATCATCTTAGACGCCGCCTCCACTCAGATAATAGCCTCGTCTCAGACGCCGCCTCCACTC
>DHJO01000026.1:6870-8234 GCA_002404375.1 Gemmatimonadales bacterium UBA4718 | reverse complement strand
TTCTTGCAAATCGCGGTCGCATGAAAGACATCGTCCCACTCGCGATCGGCGCGGCGGCGGGCGGACTGCTGCTCCGTGAGCATAGCATGCGGACGAAAGCAGAGCGGCTTAGCGCGGCCACGCTGGAGACGCTGCTCAACGCCATCGACGCCAACGACGCCATCACCGGCGCCCACGTCCGCCGTGTCGCCACCTACGCACTGAAACTCGGCGAAGGAGCCGGTCTGGACGAGCGCACTCTGCGCAGTGTCGAGCGTGTCGCAATCTTCCACGACATCGGGAAGCTTCACGGGGCCCTGACCGATATCTTCCACGAGCAAACGAAGCTCACTCCGGAGGAACGCCGCGCCGTGATGACCCACCCTCAGCGCGGGGCCGAGGTCCTCGCTCCGCTGGAGGGATTCTTTCCGGACCTTCCCAAGGGAGTGGCCGCGCACCACGAGCGATGGGACGGCAAAGGATATCCGCGAGGATTGAAGGGGAAAAGAATTCCGCTGGTGGCGCGCGTCGTGTCGATCGCCGACGCCTTCGATGCGATCACTCACCGGCGCCGCTACAGCCATGCTCGAAGCTTCAGCGAAGCGATACGCGCGATCGAGGATGGCCGCGGTACCCAATTCGACCCGGACCTGGTCGACGTATTCCTGAGCCCTCCGGTGCGCGCCAGAATAGAGGAAGCAATGAGGGAAGCGAACAGGCCGCACAAAAACCACCGCAACCGGCGGCGCGGTGAGGTTCAGCGTGCTCCCGATGTCACTTTCCGATGGCGTCCGCGATCTGACGAGTCGCGCGCTCAGGGTCATCAGCCCTGAATATCGCGTTGATTACCGCGACTCCCACCGCGCCGTGCACTGTGATCTGAAGCGCACGATCGGCGGTTATTCCGCCGACGGCCATCGCAGGCACTTCCACCATTCCCGCGAGTCGCTTGAAGCCGTCGACGCCAATCGCGCCGCCTGCGTCGCTTTTGGAGTCCGAGCCGAATACGGGTCCGATCCCGACGTAATCAGCTCCCTTCGCGTTGGCCAATTCCGCATCGCTGCCGAGTGATGCGCCTATGATGAAGTCCGCGGGCGCGAATCTGCGAATGGCGGCGACGGGCAGATCCGCTTCGCCGACGTGGACCCCGGCCGCGCCCGCGGCCAGAGCTATGTCCGCCCGGTCGTTGACTATCACCGGAACCGATGTCCTGATCATTATCGCACGCGTGATCTCGACGACTTCACGTGGCGGCGCGGTCTTGAGCCGCACCTGAACGCTGGTTGCGCCGCCGCGCACGGCGGCGGCTACCCGGTCCACGAGCGTCCCGCGACGATCCTCCGCGTCATCGGTGATGGCGACGAGACGCAGGATCCTTGGATCGA
>DHJO01000026.1:2074-6833 GCA_002404375.1 Gemmatimonadales bacterium UBA4718 | reverse complement strand
TTTCTTTTTTGTCGATGTCGTATGTTTCGTCGTTGTCTTTGACGCCGGCTTTTTGGCGACCGCTGCCTTCGCGCTGGATGCGCGCGCCGGCTGGGCGCCGCGGACTTCCCTGATCGCGCTCGTATGTTCCTGGAGCGTCATCCGGAATTCATGATGACCGTCCGGGCTGGCGACAAAATAGAGATAAGGAACGTTGGCCGGATTGGCTGCTGCCGCGAGACTGGCGACTCCGGGCGCTGCCACCGGACCGGGCGGCAGGCCCTTGTGGATGTACGTGTTGTATGGCGACTTCACTTCAAGGTCCTTGTACAGCACCCGTCCGACGTGGTGGCCGAGCGCGTACTGCACCGTTGGGTCTGCCTGGAGCAGCATTCCCTTCTGGAGCCGGTTGTAATAGACAGCGGCGATGACCGGGCGCTCCTCGGGAACCCGAGCTTCTCTCTCGACGATTGACGCCATCGTCACCAGATCGTTGCGGTTGATTTTCAGACCCGACGCTTTCGCATCCCAATCCGGCTTCCAGCGGCGCTCGAAATCGTAAACCATCTCGTGCACAGCCTGGCTCGCCGTTGTACCGAGCGGAAACGCGTAGGTATCGGGAAAGAGGTAGCCCTCGAGCGTCGGAGTCGGGATGTCGAGCCTCGCCAGCAGCGCTGTGTCGCGCACCGCGGCCTCAACCGATTCGGCCGGAACCTTGAGCGTTTTGGCGAGAAGCGGCGTGATCTGCGAGATCGTGTAGCCTTCGGGAATCGTGATCGTGTTGACGAGTCCGTGGCCGCCGTGGAGCGCGCCGATGATGTCCTTCCACGGGGTTCCGTGCCTGAGCAGATAAGTCCCCGGCTTGATGTTGCGGTCCCCGCCGGTCATGCGCGCGTAGACCCGGAACATCTTCCGCCATCCGACCAGGTTCGCCTTGGACAGCGAATCCGCAGCTTCAGCGAAGCTCGAACCCCTCGGGATGATCACGCGCGTGGATGCGCCGTACGGCTTCTGTCCGCACGCGGCCAGCACGAAGCACCCCGCGGCGAGTGCCGCGCGGAGCTCAGTCCGGAACATTGAGGGCATGCTGCAGAAGAATCGTCGCGGCGAGCGAGTCAACGTCGCCTTTCCGACCGCGGGTGGATTCTCCCATCTCTCGTACTGTACGCAATGCTGCCGCCGTGGTGAATCGTTCATCTAAGAAACGAACGGGCATGCCACTACGTTTCGCGATTTCTGCCCCCAGGGCCCGTATTTCGGCGGTCCAGCCGGTCTCGTTACCCTCTCCATCGAACGGAAGGCCCAGCAGGAAGCCCCTGGCCTCGAGCTCAGTGGCGCGCGCGAGGATCTTGGTGATTGGGGGTCTCTTGCCTTCGCGCCGGCTGATAAACCCCGCCGGGGAGGCGATCATTCCAAGGGGGTCGCTGATCGCGAGCCCGATGCGCTTCCGCCCGTAGTCCACCGCGAGAAAGCGAGCCATCGCCGCCTTCACGCTACCCCTATCCCTGCGCCATCTGGGTGAAGAATTCCTTGTTGTTCTTGGACTTCGCCATCTGCCTGAGGAGGAACTCGATCGCTTCGGCCTCTGGCATGTCGGCGAGGAACTGTCTCAGCAGAATCACTCGGTTGATCTCAGCCTGACTGAGGAGGAGCTCCTCTTTGCGCGTGCCCGAGCGGAAGATGTCGATCGCCGGATATATGCGGCGGTCGGCGATCTTGCGGTCCAGAACGAGCTCCATGTTGCCCGTGCCCTTGAACTCCTCGAAGATCACGTCGTCCATGCGCGAGCCGGTCTCGGTGAGCGCGGTGGCGATGATGGTCAGCGACCCGCCTTCCTCGATATTGCGCGCCGAGCCAAAGAATCGCTTCGGTTTGTGGAGCGCGCTCGCATCGACTCCGCCCGAAAGAATCTTCCCCGACTGCGGTGCAACCGTGTTGTGCGCTCGACCGAATCGTGTCAGCGAATCGAGCAGGATCACGACGTCCTTTCCACTCTCGACCAGTCGCTTGGCCTTTTCCAGAACCATGTCCGCGACCTGGACGTGGCGCGCGGCTCCCTCGTCGAATGTAGAGCTGATCACCTCCGCGCGGATCATGCTGGCGATCATCTCCGTCACTTCCTCGGGCCGTTCGTCTATGAGCAGCACGATGATCGTGACCTCCGGATGATTCTCGGCGATCGCGTTCGCGATCTTGTGCATCAGGATCGTCTTCCCGGCGCGTGGAGGCGACACGATGATTCCGCGCTGGCCTTTTCCGATAGGCGCCATGATGTCGACCACGCGCATGCTGAGATCGCCATCGCTCGTCTCGAGGCGGAGCCGCTCGTCGGGATAGCGCGGCCGCAGATTGTCGAAGGGAACGCGATCCTTGGCCTTCTCGGGGTCGTCGCCGTTGACGCTCTCCACCTTGAGCAGCGCGAGGTAACGCTCCCACGGCTTCGGCGGACGGACCTGCCCGCGAACCTCGTCGCCGGTTCTCAGTCCAAAGCGTTTTATCTGTGAGGGCGAGACGTAGATGTCATCCGGTCCCGGGAGGTAGCTCCAGTCCTGACTCCGCAGAAAGCCGTAGCCTTCGGGGAGAATCTCCAGCACGCCATCGCCGTGAAGCACGATGTCCGTGTCGAGGAGATTCTGCTCGATCTGGAAAATCAGGTCCTGCTTTCGGAGACCCGACGAGCCATCGATCTTGAGGCCGTCGGCCATCTCCTGGAGCTCGGTCACGGACTTTCGCTTTAACTCGGCGATATCCACGCTATGGAGAAAGAAGAGGAAGGGATTTGCAACGGGGCTGAGCTCGCTCGAGCTCAGAAGGAGCGGAGATTGGTGCGGAGGAGAGGAATAGAGGAGGGAGGCGTCACTGCGCCCGATTTAACCGAAGGTAATGGCGCTCAAAAACGTGGTCAAGTCAGAGTTTGATGTAGCGGCCGCGGCGCTTCTTGACATCCTTGATGAGCGAATCGAGTAGGGAGTGAGTTCGGGCGAGCTGTCGCGTCAGAACGCTGTCCGAATGCGCCGCGGCAATTGATCCCAGCGGGTCGGACAGGAACGAGCGCAAAGTGTCCACCTCTGCCAGAACTCCGCTCGCTTTGGTCACGAGCGTGCTGTCACGGCGGAAGCGCCCGAAGCTTCCCTTGTTCGACGACATCAAAGTCCGAATTGAATCGGCGGCGGCCATCGCGTGCGACGCCCGCCCCGTGAGGTCGTTGCGCGCGGCGAGGGCGAGCGTGCCGTTGCCACTGGTAGCTTTCGCGGCGATGCGCGACATACGTGCGCTCACGTCGGGCATCCGTGGGACGCCGTGCGCGCGAGCATTTCCGAGAGTCCCCACGGGTTGGCTGATCTTCGTGTTGAGCTCACTCACCTGGGCTGCCAGCTCGGAGAACGCCGGTCCGATCTTGCCGACATCCTTCGTCAGGTCAGCTATTCTCGAATGGTGTTGCACATGAACGGTGTCGCCGTCATGGAGCTGCGGAAATGCCGCCGTACCTGGCGAGATGTACACGACTATCGCGCCAATCATGCTGTCACCGGGGCGGATACTGGCATGCGAGTCCCGTCGCACGTTGGGCAGTGCTTCTTCGAGAAACTCGGTCTTGATGACGACGCGCTCCAGGGTATCGGGCGATGGGGGGCGAAAGGCCACATCCTTCACCAGGCCCTCCTTCTTTCCGCCGAGCCAGACCTCGGTTCCCGCGAGCACGCCGGCGGCGTCGTCAGTGAGGACGTAGAGCGTTACTTTCTTGCCGTGCAGGGCACCGACGCGGGCGAACAGGAAAATGATGACGATGAGGCCGACGATCAGCGCCGTCGCAATAATTCCGCCGGTCAGCTCACTCCAACGAAAGTGGCGGGGCATTGAGCGTGAATATAAACGCGCGCTTTAAGGACTGCTTATCTTATGGCGCATTGATGACGCCACGAAACCCAAACGCATGCTGATAGGAGTTCCACGCGAGACCGCGGGGGGCGAGCGTCGCGTCGCCCTCGTTCCCGACGTCGTCCCGCATCTGACGCGAGCCGGCCATCGCGTCGTCGTCGAGCGCGGCGCCGGGCAAAGGGCCGGCTTCACGGATGAAGCATACCGGACGGCGGGTTGCGACCTGGCCGACCTGCCCGCCGAGATTTACTCGACCGCCAAGATGATTCTCAAAGTGCAGCGTCCGGGTCGCGAGGAGGCGAGCGGAGAAGCGGAACTCGATCTCTTGAAGGAAGGCACCGTTCTGATCGGCCTGCTTCAGCCGTCCGGCGACCCCGCGCTCTTTCAGCAGCTGGCGGAGCGAAGGATCATCGCCTGCAGCATGGAGCTGGTGCCGCGCACCACGCGAGCGCAGATGATGGACGCCCTGTCGTCGCAGAGTACCGTCGCGGGTTACAAGGCTGTCCTTCTTGCCGCCAACGCTCTCCAGAAGTTCTTTCCGATGCTCATGACCGCGGCGGGGACGGTTCGTCCAGCGCGAGTACTCGTCATCGGCGCCGGAGTCGCCGGGCTCCAGGCGATCGCGACCGCCCGCCGAATCGGCGCGGTCGTCGAGGCGTTCGACACGAGACCTGTCGTCAAGGAGCAGGTACAGAGTCTGGGCGCGACTTTCATCGAGCTCGATGTGCATGCGGAACAGGCGCAGGATGCCGGCGGCTACGCCAAAGAGCTGAGCAAGGAGCACATCAAGCGCGAGAGGGAGCTCATTCACAAGCGTGCACTCGAGGCAGATGTCATCATCACCACAGCGCTCATTCCCGGCAAGCCGGCGCCGTTGCTGATCGATGCGGAAACCGTGAAG
>DHJO01000026.1:0-2008 GCA_002404375.1 Gemmatimonadales bacterium UBA4718 | reverse complement strand
CACATATCGAGCGACCTCGCATACCACGCCAGCCAGATGTACGCCAAGAATGTCGCCGCGCTGGTGGCGCTGCTCGCGCCGCATGGCGAGCTGAATCTCAACTTCGCTGATGACATTATCGCTGCCGTAGTGGTCACCGCCGGCGGCGAGATCCGCCATGCCGCCACGCGGCAGCGCCTCGGCATGTCCAACCCAACCTCTTACGTCGCGGAGCCCGCAAAGTGAGCCAGGAGCTGATACTCGGCATTTATGTCTTCATCATGGCGATGTTCGTCGGATTCGAAGTCATAAGCAGGGTTCCGTCGGTGCTGCACACGCCGCTCATGTCCGGGACCAATGCGATTCACGGAATCGTGGTGCTCGGGGCGATGCTCGTCGCCGGGTCCGCTGACACGCCTCTGCTCCACGCACTCGGCTTCATCGCCGTCGTGTTCGGCGCTGCGAATGTGTTCGGCGGATTCGTGGTGACCGACCGTATGCTTGAGATGTTCAAGAAGCGCGTGACGGGACAAGCGGAGAAGAAGGATGCTTGATCTCCGCGCCTCGGTGATAGCGATCAGCTACATCGTCGCGGCGGTTCTCTTCATCTTCGGGCTCAAGCGGATGACGTCGCCCTCGACGGCGCGCTCGGGAAACCGCCTCGCCGCCGTCGGAATGGCGCTCGCCCTCGTCGCCACACTCCTCGATCGCCAGATCGTTTCTTTCTGGACGATAGCGCTCGGCACACTGATTGGCGGCGTAATGGGAGTCTACTTCGCCAGAACGGTGCAGATGACGGCGATGCCGCAGATGGTTGCGCTGTTCAACGGCATGGGCGGAGCCACCGCAGCACTGGTATCGGTCGCCGAGTTCCTCCGGCTTTCGCGCGCGGGTGAGGCGATCGGTATTGGCGAATCAATTTCGATCGCCCTCGGCACCATCATCGGCGCGATCTCCTTTACGGGCAGCATCATCGCTTTCGGCAAGCTGCAGGAAATCCTTCCCGGCAGACCGCTGCAATTTCCTCTGCAGCGCGTGATCAACGCCCTCATCCTGCTGTCCGTGATCGGTCTCGGAGTGTTCGTCGTCGCCGGCGGAGGGTCGACGGCGCTCTGGGGGCTGTTTGCCGCGGCCCTCGTGCTGGGCGCCATGTTCGTTCTGCCGATCGGTGGCGGCGACATGCCAGTGGTGATCTCGATACTCAATTCGCTGACTGGACTCGCCGCCGCGCTCACAGGGTTTGTCCTGCACAATCAGATGCTGGTTGTTGCCGGAGTTCTGGTCGGCGCATCGGGTACCCTGCTGACTCTGCTCATGAGCACCGCGATGAATCGCTCCGTCGCCAACGTCCTGTTCGGGGCGTTCGGTGCCGCCAGCAGTGACGCTGCCGCGGCGTCGACCGCCGTCGGGCGGACCGTTCGCCAGACAACGCCAGAGGATACTGCGATCGCGCTCGCCTATGCGCGGAGCGTCGTGATCGTTCCCGGGTACGGACTGGCGGTTGCGGAGGCGCAGCACACGGTCCGAGAGCTGGCCACCGATCTGGAGAAGCGCGGCGTCGACGTTAAGTATGCGATCCATCCTGTGGCCGGTCGGATGCCGGGCCACATGAACGTTCTCCTGGCCGAGGCGAATGTGCCCTACGATCAGCTATTGGAGATGGATCAGGTCAACGGAGAATTTCCGCAGACCGACGTGGTGCTCGTCGTCGGAGCGAACGACGTGGTGAATCCCGCTGCGCGCGACGATCCGTCGAGCCCGATCTACGGAATGCCGATTCTGGATGTGGATCGCGCGCGCAACATCATCGTGCTCAAGCGCAGCATGGGCCACGGCTTCGCGGGAATCGACAACGCGCTCTTCTATCACGAGAAAACGCGCATGTTGTTCGGAGACGCGCGGCAATCGCTCACTCAGGTCGGCCAGGCGCTCAAGAGCGCGTAGCCGTCTTCGCGTTGGCCCGTACATCTTGGCTTGGGTTGAGGCGGGGTATCCTCTTCGGCGGCTACTCGCTTACACGCATCGAGCC
>DHJO01000127.1:9715-10346 GCA_002404375.1 Gemmatimonadales bacterium UBA4718 | reverse complement strand
GTAGCCGTGATGTATCGCGGGAAGTTCGCGGTGGTAATGCCGGCGTCAGAGGCCAGCGAGGAAGTACTCGGCGAATACATGATCGGCACGAAGAAAGGCAACGCTGCGTGACCGCTTCGCCCGTGACCAACGGTACGAAGCCGATATTCTCCGCGACGCCGTGGCGCGAGCGCGTAGAAGAAGCGCTGATTCCCCCGCTCGTCGCACTCCTTGTCGCCCTCATTTGCGGCGACCTGCTGATCCTGAGCTACGGACAATCGCCCGCCGCTGTGTATCGCTTGCTGTTGGAAGGCACCTGGGGAAACGCGTACGGATTCGGGCAGGTTCTCTACAAGGCGACGACACTCGCCTTCACCGGACTTGCCGTTTCGTTCGGCCTCCGCGCCGGATTGTTCAACATTGGTGGCGAGAGCCAGTTGGCGGCGGGCGGCTTTGCCGCGGCGCTCACGGGTCTCGTGCTTCCCGTCGCGACACCGCTCGTCATTGCGCTCATTCTCTGCATGATCGCGGCTGGCTGCGCCGGCGGAGTCGTCGGTGCGGTGCCCGCGTATCTCAAGACCAGGTTCGGCGCGCACGAAGTGATCGTGACGATCATGCTCAACTTCATCGTGCTCGCGCTGCTCAACTGGTT
>DHJO01000127.1:1711-9623 GCA_002404375.1 Gemmatimonadales bacterium UBA4718 | reverse complement strand
GGCATCCTGCCCCGCCTCGCCGACATGAATCCGAGATTCCATGGCTCCGCCGCGAATCTCGCTCTCGTCGTCGCAGTGTTCGTCGCGGTAGCTGTCTGGTTCTATCTCTTTCGCTCGCGCGGCGGGTACGAGCTGCGGGCGGTCGGGCTGCAGCCCGAAGCGGCGGAGTATGGCGGGATCAGTGTTGGCCGAGTGTGGATGAAGGCACTCACCTTCTCCGGCGTGATCGCTGGAATGGGCGGCATCAACTACGTGCTCGGCTACAAGCACTACTATGAAGATGGGTTTGCGAGTGGCGCGGGCTTCCTCGGAATCGCCGTCGCGCTCGTCGGCAGAAACCATCCGTTCGGTGTTTTGCTGGCCGCCTTTTTCTTCGCGACCCTGTCGCAGGGCGGTCTCGCCATCCACGCGTTCGTGCCGAAGCAGATGATGGACGTGCTACAGGGTGTCGTCATCATCGCCGTCGCTACGTCTGTGCCGGAAGTCCGGCGTGTGTTGCGGAGCGCGCGCAGAAGGAGCGACGCGTGAACCCAATTTCGTTCCTGACGCAGATGATCCGCATCGCGATTCCATATCTCTTCGCCGCGAGCGGCGGAGTCGTAGCGGAACGATCGGGAATCGTGAGTCTGACGCTGGAAGGGTTCATGTTGGGCGGTGCATTTTCCGCCGTCGTCGGCACCTACTATTCGGGGAGCCCGTGGATCGGCGTTTTGAGCGGAATGGTCGGTGGGCTCCTGTTCGCCCTCATTCACGCGATCACCACGATTCGCTATCGTGCCGACCAGGTCGTGGTTGGCGTGGCGATCAATCTTCTGGCAATCGGCGTTACGCGGTTTTTCCTCAAGCTCTTCTTCGCCAGCTCTTCAAATTCGCCGAGGGTCACTGGCTTTGGCGGGAACATCAAGGCCGGCGGATTCGACAATCCCCTTCTCTGGCTCGGATTGCTGGTCGCACCGGCCGTGGCGTTCGTGATTTACCGAACGCCTTTCGGTCTGCGGGTGCGCGCGGTTGGTGAGCATCCGCAAGCAGCCGAGAGCGTTGGAGTCAGCGTGAAGCGAGTGCGGTATCTCGCGGTGGCGATTTCCGGAATCCTCGCCGGACTCGGAGGCGTGTATCTAGCGCTCGATCAACATCAGTTCACGGATCAGATGACGGCGGGCCGCGGATTCATCGCCATCTCTGCCGTGATCTTCGGGCGGTGGAACCCGATCCGTGCCGCGCTGGCGTGTCTGCTCTTTGCGGCGGCGGAGACGCTGCAGATACAATTACAGGGAAGTCACGCGATTCCGTCGCAATTCATCGAAATGATTCCATACCTGCTTGTCATCATCGCGCTCGCCGGCGTAGTCGGCAGAGCTGTTCCTCCGGCCGCGCTCGGCAAGGCAGAGGACTAGATGGCGTCGCCTCTGCGCTCCAGAGCCTCGGCGGTGGGCGGGCGCATGTCGAAGGTCGCGAGCGGCAAGTTGTTCGTGCTCATCATCACGAACTTCGTGGACATGGTGGGAGTTCTGATGATCATCCCGCTGATGCCGTTCTACGCGCGCGAGATGGGAGGTGGTGCGCTCGTAGTCGTAATTCTGATGGGTGCGTTCACGGCTGCACAGCTTCTGAGCGCTCCGTTCTGGGGAAGATTCTCCGATCGATACGGAAGGCGTCCGGCTCTACTCGTTGGACTCACTGCGTCGTGTATCGCATACGTGGTCTTCGCCTACGCGGGTTCGATCTGGTTGTTGCTGCTATCGCGGATCGTTCAGGGTGCTGGCGGCGGAACCGTGGGCGTCATCCAGGCCTACGTCGCGGATTCGGTCGAGCCCGATAGTCGCGCCAAAGCCCTCGGCTGGCTTTCCGCGGCGACGAATGTCGGCGTTGCAATCGGCCCGGCAATCGGGGGAATGGCGCTCAGGTTTGGTCGAAGCGGTCCTGGTCTCGCGGCAGCGAGCCTGTGTCTGGTGAACATCTTCTTCGCCTGGCGGTTCCTGCGCGAATCGCGAGACATGACCGAAGCCCACCACGAGAAGCCGCGCGCATCACGCACGGTGATTGCCTACGTGATCAACCACCCGGGCGAGCCAGCGCCGAGGCTAATCTGGATTTACGCGATAGCGATGGGCGCGTTCTCGGGATTGATGGGAATTCTCGCACTATTTCTCGCCGACAGATTCGGCGTGGGCAAGGGCAACATCTGGATCTTTTACACCTATGTCGGTGTGATCTCGGTCGTTACGCGCGCTGGCATTCTGGGGAAGATGGTGGATCGATATGGCGAGGCCCAGCTGTCCCGGGTTGGGCTCGCACTTCTGGCGACGGGTCTGGCCACGCTTCCTCTTGCGCGCGGCTACTTCATGCTCGCAATTGCGGTAGCGCTGATTCCCCTCGGCACCGCGTTCACATTCCCGTGCGTGACGTCCATGCTGTCGCGCGTGATATCGAGCAGAGAGCGCGGGCTGTACATGGGCGTCCAGCAGACATTCGGTGGATTGGCTCGTGTGATCATCCCGCTGTGGGCAGGATTCTCCTACGATCATTTCGGGAAGACTGTCCCGCTCTTTACATCGGCCGCACTTGTTTTCGGGACTATCGTGCTGGGACTTGGGATTGATGACGGAAGGAAGGAGCCGGTGCCAGTCACTTCTCCGTGAGACGCGGCGACTAGATATTGCGACTCTGCGAGGCCATCGCAGATAGATTCCTGTGTGCAGTCCAAGTCGTCCAAATAAATTGGCGTTAGCCCGGCAAAGAGAGGATCTATGATCCCAACCGAACCCATCGGAAGCATTCCCAGGCCCCAAGCTCTCATCGAAGCGATGGCGGAGTTAGCGGCCGGAAGGATTACGCAGGGTGAAATGAACAAGCTCTATGATTCCGCTCTGCGGGAGACCATCAGCCGCCTCGAAGCAACGGGTTCGCCTGTGATATCTGATGGCGAACAAACCAAACCCAGCTTCGTCACATATCCCATTCACGGCCTTGGTAATCTTGCTTCCGATGGCATGGCTATTCCATTTGATGACGGCCATCAACGTCAGTTACCGCGACTCACCTCCGGCCCATTTCGGTATAAGACCTTTGCCGATCAATATCTACAGGAAGCACAAAAGCATGCCCATGTCCCGGTTAAGCAAGCAGTCATTTCGGCTTCGGCCCTGAGCCTGTTGTATCCCCAAGGTGGTATCGAAGGGTATTCTCGAGACGCTTTCATCGCTGATTTGTTGTCGCAAGCCGAATCGGATATCCGCCGTTGTCTTACGCGCGGCGCGCACAACGTGCAGATCGATTTCACCGAAGGTCGTCTTTCAGTTAAGCTCGATCCCAGCAAAGGGGTTTTGAAGAGCTTCGTGCAGCTGAATAACCAGGTACTGAACCGCTTCACGCCAGAGGAAAGAACGAAAATCGGCGTGCATACTTGCCCAGGCGGCGACAAGGATTCGACCCACAGTGCTGACATAGACTATTCAGACTTACTGCCGGACCTGTTCGCGCTGAACGTCGGCCGTTTTTATCTGCAATTAGCCAGTGAAAAAGACAGAGTAAAGGTCTTGAAACTCATCAAGCAGTTTGCCAAACCCCACCAGAAGATTTTTGTGGGAGTTACCGATCCCATCAATCCCAAAGTCGAAACGCCCGAACAAGTCCGGGATCGCGTTCTGGAAGCGGCCGAATACATCCCCAAGACTCAACTCGGTACCACCGACGATTGTGGGTTCTCTCCTTTTGCCGACGACACCTCCACTGCACGAGAAACTGCGTTTGAAAAGATTCGTGCCCGTGTGGCCGGTACGCGCATGGCCTCAGAAAAACTGGGCTTGTGATAGATGCTCGGGAGCGAACTAACGGCAGCGAGAAATCGGATCGTTGAATCACTTTAGCTCGCGCACCGTTTTTTCCACTTCCTGAATGTGTCCGGGAATCTTGACCTTCGGAAAGACTCGAGCGATCCCCCCTTTGTGGTCGATGATCACGGTCGTACGCTCGATCCCCATGTACTTGCGCCCATATAGGGATTTCTCCTTCCAGACTCCAAAGGAGTCGGCGACCTTGTGACCCTCGTCTGAGAGGAGTCGATACGGCAGCTCGTATTTTGCCTTGAATTTGCGGTGTGACTCGAGACTGTCCGGGCTCACTCCCATCACCACCGCATCGACCTTCCCGAACCGGGGAAACGCGTCGCGAAAATCGCACGCTTCCTTCGTGCACCCGGATGTGTTGTCCTTGGGATAGAAGAAGAGGACGACATTCTTCCCGGCGAGGGAATCGCGGGTCACCGTGGTTCCGTCGTCGGCCTCGAGGGAGAAATTCGGAGCCTTGTCGCCTTCAGCGATCAACGCAACCCTCAGATCTGTTCTTCCAGGAGTGCGATGCAGCGCGCTGCGAGGGCAGCGGTATCGAATTCAGTTCCGTCAACCGCCCTCCACACGTTATCGTCCGCAGGTGCCTCGATCGGCCGCAGCACCAGCTCCTTTACTACCTTGGCGCCTTCCGGGTTTGCGGCCCTGCCTCGGCGTGAGACGACTCCGCTCCAGACGACCACGTGCAGCTCGCCAAGCGGCGTGTCCTTTCCCGTCTTGGAGAACCATGACACGCTCACGGCAGCCGTGGGCGCCTGCAGTACACATCCGTTTGGCGTGCGGTGTTGTTCGACCTGAAGCGCAAGTTGATCGCCGCGCTTCAGCACTTTCTCGGGCGCGAGCTGATCCAGAAGTGCAGTAACCGCCCGCTGCACGACGTTCTTCTCCTTCGCGCTCCGCGAAGCGGTCCAGGGGGCAAGGGGCTTGTTTGAGTCAGACATGTGTCGGCACAATCTCTCTAAGAGGGAGCTGCGGTGGCCTATACTCGCAATCTACGCACCACGCGGCGATGTCCCCAGGTCTTCACTTGAACGGCAATCGCTGTGTGGTCCGTCCAACCGTGATCCGGTCCACAACATAGCGATTTCCTCACCGAGACGCCGGACCACTGGCAGGTTGTAGAGCGCACAACGTCACGCCTTTTGGCGCATCGGCCTAGCGTTGACGAGTAAGGTCGAAATCGATCTCGAGGCGAATCGTATCCGCGACGCTGAGCAGCACCGGCACGCGCGGTTGCTCCATCTGGATGTCGTTGAAGGTGAACGCGGTGGCGGCGGAACCCGTGACTCTGCCGTCCTGGAATTTCGCCGATCCCTTCCAGATGGTGGGGCGCGTCACGCCGTGAACGGTGAGGTCCCCTGTCATCTCGAATGGGAGCGTACCGGAAGTCGGTAGCGGAAGGGCGACTCCGCGGACATTGGTTGGGACCAGCACGATACTCGGATACTCTTCTGCTTCGAGGAGGCGCCCACGCACGAACCCATCGCGACGATCCTTGTCGCTCACAAAAGTTCCCGCGTTCACGACAAACTTCGACGACTGTGGGATCACGTTTCCTTTGGAGTCGAACTCGATCGCGCCGGCGAGAGCCTTCGTTTCACCGATTGCGTCGTTCGGAAGGTCATGTCCCATCAGGCGCTCACGCACTCGGTAGCGTGCAGCATTTCCCGTCGGTGAGAGAACAAAACGAAGCGCCGCCGCGGTGGCGGAGCTCGAGACCTGTACTACGGCCGCCTTCTTCAATGGCGCGGAGCCGGCGAACGCCGTCTGCGGCTCGCCGCGCGAACAAGCGACCACTGGCACCATTGCAATGAATGCTGCACCGATCCACTTCATGCGGCGAATCCTCCCCGGCGAATCTGCGGTAAGTAGTTTGGCAATCTCTGTTCCTCTTTCAGGCGTCATCCGACGTTGACGCCGAGGTTGATCACACCCGCGTAGCCATCTGCGGTCTTCGAGGTCTGAAGGGGGGGATCTTCGCTTGCAGCGATCTATCCGGAGCATCCGGCCATGTCAGGAGCATCCGTATAACCCCTCCGTCCTGGATGTCTAGATCGTCATGCCCATCTTCCCAGCAAATCCGTGTCGCCGATCGTACAGCTCATTACATGCAAGTGCAATTGACGAATGGCATGAGGGTAACCGGAACTCGGAGTGTCTATATCAGGTACGACGATACGAGGGCAGTCCCGAACGCCTAACCCGTTTTTCAGATGACATTTCTGCAATTGATGGTTGTTGGCGTTTTGTCGACTCCCGTTCCCGCCGGCCCCAGAATCGCGCCGGTGGGATTCAGTGAGAGGCTGGCGACAGCTACCGACAGTCTGACCAGCACCGACACCGTCCCACGCAAGCGCCCCAAGTCAATCGACTACAGCGACGCGTATTACACGCGACTTGAAATTCATCGGGTGGCGAGCTACGCCGAGCTGCCATTGTTCGCGGCTGAGTACGTGCTGGGAGAGCGACTGCTCAAGGAAGAGCGTACGGGTTTCCCCTCCCAGGGCCTCAAGACCGCACACACGACCGTCGCGCTCGGACTCGGCGCTCTTTTCACCGTAAACACCGTCACCGGGGTATGGAATCTCTGGGAATCGCGGAACGATCCCGCCAACCGCGCACTTCGTCTTATCCACTCAGTGGCGATGCTCGGTGCCGATGCTGGATTTGCGTGGGCGGGCGCGAGTGGAGGGGGAGCGAAGCGGGATCTGTCTAACGCCAACCATCACCGCACGATTTCAGTCTCCTCCATGGCACTCGCCACGGCCGGAACTGCGATGATGTGGCTATTCCACAACTAATGATCACTATCACAAGTATTCTGCAAGCTGTTGCGACCGCGGCGAAACCCTGGGCATCGCTCTACAGCGACTCGACAGCCGTCGCCAGCACGGTGACTTTTTTTCACCTTGGGGGGCTTCTCTTCGCCGGCGGACTCGCCATCGCCTCAGACCGTGCTACGTTCCGAGCCTTTCGTGGTACGGACGAGGATCGGAACCGCCTGCTCGTTGACCTTGGCAATTCGCATTCGTGGGTGTTGGCGGGGTTGTCGGTGATCTTCGTCAGCGGACTTCTGCTCGCGCTCTCGGACGTGAAGACGTTCGGGTATTCGCCGATCTACTGGACGAAGATGAGCCTGGTGGTGCTGCTCCTCCTCAACGGCTCTGTCCTGCAACGCACCGAGCAGAAGCTCCGCGCTGGAAGCCTGCTGACCCAGTCAACCGCGCCCAGACAGCGGCTGTGGTCGAGGCTGCGATTTGCGGCGGCCACGAGCATGGCGCTGTGGACGGCAATCGTTCTCGCGGGCGTCATTCTCGTCAACGCCTCCTGACAAAGCAAAAACAACATCAATGGATCTCTGACAATGAAATCATCTGACACGATAAATCCTCGCCGCGACTGCGACGGCTGCCCACTCGTTCCTGAGAGAAGGGAGTTCCTGCGAAACGCGGCTGCGCTTGCGCTCGGCGTAATCTCCCTGAGTCTCCCAATCCGGAGCGTCTCAGCAAAAGTTCTGTCGTCCGCCGTTGGCGGGCGGAAGGTTCTGTCGTATCCGGTGCCGCCGGTAGATGGCGCCAATATCGATCGTGACAACGAAGTGATTCTGGTTCGGTACAAGGACGAGGTTTTTGCCTTCAACCTCGGCTGCCCGCACCAGAACGTCTCTCTTCGCTGGAATGAGACGGACATGCGCTTCCAGTGCCCAAAGCACCACTCGCAGTATCAACCGGACGGAGAGTTCATCACCGGACGCGCGACGCGCAACATGGATCGCCTGGCAATCAGGCGCGACGCCGCGAACAACATTGTCGTCGACCCCGACACGCTCTACAAGAGCGATGAGGACTTGGCTCAGTGGAATAACGCAGTGGTGAAACTGTGAGCGATCCTGTCATGACGGGCTGCGCGCATTGCGCGGAACAGGGCGGCACCAGCCGGCGTGAATTCATCGCCGCGTCTGCCGCGTCCGCGGTGGCGGCGTTGCTGGTGACTGCATGCGGCGGCGCGTCCGGCGCAACAGGAGTAGACACCGGCCCGGTATCGCTGTCGGTACAGGTATCGAGCTA
>DHJO01000127.1:0-1661 GCA_002404375.1 Gemmatimonadales bacterium UBA4718 | reverse complement strand
GCGTTCTCTCTCATTTGTCCCCATTTCGGCTGCACGGTGGGGATCAATGGCTCTTCCTTCCTCTGCCCCTGTCACGGAGCGCGATTCGCTTCAAGCGGCACGTGGACCGGCGGCCAGCCGACGTCGAATCTCACATCACTCACTACCAGCTACAACGCGACGACGGGCGTGCTGACGATTACCCGCTGAGATCCTGAAGTGCGTGCCGAGCTTGGTACGACGCTCGGCAAATGAATGGCCGCAAGTGCAGCTCACGACACGAGCGTGCACCTGGTGACAAAAAGGTGGGGACCGCGGCAACACGAAGTGTCCAATGCGTAGAGAAGCAGAGACACTTACTCCAACCCCCACGACAATGTCAATCGCACTCCAAATCCCCAACGTCGCACCCGCACACCCGCAGGCGCATCCCCCTTACAAGCTCTCCGAGAACGAGCTGAGACTCCGCAGTCAGTTCGTTGCGACATTCACCCACGCTCCACAACCCGCGTGGGAGCTGCAGATCGCCGTCTTGGATCTTACTGACGAGCTCAAGAGCAGGGGGGAGCTGGCCGAAGGCGTCGTGAAAAGAATCAAGTACATCGCCGCTATCCCGATCTCGTTTCACTATCGCGCCGGATACAGGTCCGCTCACTCTCGCCTGGCCGACACTGTCAACAAGGCGATATCCCTTTCCATTGCCAGGTATTTCGCCGACGAGGGCGGGTGAATGACTATCACTCTTGCGGGAGGGACCCAGTCATGACCAGTATTGCCCGCCGACCGCTGAGAGAGAAGACCGATGAGCGACGATCGCCGCGAGCAGAACTCTGGTAACTGGCTGGATCTTGTCCTACGTGACGTGCAGTTCTGGGTGCCGGTCGCCGTGCTGGCCGGAGGACTTCTCGTGCTGCGCTGGATCTCTTGAGCGCGATCAGGGTCGAGCAGTCCCACGAAGCCGCGGAGCCGGGCGCACTGGACACCCGTCGTCTCCGCACCCTTCAGAGCGTAGGGATGGTGTGCGGACTCACAGCCGGAGCCTGGCTCGGCGCAGCCGAGGCGCCGACCAAGCTGGTGACGCTCGGGCTCTCGCCGGTAGTAATCTCGCTCAGCATGGTGATCGGTGTTTTCCTCGCGCGTTGGACATTGCCGGCCTTGATCCAGGGGACATCATACATCGCGGCGGACCTGAGGCAGGCGCCGCATCTCATCGTGTGGGCCGTGCTCGCGGGCTGCCTATGGGCGGTCGCGAATACGTTGACCATCTTCGCCGTGCGCGATGTGGGGCTCAGCATCGCTTTCCCACTCTGGAACAGCAACAGCCTGCTCGGAATCCTCTGGGGCATCCTCTTCTTCCAGGAGTTGCGCGGCGCGGATTGGCGGCGCTGGGTCGGAGTGCTCGGCGGCGCGGTGCTCATGTTCGCTGGAGCGACCGCGCTGGCGATTGCATCGGCTGCTCAGGTACCACCGCGTGATGCAGTTCGCGGTGTCGCTGCCGCACTATCCGCCGGCGTGTTGTGGGGGACGATGTACATCCCCTACCGCAAAGCCTATCTCACGGGGATGAGCCCGCTCTCCTTCATCACTTTCTTCACCGTCGGCGAGCTGGGGATGATGACGACGCTCGCTCTTACTTATTCGGGGGGCGTAGCTCCGCTCTGGGCGCAGTTGTCAGGCGCGCG
>DHJO01000021.1:10645-12452 GCA_002404375.1 Gemmatimonadales bacterium UBA4718 | reverse complement strand
AGGCAGTCCCGGCAGAGAAGCACGTCCGCATCTGGAAGTTCATCTCGCGTGAGATCAACTAGCGTGAAGCGCCTGGACTTGTTTGCGTGAAGTCGCTGATTCTTTTCAACGATCGACCGAACGATGTCGCCGCCGATATACTCGATGCCGCTCAGGTCAACGTGCTCCATCCACGCAAAATCACCGCACGGGACGTCGAGCAGCACGCGCGCTTCGAGCCGGCGAAGCGCCGTTGGTAATTCGGTTCGCAGTACCCGCGTCGAGTCGAGCGTGGATCCGACTCCGGAGCGAGATTCCGGGTCCGACCAGAGATTCGTCGAGTAAATGCGCTCGAAACGCTCTCGAAGTCCGAGTTTGGCTAACTCCTCTGCTCGCTCGGCGAAACGCCGCTCCGCGATCGTGTGCTTCCGTTGTCTCGCGTCTCCGCTCATCTGGTGATGTTGAAACGTTCGTTAGAGAGCACTATTCAACTTTAGAGAGCACTATTCAACTGAGGGTGATTCAATAGTACGTTACCCAAACGAAGGATTACCTGTAACTCTCCCAACCTGTTGGACTGACGACCCATGACCAGATACGCCAGCATCCTCGAAACTGTCGGCAACACCCCCGTGGTTAAAATCGGCAAGCTCGCACCCCCCAACGTCAATCTCTACGTCAAGATCGAAGCCTTCAATCCGCTTGGATCTGTGAAGGATCGACTTGCCCTCGGCATCATCGAAGACGCAGAGCGAAAGGGCACGCTCAAGCCGGGTCAGACAGTGTGCGAGGCGACGAGCGGCAACACGGGCATCGGACTCGCGATGGTGTGCGCGGCGAAAGGTTATCCGCTCGTAGTTACAATGGCCGAGTCCTTCAGCGTCGAGCGCCGCAGGCTAATGCGCTTCCTGGGCGCCAAGGTCATTCTCACGCCCGCACCCGAAGGTGGAACCGGAATGGTGAGAAAAGCGAACGAGCTCGCCAAAAAGAACGGGTGGTTCCTGACGCGACAATTCGAGAACGAGGCCAATGCCGATTACCACTCGCGGACGACGGCGCGGGAGATCGTGAACGATTTCGCCGGCGAGCGGCTCGATTACTGGGTAACCGGGTTCGGAACCGGCGGAACGCTCAAGGGTGTGGGTCGTGTTCTCGCCAAGGAGCGGCCCGAGGTGAAGATCGTTTTATCCGAGCCGGCCGATGCGCCGATGGTCACGAGCAAAACGCCGCAGGAGCGAAATCCCGACGGATCCCCCAAGTCGCGGCACCCGGCGTGGAAGCCGCACCCGATCCAGGGCTGGAGTCCCGACTTCATTCCGAAGCTCACGGGCGATGCGCTGGATATGAAGCTGGTGAATCGCGTCATCACCATACCGGCCCCGCAGGCGATGCAGTCCAGCAGACAGCTCGCGCAGAAGGAAGGAATCTTCGTCGGTACCTCGGCCGGCGCGACGTTCGCCGCTGCACTCGAGGTGTGCAAGGACGCGCCGAAAGGCACGACGATTCTCGCCATGCTTCCCGACACCGGCGAGCGCTACCTGAGCACGCCACTGTTCGCGGACATCCTGCCCGAGATGAACGAGGAGGAGCTGGCGATCGCGGCAGCGACCTGATTCAGGGCGTCTACACGTCGCCGTGATGCGCCGGACTTAACCCGCTCAATTCAATGAGCAGTTATCCGGCGCACGTTCCATCCGGTCACTACGAGCCGCGGAGGCGAGCCGCCCAAATCGCGCACGTGGTACGTCGCCGAGATCGTGCGACTCTCACCCGGAAGGAGCGACACGTAGTTGTCCTCCCACAGCACCGG
The DNA here is from genome assembly GCA_002404375.1 of Gemmatimonadales bacterium UBA4718. Classification (GTDB taxonomy): domain Bacteria; phylum Gemmatimonadota; class Gemmatimonadetes; order Gemmatimonadales; family Gemmatimonadaceae; genus UBA4720. The sequence goes on along the minus strand of DHJO01000021.1, from coordinate 10,663 downwards.
CAACGCTTCCTCGTCACC
>DHJO01000021.1:9692-10627 GCA_002404375.1 Gemmatimonadales bacterium UBA4718 | reverse complement strand
TTCAGCGTCACTCGCGCCTGACCCGTGCCGTTACTGCTGGTGAAACGCGCGGCTGCGTTCACTGTGGCGGTTGGCATGCCCCTGAGCGCGGTGTAATCCGCGTAGCTCTTTACTCCCGTGTTGTACCAGGTTGATGAATCAGCCAACACGTCAGGCCGCGTTGACAGCCAATAGAAGCTGGTGCTGATCCGACTCCCGTCTGGTCCAGTCAGTCGCAGATCGGCAAAGTACGCTCCCGAGGTGCTTGTCGGCTCCGGGAGAGCGAAGACGCGCATGCTGCTGTCGGCGGGCACATCGATCACCGTGTCACGCGAGAATTTCTCCGATCCATCGATGCCGAGCAGTCGCGCGCGCAGTCGCACGCCGCGCAACAACGCACGGCTCTTCTCACTGTTCACCACCGCTACGGATCGATCGTCGTAGGAGTACAGCACGTGCACCGGCTCGTTTGCCTTCTTCGCGCCGAAGTATCCTCCCCCCGGCCGCAGGTACCAATCGAATAAGTGCCAATATATGGAAGGCCACGCGTTATTGAACATCCATTGGATCACACCAGTCGAGACGTACTCGTTGCGACGATACGCCTCAAACATCGCGCGCTCGTTCTCGTACGTCATGAGCTGCGAAGTGATCGTGTAATCCTCGACGGTGGTGGGGGCGCCGAAGCGCGTGGACAGGACGAAATTGTAGCGATCCAGCAAGTGCGAGAACACGCCGCTCGCGGCGTGGTAGACCCACACGCTGTCCAGCGGCCACTTGATGTCCTGCGCCGGAATCATGCGCCGAATGCTCTCGATCGGCGGTATCGCCGCGCCGGCGCTCGTCTCCGTGTTGTACGCCCACGCCCCACCGTGAGTGCTGTCCTGCATCCAGTACGACGGCGGCACCCAATCATACGGTCCCGTCATCTTCACTCCACTCGCTCCCGAGAACTC
>DHJO01000021.1:0-9576 GCA_002404375.1 Gemmatimonadales bacterium UBA4718 | reverse complement strand
CGCTCGATGTCGAGGTAGATCTTTTCGACATCCGCGGGCGGCGGATTGTCGCTTCCATTGAGCCAGACGAAAACGCTCGGATGGCTGCGTACCCGGCGGATCTGATCGCGCAATGATGCCGCGGCCACTGCGTACTGCTCCGGTCCCCATTTCTTCCATTCCTCCCACGCGTCGCAGCACACCCATCCGGTCATCACGAGCAGGCCGAGGCTGTCGGTACGCTGGAAGAAGCGATCGTTCTCGTAGTTGCCTTCCAGCCGCATTGTGTTGAGATGCATGTCGAGTGCGTAGCGGAGTTGCGCCTCCTGCCGCTCCGGTTGCGGCCGGAAGAACATGTCGGGCGCCCAGCCGCCACCGCGGATCAGAATGCGGCGGCCGTTCACGCGGAAGAGACGTCCGCCCTTCGGCGTCGACTCAGAAGTGATCTCGCGAATGCCGAACCGGAGATTCTGCCGATCCGAGACGCGTCCGCCGCTCACGAACTCGAGAGACAGATCGTACAGCTCGGGCTTACCCAGCTCCGCTGGCCACCAGAGATGCGGATTCGCGAAGTGCAGCTGCGGGAAACTGTCAGGAGTGAAGCGCACGAACGCGCTGTCCTGTGGCAGGAGCGTAACGGACCGGCTGAACGCGACAGTTCCGATCCGACCGCGCAACGTTCCGCTGACCGCATGTGAGGTGAGGTTTTTCAGATTGGCAGCGACGGTGAGATCCGCGCTCCGAAGGGTACCCGTGTCGACGCGGCTCACCACTTCCGGACTCCGTACGACGACATCGCCGCTGGCGCTCAGGTATGCAGGCTGCCACAGTCCCATGTTCTTGTCCGGCGGCGACGGGTTCCAGTCGACCCAGGTCGTCTGCAGATCCGGAGGCGTCGGTGCAAAGACTTCAACTGCGAGAGCGTTCGTGGCGCCCCCATTGATGGGCCCTGCCGCGTCCCCGCGCAACGATTGCAGCAGGGCGTCGGTGATGTCAAAGTCGTACCGTCGATACGTACCCGCTACTGCTGATGAATCGGCGAGGCGGCGGCCGTTCAGCCAGACGTTCGCCCGATAGTTGATTCCATCGAAATGGAGTGTGAGGCGCCTGCCGCGCATCGTCGCGGGCACGCGAAACGTGGTGCGGTACCACCACGGCACGGCGTAAGGACCCTGCGGATCCATCGCCGTGTGCGTAAAGTTCGCGCCGATCGGGATAGTCGTCCCGGGCAGCTCTCGGAGATTCATCCCGAAAAAAGGCTCTCGATAAGTGCCGTTCTCGATCAGTGCGCCCACAACCGTCGACGGAACTGTCGCGGTGTACCAACCCGCAGGGTGATAACCGACCGACGTGATCGCTACGCCATCAGTGCCAGCCTTCGCCGACGACTGAATGAGCCAGCCGCTGCGCAGCATCAACTGTTCTTGCGCCAGCGCTGCACCCGCGGCGAACAGAAGAGGACAGGAGACTCCGAGCGCCCACCGCGAGATTCGCTTCACGACATCGCCTCCACCAAGCCGAACGGCCAACGTTTGGTATTCCACGACCACAGCAGAAACGCGACGAACCCCAGCGCCAGTACGCCCAGACCGAACAGAATCACCTGGAACTGCGTCGTCGCGAATACGAAGATCCAACCTAGCAGTGCCACCAGCGCCGGAATCGGATACAGCCACATGCGATAAGGTCTCTGCATATCCGGCGCATTCCGCCGAAGCAGTACCAATCCCACGATCTGTCCCATGAACTGCACCAGGATTCGCGTGACGATCAGCGCATCGATGACCGTGCCGAGTGAGAAGAAGCCCGCTACGATAGAAAGCAGGCCGAGCACGATCAATGAGACATACGGGAAATCCTTCGTCGGATGCAACCGGCCGAAGATGCGAAAGAAGTAACCGCTTTCCGCGGCGGCAAATGGGATGCGCGAATATCCGAGCAGCAGCGCAAACACCGATCCGAACGCTGTCCAGAGCACCAGCAGCGTGAAAATCGTGGCGACGCGCGAGCCGTAGATCTTCTCCATGAAAGTCGAGACGATAAAGTTCGCTTCCGGGTGCGCGTCAGCGGGCACGAACTCCCGCCACGGGACTACGCCGATGATCGAGAAGTTGACACCTATATAGATGAGTGCGACCGCTATCGTGCTGATCAGGATGGACCTCGGAATGACACGACCGGGGTCCTTCACCTCGTCGCCGATGTAGCAGACGTCGTAGTAGCCGAGGTAATCGTAGATACCGATCCGGGAAGCGGCCCCGAGCCCGAGGAAGAATCCGAGCGAGAAGTTGAACGCACCCGGCGGAAAGTCGAACGCGATGCGCGGATTGAAGTGTGTGGCGCCGGTAACGATCACGGCGAGCACGGTGATGAGCGTCCCGATCCAGAGCGAGACGGTGATCTTCGCGATCGAGTGGATGCGCCGGTACAACAGCGCAATGTTGATCAGCCCTACGACCGTGACGAGCGCGATCACCCAGGGGCGCGTCAGTCCACTCCAGAGATAGCTCGCGTACTGGGCGAAGCCGATGTACCCGGACGCGATCTCAAGTGGCCCACTGAGCACGAATTGCCAGACGAACAGGAACGCCATCAGCCGTCCGTATCGAGCCGGGCCGAAGGCCTCGCGCAAATAGACGAACGATCCGCCCGAGCCTGGCATCGCCGCGCCCAGCTCACTCCACACCATACCGTCGCAGATCACGATCACGAGCGCGACGATCCAGCCGAGCATCGCTTGCGGTCCGCCCAGCGCCGTCATCAGCAGTGGGATCGTGATGAATGGACCCGCGCCCATCATGTTCGTCATGTTGAGCGCGGTCGCGGGGAGCAGACCGAAGCGGCGGGGCAGGTTCGGGTGCTCGAGCGGAGCTTCTACGTCGCCAGGTTTCAAGAGCACAATCTCCTCAGGCGCGTGGGAGTATCCTCCTCAGGGATGTTGGGCGAGCTTCCCCAGCTCTTTCCAAGTGACGAGAATCACGTGGTTGTCCTGCAACGCCTTCTTGAACTCGGCGCTGTTCACGACGTCGTAGTCGCGCTGGCGCCACGCGGAGCCGTAGCCCTCGTGATCAACCATCACGGCTTGCAGCTCGCTGTCGTCATGACCCAGGTGGACGATGATCTCGGTGAGGCCGGGCTTGAGGTTGGCAATCGCATTCAGATAGAACTCCTTCCACTTATCTCGGGGAACCTGCCGGTCGGCGATGATCACTGCGTCGAGCACGATGTCCCTGGCAGTGAGTCCAGCCTGGGGCGCGGCGAGCGCGCTGCCTTTGACAGCGAGAAACGGGAGATGATAGTCGTGAGCCACCTTGACGTACGTCGCAATCAGCTCGGGCGTGGTAAAAAGAGAGCCCATGTGGCTATCGAGATGTGTCGGACGAATCCCGAGCGCCAATGCGCGGTTGATTTGCGCGCGGATCTCGCGTTCGACCTCGAGCGGCTTCGCATGTGCCGCAACCAGTTTCTCATCATTCGGGAAAGTGCCAGCCGAATCGAGCAAACTCGAAACCTTGTCCGCCGACTCGACGCTACCCCACCGATACGTTTCCCACTCGCTTGTGAGTGTGAGATGCAGGCCTAGATCTGCGTTCGGGTGCGCCCTGGCGTAGGCGGCGACTTCGGTGATCCACGGCGTCGGCAACATAATGCTCGCTGACGAGACGGCGCCTTTGTCGAGCGCGTCGAAGCTTGCCATGTCTACGGAATGGGCGGCGCCCAGATCGTCCGCGTGTAGTATGAGCAATTTCGAGTCGGCCGGATGGCCGAGGCGCTCGGCTATGGTTTTGGTCTGTGCGGAAAGCGTTGATGCAAACAGAAGCGATACCACCGAACACCGAAGCAGCAAGTTCATGGGAAGCTCGTGAAATCGTGGAAGGAGCGCGTACAGCCAACTGGAGGGGTAAATTGAGGGCGTGGCAGGCGACTGTGCCAGCGCTTCACGGCAGATTGCCGCCCCGCGTGTGATCGCAGACAGAGGAGCCGGACACCCGTGACTGAGCAAAAAATCCTGAACGAAGCTACCGCGAAGAGAGCGGTCCAGGAGCTGGAAGATCGCTTCTTCGCCAACTCGATCGACATGCTCTGCATGCTCGACTTCAACGGATACTTCAAGCAGCTCAATCCAGCGTGGGAGCGAACCCTGGGCTTCACGCGCGAGGAGCTGATGTCACGCCCCTTCATCGAGTTCGTACACCCGGACGATCGCGAGCGGACGCTGAAGCAGAACGCGAAGGTCAAGGGCGGCGGGCAAGCGCTCGCTTTCGAGAACCGCTACCTCTGCAAGGATGGCTCGTTCCGCTGGTTTCGATGGAATGCCTCTCCCAATTCCGGGGAGAAGGTGATCTACTCCGTGGCGCGCGACGTCACCGAGAGCAAGAGGGCGGAAGAGGAGCGCGAGCAACTGGTCCGCGAGCTGCAGGCGGCGCTGGCGGAGGTTAGAACCTTGCGCGAGATATTGCCGATCTGTTCGTACTGCAGGAAGATCCGGGACGACGGGAACTACTGGCACCACGTCGAGGACTACATCTCTCAGCACACGACAACCATGTTCAGTCATGGCATCTGTCCGAGCTGTTTGGAGAGTCATCCCGAGTTGGAGTTCGAACACTCGGAACGCGAGAAGGCGAAGCCGTAGGGTCCGGCCTGAAATTCATTTGCCTTCCCCGATTTCATTGCCGCGCGGTATTTGGTCTCTTGCCGTCCGCGCTCTCGCGTAGCACAATGAACCTGCATGGAGAACACATGATGCGCGTATCTGTCACCGCGGCCGCGGTTCTTCTCACTCTCCCGGGGCCGGGCGCAGCTGCGCAGGAGCACGCACATCCCCTGGGCGCGCCGACTGGAGAGTTCGGCACCGTTCACTTCGCGACATCGTGCAGCCCCACGGTCGCTCCTCAGTTCGACCACGCCGTTGCACTGCTGCACTCGTTCGAATTTGGCGCGTCGATCCGGACCTTCAACGAAGTGCTCGCCGCCGACTCCACGTGCGCAATGGCGGACTGGGGGATCGCGCTCAGTCGATGGAGCAATCCGATGGCGGCCGGAAACCGGTCGGTCGCGCAGCTACAGCAGGGCAAGCAGGCCGCCGACGCCGCGAGCCGACTCGCCGCCGCTCATGCGTCCGAGCGCGAGCGCGGGTATATAAACGCCGTCAGCATGCTGTACAACGATTTCGAGCACAAGGATCAGAGGACGCGCGTCGTCGCGTACGAGCGCGCGATGAACGACCTCGTGATGCGGCAGCCAGCGGACACCGAGGCACTGATCTTCTATGCGATCTCACTCACGGCGTCCGCGCCGCCGACAGACAAGACATACGCGAATCAGCTGAAAGCGGGCAGTATTCTCGAGCCGCTCTGGGCGAAACAGCCGAATCACCCCGGGCTCGCGCATTACATCATTCACACCTACGACTATCCTGCACTCGCTGACAAGGCCCGGGCAGCCGCGCAGCGCTATGCGAGCATCGCTCCGTCCGCCGCGCACGCGCTGCACATGCCCTCTCACACCTTTACCCGAGTCGGCATGTGGGAGGAATCGGTCAACACCAACAACCGGTCGATCAAGGTTGCGTTGAGCACCGGCTCGATCGCGGAAGCCCTGCATGCGTCCGACTACGCGATGTACGCCTACCTGCAAATGGGAAAAGAGTCCGAGGCGAAAGCGATTCTCGATGGACTGCCCGCGCTCGCGGCGCGATTCGACCCCAATGCGGTTACTGGCGCCGCTCCCGGTTCCGCGGGTGTGTTTGCCCTCGCTGCGATTCCGGCGCGCTGGGTGCTGGAGCGGAGCGCGTGGGCCGAAGCCGCTTCGCTCGAGCCGAAAGCGAGCGCCTATCCGTATACGGAGGCGATGACGTACTTCGCGCGCGCACTCGGCGCGTCGCACACGGGCGATCTCACAAAGGCAAAGGCGGCCATCGATTCGCTGGGGTCGATTCAGCAGCGGTTGAGTGCGAAGGGCGAAGGATATTGGGCGGAGCAGGTTGCCATCCAGCATCTCGCTGCCCAGGCCTGGCTCGATCTCGCCGAGAAGCGTGCGACCGATGCTCTGACCGTGATGCGCGAAGCAACGGCGCGCGAGGACGCGACCGAGAAGAGCGCCGTGACACCGGGGCCGCTGGCGCCTGCGCGCGAGCTGCTCGGCGATATGCTGATGGAGCTAAATCGGCCCGCCGAGGCGAATGCGGAGTATCGCGCTACGCTGGAGAAGGAGCCAAATCGCCGCCACGCGCTCCGGGGAATCGGCCGCCTTACGGCGCGCGACTAGATGCTCCTGTTATACCAAGACTTCGCTAAAACCATAGCTATTGCAGGCGCTCCAGGCCGGCGAGCGCCGATTGGTAGACCGTGCTACACAAGGGGAGGACGCGACTAATAGCCGCGACACTATCTTTGCTCGCCCAACCCTGTTCAGGCGGGTAAATGAACACATTTGCGTGGAAGCAACTCTCGGCGCCTATCGGTCGTCGCGCGATTGGAGCTTCCGAGTTGCCGCGCCACGCGCAGTTGATAGCATCGCGAGGAACGTAAGCCACAACACGAAAGGCGTACGCCGCGCCAGTTGGGGAGGCCGGAACGTGCGCGGGACCGGCGATTGCCCAGGCGCTGTCTCCATTGCGCACCCAGTGCGCATTCGCGAACCCAGCGGCCACGAGCGCGCTTTGGAACTGGGACGCGAGCAGCACGGGCGGCAGCGCGACGTACTGACTCGACCACCAGCAATACTCCTCCGCCGACGGGATCGGCTCGAGACTTGGTTTACGATGACAGCCAGTGCCGAGAATAGCGACGAACAACATTATGCGTATTGCCGGTGCCCGCAGGCAGTCTTTCGGTGTCATTCGTCGACCATGGGCTATCGTTTGACCGCTCCCGCTTCGGCCGACCGGGCTTTGGGAATACTCAAGGTTTTCCAATTGGGTGACGCGAAGTGTCGGGCGAGGTAGACAATTTGCCCGACGTGATATGCTGTGTGCGTCACGGATCTGTTGAGTGCCTCGACGACGAGAAGCTCCTGGCCACGAATTCGCACCGTGCGCTCGAGATCGTCCGCGGACAGCGCCTCAATCGAGTTCATCGCTATCTCCCATGCGGAGCTCCACGAGCGCAGGAGCTGCTCGCGTGAAACACGCTCTTCGCTCTCGAACTCCGAGTCCCGGTTGCGATCCGGTTTTTCGCCGTCGGAAGTGAGGAAGTCGCGAAACCGTGAGCGGAGGTTGCCGGACACGTGCTTGACGATGATCGCGATGCTGTTCGAGCTCTCGTCGAGCTCCCGGTTCAGATCTTCCTCAGACCGAACCTGCTCGATCGCCTTTTCGGCCATCTCCTTATACGTGCGGTAAGTGCGGACGATGTTCCGAAGGTAAGCGTCGGCGAATTTGCTACTCATGATGACTCCCGTGTCAGTCCGCACCCTTTCTTTGTCTAACGCTTTGGTTCAGCGGGCGCGTAGGTCGCGAGGATCGCGCCCGTGGTTGTCACTCTGCTTTCGACGAGCCGCAGCGGCCTGAGCGCACCATCATTTCCGAAGATGCGTTTGCCGCCGCCGACGAGGAGCGGATCGATCATCATCCGGAACTCGTCGACAAGGTCGAAGTCTATGAGCGACTGCACGAGCTTCGAGCTGCCGATCACCAGAAGATTGCCGCCATCCTTCTGCTTCAGCGTGCGCACGGCGGTGGCGACGTCACTCTTGAGCAGCGTCGAGTTCTGCCAGGCGAGCGGCTCGGTGAGCGTCGTGGACGCCACATATTTTGGCCGCGTATTGAGCGGTTGCGCGATCACCTGCTCTTCCGCGGATGCGTTCGGCCAGTGACCCGCGAAGTTCTCGTACGTGCGACGTCCCAGCAGATATCCGCCGGCCTCGGTCAGGTTCGCGAGCACCCAATTTCTCGACATGTCGTCGAAGTACGGCAGATGCCATCCGCCGTGTCGGAAGCCGCCACTCTTGTCCTCATTGGGTGAGCCCGGCGCCTGCACCACCCCGTCGAGACTCACCCATTCCTGGACGATCACCCTGCGCATCCTGAACTCCTATCTATGTTGAGCCTTCTTTGCGCCGCGCTCGGCTGAGCACCGCCGCCGCAGCCAGTGCAACGACAAACGCGGGCAGCGCCGTCAGAACTGGCCACAGCGCGAGGGCGAAGACGGGAAAATGTCGGTGCACTGCCTGCCCGTGAAGACTTGCTGCGACCGCAAGTCCAAACGCTCCGAGGCCAACAGCCAGCGATGCGTGTAATGCCGTTGTCCGGGGCGAGGTACGCAACCGAACCTGCTCGTACGCTATGTGAGCCGCGAACGCGGCGGCGCTAATCACCCAGGCGGCGAGCCGCCACGCAGCTTGCCCCTGATTGGACCCAGTCGATCGGGCGAGTGCGGCGAAGACGAGACCGGCGACAAGGTACAGAACGCCCACGAATAGCAAGGCTCGGATCCATCGCAGGCGACTCAAAGATAGCTCAGCCACGCATCGCTCCGCCGTTGCTTCAGCGCCGCGAACCACCGGCAGAGCGGATACATCGCAGCTACGACGAACGCCCAAATCAGGTAGACAACTGGCAGCGAGTATCCCCAACCGGGCGGCGCGCTGAAAGGATAATGCGCGAGGTCCGGTGACTCGAACATCCAGAGCGCCGATCCGTACCGCACGTAACAAGTGACGACGGCGAGCAGGTGTATCAGTGGAAAGTGCAGCATGTAATAGAATAAGGGGACTTTCCCGATCCCGAGCGCGGGCCGGAGGACTCGTGGCGTCCCGCGGTCCACGGACCAGAGAAATATCATCGCCGGACCGAGCGTCATCAGCAGGAAGAGCAGCGACGGCGGATACTTGATCGTGTTCAGGAACGAGAGCACGGTGAACACTGCCGTTTTCTGGGGCGTCCAGTGCGACGGGTCGCCGTAGGTATTGACGCCGCGAATCACGAGAAACGCCACACTCAGTGCGAGGCCCAGTCGCAGGAGAAATGCGCGCCGGCGCTCCGTATCCCAGCTATAGACCTGCCCGAGGCCGTATCCCACGGCGGTAACGCCTATCCAGGGAATGAGCGGATAAGCGACAAATACCACATGGGTCGGCGTGTTCAGGACGAAACCCGGCGAATGCAGGATGGACCAGAGCGGGCTCGCCGACTTGACCGAGTCGAGGAGGTTGTGACCCACGATCATCAGGGCGCCGAGAACGGTGACCACGAACGCCGGCAGGCGAACCAGCGCGGAGAGCGTGATCATCGCCCAGCCAAGCGCCCACAGAACGAGCAGCATCGTCACCCGATAGTCGAAATTGAACTGGTAGCCAAGGCATCGAAGCACCACGACTTCCAGGAAAATCAACCACACGCCGCGCGTGAAAAGGAATCGGGACAGCTCACCGGGAGACTTGCGCCGCAGCGAGAGGTACGCGCCCGTACCTGTGAGCAGGAAGAACACCGGTGCGCAGAAGAACGTGACCCAGCGCGTGAGAAACAACGCAGCCGAGGCGTTGGCCAGATCCGTGGGATTCTGCCCGGGTATGCCGAAAAAGTCCCGGGTGTGATCGAGCGCCATGATGATCATGATCACGCCCCGGACGACGTCGATCGATTCGACGCGCGCA
>DHJO01000094.1 GCA_002404375.1 Gemmatimonadales bacterium UBA4718 | reverse complement strand
CCGACGAACCGAGGCGAGCCCATCGCCAAAGCACGCGCGTCGATGTCGCTCAGCCCGGTCAGGAACGCCGCTCTTTCATCGTCGGTTGCACGCTCGGTCAGGATGAGATCGATGAACTCCGGCACCTTCACGCTCGTCGCGCCGGGTGTGTCGGTCTCGGGAATGATCATCTCGGCGATGTTCGTCACGAGCGCCTGCTGATCCCTGTTGAGGGTGCTGAACGGAACGTCGCCCAATCGCTCATGCAGGCTCTTGCCCAACCGGATGGCGGCTTCCGCACCGTGAGGAAGAAACGGCAGTGCGAGAGCAGCGCCGAGGAAGCGTACGACTTCACGTCTTTGCATATCGGGTTACGACGGAGAAGTGGCAGTCAAAATGAATCCTGGCGATTCGAACGTAGGATGCGGGGAGGGATGCGTCAAGAAAATCGTATCAGTCAAAATCGAGTGACAACACCGCCGGGTCAGCCGGCGGGTAACGCAAGTCGAGCTTGTCGAGAGCGTCGGCGATCGTGCGCGCGATAAGCCAGTCGCGAACATCCTTGTCGTCGGCAGGCACGACATACCACGGCGCCCACTTCGTGCTCGTGTTCTTGAGCACTCCCTCATAGGCCTTGGTGAAATCGTCCCACTTGGCGCGGTCATCCAGATCGCCCACGCGAAACTTCCAGTTCTTCGTCTCGTCGGCGAGGCGCTCCATCAAGCGTCGCTTTTGCTCCTCCCGTGATACATGCAGCATGAACTTGAGGATGACGACACCGTTGTGATCCAGCATCTTTTCGAAGTCGTTGATCTCCTCGTAGCGCGCGAGCCACTCCTTTTTCGTGATCGAGCCGTGCACCCGCGGCACCAGCACGTCTTCGTAGTGGGACCGGTTGAAGATGCCGATCATCCCGCGCTGCGGCACCTGCGCGTGCACGCGCCACAGAAAATCATGGCGCTGCTCGAGCTCCGTCGGTGCCTTGAAGCTCGCGACGGTGCAGCCCTGTGGGTTGACCGCGGTGAAAACCCTGCGAATCGTGCCGTCCTTGCCCGAGGCGTCCCGACCCTGCAGGACGATAAGGAGCGCATATCTGGCATCCGCATAGAGAACGCGCTGGAGATCGGAGATTCGCTTGACGTGCTTTTCGGTCGCGCGCTCCAGCGATTTTCCGCTCTTGACGCGACCATGAGCCCGTGCATGGTCGTCGTCGAGCTTGATCGAACGTTTGGGATCGACGGGCTTGAGCTTCACCTGGTGTTGCTATCCCCCGCTCACCGCGGCGAGCACGAATATCGTGGCGCCGTTCGGCACCGTCGTGTTCAGGCCGTCGAGAAATCGGACATTCTCGCCATTCACGAAAAGGTTGACGTGACGCCGCACGTCTCCCTGCTCGTCCATGATCCGGTCGAGCGCTCCCGGTGACTTTCGACCGAGCGCAACGAGCGCGTCTCGGAGAGTCTTGCACGGCTCGTCGAGCACCAGCGACGGATTCTGATCCGTGTAAGAGCAAAGCACGTTCGGCAGCTCGACGGTGATCAAGCTGCCCCCGTCGTTCCAGTTTTCACGCACACAATGGGCGGAAGCGCGGCGGCGATTTCAGTCCACGACACGCCCTCGTCACGAGAGCCGTAGAGCTTTCCGCTTCTCGTGCCGAAATAAATCCCCGCCGAGTCGAATGAATCAGCGGTGAGCGCATCGCGGAGCACGTTTTCGTACGCACCGCTTTGCGGCAATCCCTTGGTGAGCGGCTGCCAGCTCGCACCCGCATTTTGGGTACGATACACCCGCAGCTTCGCTTCCGGCGTCGCGCGAAACACGTCTGCCTCGATCGGCACTATGTAAACGGTGTCCGGGTCGTGGGGATGCATTTGCATCGCGAATCCGAAATCCGAAGGAACACCGTTGGCAATGTCCCTCCAGTTGTCACCCCAGTCGTCGCTCCTGTACAGACCCCAATGATTCTGCAGGAAGAGTCTCCCCGGACGGCTTGGATGGTGAACCACTTTGTGCACACACTGCCCGAACTCCGGATACCGATGCTCCTCAGGCATGAACTGGGCACGGACACCGGCATTGCGTGCGCGCCAGCTCTTGCCACCGTCGTCGGAGCGATATACTCCGCCGGTCGACATTGCGATCAGCATTCGCCGCGGGTTTTCAGGATCTAGCACGATCGTGTGGAGGCAAAGCCCTCCGCCACCTGGTTGCCACTTGGGTTGATGCTCGTGATTGAGCAATCCTTTATTCGGTTGCCAGCTCTCACCGCCGTCGCGCGATTCGAAGAGAGCGGCGGGCTCGACACCACAGTAAAAAACGTCGGGCTCGGTGGCTCGACCGGAGGCGATCTGCCAGATCTGGGCGAGCGCGCGACCGGACTCCGCGGGGAAGCGAACAGTCTGAGGACCGGGTTCGCTCCAGGTAGCGCCGTTGTCGTTGCTCGTTCGGAGCGTTGGCCCCCAATGCATGCTGTTTGTCGCCGCGAAGGTGCGAGGCCGATCACCGCGGGTGTCGTGCAGCAGCGCGTAGACGGCTTCTCCACGAAAGTGGGGGCCTTCGATTTTCCATTTCTTCCGCGCCTTGTCGGAGCGGAGCACGAACGCGCCTTTCATCGTCCCGACCAGAAGTAACGCTTCCTGGGCCTTGGATGAGCCGCGGCCGGCTGGTTTTGAGGTTTTCCTTGTCGGTTTTGAGGTTTTCCTTACGGTTGTTTTCGCCATTTCATCTCCGGACCGATCGCAATGCCAAGATGGTCACCGATTCCCCTTCCCGCTTCCCCTTCCCGCTTCCCCCTTCCCGCTTCCCCTTCCCGCTTCCCTCAGATCTCCCAATTCGACAACACGATCCCGCCACCCGCCGGCCGCGACTCGGCAAGCTCGTGCACTGACATTCTCAGGTCCGTCCATCTCACCCGCGCCCCGCGAGCCATCAGGCGCCGATAGACGTCGCTGTACTGCCCCTGAACCCTGATTGCAACGCGACGTCCCCCTTTCGCGCGCGCGTGCGCGCAAAGCTGCGTCACCAGATGATCGAAATCGGCTTCGCTCCGTGCGACCATCTTGAGAACGCGCACCTCTTCCGTCGCGCGCCCTTCGACGAGAGGCACCGAATGGCAGATCGCAAATGAAACGACCTCGCTCCCCTTGCGCACGAACACCGTGTCGCCGAGGTCGTGATGAGCGGTGAGAACGATCTCGCGCGTGTAGTCGTATCCCGGCATCAGCTGCTGCAGCATCTGCCGGCACTGTCGGAGCGCCAGCTCGCGCTCGTGTGGATCGAGCGTAGACATCGGGGTGGATTGAATTCCACTCCTCGCCGCTTCGAGCGTTACCGTCACCGTGAGATGTCCCGGCGTAAAGCCGAGAGACGAATAGAACCCCACGTTGTCCATCGTGCGCGGCATCGTTTCCAGCCCGATCACCGTCGCGCCTTGCTTTTTTAACCAGTCAACGCCGGTGGTTACAATCATCTTGCCGATTCCCTGCCCCTGGTAATCGGGATGCACGGCGAGCGGCCCCATCCAGCCTTCCACGCCCGAGCGATGCACCATGTTGAACGCCGCGATCCCGTCGCGCGCGTTGCGCCAGATCATCGCCCCTTCCTCGGCGTCGGTGATGGCGAACTTCCATACCGCCGGATTGAGGTGCGGCACTCTTACGCCCACCATCCCGTCCTTCCGGTAGCGCTCAGTAAAGGCTTCGCTGAAGACGGCGTTGAGCGCGGGGATTTCACGAATGCCGACACGCTCCGGCGTCTCGGATACCCAGGCGTGTCTCCAGTTGCGCGCGAACGCCATCAGGCTCCCGCTCCCGCGCCCGCCTCGGCGCTTTCGACGAGGTCCTCCGCGAGCCTGCGCCGCGTCGCGGAGCCGGACTCGGACGCTCGCGGGCGCAGATTATCACCCATGCCGACGCCCTCGTTGTCGCTCTGACTCACCACCGAGGATCCCTGGTCGGCGTCGTAGCTCACCGATATCACCCGATCCAGGCCCTCGCG
>DHJO01000034.1:5258-6593 GCA_002404375.1 Gemmatimonadales bacterium UBA4718 | reverse complement strand
GAGGAGCTCCACGAAGCGCTCGGCGAGCTACGCCCGCCGGACATCGCCGAAGCTCTGCGCGAGTTGCCCCCGGAAGCAGCAGCGAAGGTGATGGCCTCGCTTCCGTTCGAGATGGCGGTGCAGGTGTTCGACGAGCCGGAGCTCACACGCCACCGTTGCGCGATCATCCAGCACATCGATCCCGCTCGCGTCGGCAAGCTGATAGAAGCAATGTCGGCTGACCAGCAGGCAGACCTGTTCCGCGAAGTTCCGCCCGAAGAACGGCCTCGGCTGCTGGCGACGGTGAGCGAGTCGACCCGCGCCGCACTTCAGAAGCTCCTGCAGTATCCGCAGAACACCGCTGGCGGAATCATGACGACCGAGTTCGTCAGCATCTCGTCGGACTGGACGGTGGACCAGGCACTCCGCCTGATCAGCGAGGTTGGTGGCCGGAAAGAGACGGTCTACGCGATCTACGTCGTCGATCCGGAAACTCAGACACTGGTGCACGTCGTCTCGCTGCGCGAGCTGCTTACCGTACCGCGCGACGAAAATGTTCTCGACGTCGGCAGCCATCGGGCGCCACTCACGGTGGCCGCAGACACCGATCGCGAAGACGCGGCGCGATTGATCTCCAAATACAATTTGCTGGCGGTGCCAGTGATCGACGACCTGCGCCGCATTCTCGGCATTGTCACAGTCGACGACGTGATCGATACGCTCGTCGAGGAGCAGACCGAGGACGTGCAGCGCTTCGGCGGTATGGAGGCTTTGGATGCTCCCTACATGGAGATCAGCTTCCTCAACATGATCCGGAAGCGCGCCGGATGGCTGTGCGCGCTCTTTCTGAGCGAGATGCTCACGGCCACCGCGATGCAGCGTTTTCAGGGGGAGATCGAGAAAGCCGCCGTGCTCGCGATGTTCATACCGCTCGTGATGAGCTCCGGCGGCAACTCCGGATCCCAGGCGACGTCGCTCGTAATTCGCGCGCTCGCGCTGCAGGAATTGAAGCTTCGGGACTGGTGGCGCATCGCGCTCCGCGAGCTCCCGACAGGGCTCGTACTCGGCGCAATCCTGGGCGTCATCGGCTTCACGCGGATCGTAGTCTGGCAGGACCTGCACATCTTCAACTACGGTCCTCACTACCTGCTGCTTGCGATTGCGATAGGCTTTTCTTTGGTCGGGATAGTCGGTTTCGGCTCTCTGGCTGGATCCATGTTGCCATTCTTGCTCAAGCGCATCGGATTCGATCCCGCGAGCGCGTCGGCTCCGTTCGTCGCTACGCTAGTGGACGTCACCGGGCTGGTGATCTACTTCTCGGTTGCGTTCCTCGTGCTGCACGGCACGCTGCTATAG
>DHJO01000034.1:4141-5218 GCA_002404375.1 Gemmatimonadales bacterium UBA4718 | reverse complement strand
GACTACCGTGCCGCCCGCAGCCATTCGGCCGGATCCACTGCGGGCCCTCCGCGCCTGATCTCGAAGTGCAGATGCGATCCGAGCGCCGGATCGCTGATGCCGACGGTCCCCACCGCCTGGCCTTTGATCACTCGTGTGCCTTTCCGCACATCTATCCGGTCGAGTGAACCGTACACGGAATAGTCGCCGCCACCGTGCTCGAGAATGACCGTGTTTCCATAGGTACCCATCGGTCCCGCATAGGCGACGGTGCCAGCCGAGACGGATTTCACGGCGGTGCCGACAGCCGCACTGATCCCGATCCCGTTCCACCGAGTCGTCGTGTTGTTCGGATTTACGAACCGGCCGAATCGATACAGGAATACGCCGTTCACCGGCCAATCCAGTCTTCCGATGTCCGTCGTGCGGATGGAGCTGGGCGATAGCGTTACGGCTCCGCCTCGTCCCGATGCTCTTCTACGCTCAGCCTCGAAGGAGGCGATGAAATTATTCAGCCGCGCCTCGCTCTTCTCCAGCTCGGCCAGGCGCGCCTTCGTGCGCTTCGCATCCTGCTGCACGCGGGAGAGATTCCGCGCCTGTAGCGTCTCGAGTTCCGCGAGGCGGGCTGCTTCCTGCTCCTTCGCCGAACGGTTCTCTATCACACTGTTCTGCAGCCGCACAAGCTGCACCCGCTGCGATTCCGTCTTGTCGTGGAGCTCGTCCAGGCGGTGAACGAGACCCTTGTCCCTCAGAGCCAGCAGATGCAGGTACTTGTACCGTGCCACTAGCTGCCCAACCGACTGCGCGGAAAACAGGACTTCCGCCGAGTAGAGAGGCCCCCTCTTGTAGATCTCGATGAGACGTCGCTGGAGAACCGTGCGCTTCATGCTCGCTTCGCGCTGCGACTTCTCGAGGTCAGTCGTAGTCGTTTTGACTTCGTCGGTAATCGCGACGAGCTGCTGATCGAGAGAGCTCACCATGCGCGCGGTCGCATCGTGCTGCTTGTCCAGAAGATTCACTTCGTCGCGAAGCTCATGGGCGGTGTTCTGCAGCCCGCTCATTTTCTTCTCCAGCTCGTCGCGCTCCGCTCTTATCCGC
>DHJO01000034.1:0-4003 GCA_002404375.1 Gemmatimonadales bacterium UBA4718 | reverse complement strand
GCGGGAAGGTAAGAGGCGAAAAGCACGGTGCAGCAGAGGACAAAGCGCCGCGCGCAAATCAGACTCGACGTAGGTGTCTCCCAACCGAGACGAGAGATCCGAGCACTCCCATGAACGCGCCGCCTACGACGCCGAGAAAGATCATCTCCCGACTGAAGAATATTGTCTGGATGAAGTACTCATTGACCACTCTGTTCGCTACCCACACGAAAACCAGCGCCAGCAAGCCACCCATTACTCCTTTCACCAGCCCATCGATCAGGAAGGGAAGGCGGATGAACATGTCCGTCGCGCCGACCAGCCTCATTATCGATATCTCCTTTGCGCGGGCAAGCACTGTCATGCGGATCGTGGCGCCGATGATGATGATCGCCACCGCCGCGAACGCTATTCCGAGGGCGAGGCCCGCCACCGTCGCAATGTTCCGCAAGCGGTAAAGCTTCTCGACCCATTCTTCGCCGTAGCGAACGTCATCAACGAAGTGATAGGTCCTGATACGATCAGCGATAGATTTCACGGTCGTAGGATCGCGCATGCCGGACCTGAGGTACACTTCAATCGAGGCCGGCAGCACACCCGCCTCGAACACGTCGGCGAACTCACCCATTTCCTTCCTGGCGCGCTCGAGCGCCTGCTCCTTCGAGACGTACTCGACGCGTGCCACTTCCGGGAATTCGCCGATGTCCTTCATCGCCGCGGCCACGGATTCGATATCGGCGCTGTCGTCGAGGAACGCGCGAACCTCCACTCTCTCCTCCACCTGCTCCAGCGCCTTTCGGATATTTATCGCCACCAGTCCGAACAATCCGAACGCAAAAAGCGAGAAGGCTATTGTCACCACGCCCAGGATGCTGAGGAGGGGTGCGCGCCTCGATGCGGTCAGTGCTTCTCTGACCGATCGCACCTAAGCGTTCTCTCGGGTATCGCTGGCCGCCTCTATTTCCGCCATCGTCTCGTCGGAGGGCCGAGCGGACAGAGGAGATTCAGCGGAGTCGAAAACGAGCCGGCCGTGATTGAGCTCGATCGTCCGATAATTGGATCGACGCACCAGATCCAGGTCGTGGGTCGCCATGATGACGGCCGTACCCGATGCATTGATGTCGCGCAACAGCTGAAAGACTCCGCGCGTGGCGCGCTCGTCGAGGTTGCCGGTGGGCTCGTCGGCGATAAGGACGAATGGGTCATTGATGAGAGAACGGGCGATTGCGACCCGCTGCTGCTCGCCGCCCGAAAGCTCGCGCGGATAGCTGGTGGCCTTTGACGCGAGACCCACCTGGGTCAGCGCGCGGGACACCTTCGCGCGAATCGTCGCCTTGGGAGCGCCCGTCACTTCCAGCGCGAACCTCACGTTCGCTTCCGCTGTTCGATCTTCGAGGAGCCGAAAATCCTGAAACACGATGCCCAGCCTGCGTCGCAGCCGGGAAATCTCGCGGCCGCTCGCGGTTGTCGAGCTGACACCGTTCACCCAGACCTCGCCCTGGTTCGGCTTGTCATCCATGTACAGCAGCTTGAGGATCGTCGTCTTCCCCGATCCGCTTGGTCCGGTGAGGAAGACGAACTCGCCTTTTTTCACCTCGAAGCTTATCTGGGCGAGCGCGGTACCCGAGCGGGGGTAGTCCTTGGCGACGTCGGTGAGACGGATCATCGCTACTGCTGAAGCGCCTGCTCTATGTCCGCGATCAGATCTTCCGCGTTTTCGATGCCTATGCTCACCCGGAGGAAGCCGTCAGGGATTCCGATTCTCTGCCGCTCCTCGGGCGACAGGTGCTCGTGCGAGCTGTATCGCGGCTCGATCATGAGAGAGTCGACGCCGCCAAGACTGGTCGCGTAGCTGAATAGCTGCAGCTTCCTCACGAACTTGACCGCTGACGGTCCTCCGCCCCTGAGCTCCATCGCCATCATTCCGCCGAATCCGTCGAGAATGCTCTTGGCGATCTCGTGGTCGGGGTGGCTGGGAAGGCCGGGGTAGTGGACCTTCGCGATCTCCGGGCGCGTGGAGCACCACTCCGCGACTCGCATGGCGTTCTCGTTCTGTCTCTTGACTCTGACATCGAGCGTCTTGAGACCGCGCTCGAGGAGCCAGCACGCGAACGGGTCAGGAGCCTGGCCCCAGACCATCATCTTGCGTCGGACTTCGTCGATGAACGGCTCGTTTCCGCAGACAACGCCGGCCAGGATGTCATGGTGGCCGTTGAGATACTTCGTAGCGGAGTGAATCACTACATCGACTCCGTGCTCGATCGGCCGGAAGTTGACCGGGCTGGCAAACGTCGAGTCGACGACGAGTGCGATCCCCTGCGCGTGCGCGAGCGATTGGAGCGAGCTCAGCTCCAGCACTCTACAGGTAGGATTTACAGGCGACTCGAGAAAGATAACTCGGGTGTTCTTCTTGAGGCCCTTTCGCCACGCGCGCGGCTCGAGCGGATTCACGAAAGAAACTTCGATGCCCATCCCCATCAGATCTTCGGTGAACAGCTTGCGAGTGCCGCCGTAGATCCATGAGCTGGAGATCAGGTGATCGCCGGGCCTCAGAAGGGCGAGCATCGCGCACGCCGTAGCGCCCATTCCGCTGGAGAGCACGAGCGCCGCCTCCGCTCCTTCCAGCAGCGCAAGACGCTTCTGCACACGCTCGGCGTTGGGCGTGTTTCCATACCGCGTGTAGAGAAGCCCCTCACTCGTGCCGGCTTCCTGTACGTAATTGACGGATTGTACCAGAGGGGCGCTGACGCCCATTCCCGGAGTTGGTCGCGTCTCCCCACCATGAATTGCAGTTGTCGAGAGGCCCATCTTCCGCGTTGGTTCCGCCAATATCTCTCCTAGCCGAGGTTGCGAGTGCTGCGACCGGCATCGAAGTCGTGCTTCACTACGCGAACGATCTCGGCCGGAGCGATCCCCAAAACGTCGCGGGCGACTACGGTGCCCGGACTCACAGTATCATCGACGACGAGCACAGCCATCTCGTGACGTCGCGGGCCGTACACCCAGACGAGCTCTCCGTCCTCGAGCAGCCGCTTGCGCGCATCCGATGGATGGAGCCTCACGAGCGGACCCCGATCGGGATCGCCCGGTCGCGTCGCCAGGTATCGCGAGACCATCAGCCAGGGTTGGAACCCTTCCATCATGCATCGGCTCTCATCGGCCCAACCGCGGCAGTGGCGCTCCCAACCGCGACGTAGCCGTTGTCGTGTCTGATCACGAGACGTCTCCGCCACAGAATGTCCAGCATGCGCTCCGCATGCTCGCGCGACAGCCCAGTCGCGTCGGCGACCTCGGCGACGTCGGCGCTGACCCCGGCACCGAGGTGCGAGATGATCTCCCAGGCGCTCCTCTCATCGACATCGACGATCCCGACCAGGCGCGACCCTCCGTCCGCGTGCTGTGTAACCAGTGCGAGCTTGTGGCGCTCGAGCACGGCCTCGATCGCGTCCATGTGCGACTCGCTGATCCCGCGAAACAGGAAATAGACCTCGCGGCGCGGCGCATCCAGGCTCACGTACTGCAGCAGCAGCTTGGCAACGATCTCATCGGCGCAGGAGAAGTCCAAGAGGCCGACGTGCGAGAAGTCGATCACCGTCAGCGCGCGGTCCCCAATTCGATCCAGCTCCTGCTCGATCTCGCACCTCACCGCCGCCCCCGTGGGACGGGTGACGAGATTCGAGTAGAGCTCGCACACGCTCTTCCTGAGCACAGAGCTGACATCGATGTGGTTGATCACGCCACCCGCTCCGGAATCGTTATCTGCACTTGCGCGCCTGGAAAATAGGAAAGGTCTTCGAGGAGAGGCTCGTCCTCGTCCCAATCTCCTTTGGGAAGCACCGCGATGCGAGCGGTGCCGCTCCGGATGGAGAGTTTGCCATCCCACGTTCCCACAAACTTGCGCACTCCCGCAAGCCCTTGACCGCGACCCGGATCCCTGAACCGGGATGCGCCGCGCATTACTGTCTCCTCTAGCGCCTGGCCGTCGTCCCAGCGCTCACGCTTCTGAAATCCGGGCGCCGACTCC
>DHJO01000163.1:7651-7783 GCA_002404375.1 Gemmatimonadales bacterium UBA4718 | reverse complement strand
CCACGCTATCTTCCACACTGCCGGGCCCAGCGGACCCTCTACAATGGACCGGTCGTGTTTCCGGCGCTCAGGAACAGCTGCCGGCGCTTTCGCGTCGGTGAGTCCGGGGTGCGCTACTGGCGCTGGGACGTC
>DHJO01000163.1:6483-7496 GCA_002404375.1 Gemmatimonadales bacterium UBA4718 | reverse complement strand
CACGTTCTTGAGAACTGCTTTCATCAGGTCCGGAGTACAGAAAGGATCCCGAGTGCCGTTGAAGCATATGACCGGAACCCTGATCGCGGGAAGATGCGCATCGCGAAGCTGATCAGGTTTGCCGGGCGGATGCAGTGGATACGCGAGGAGCAGCAGTCCATCGCACTCGAATCCGTCCGCGGCCAGCATCGACGCCGCTCTTCCTCCCATGGATCGTCCGCCGATTATCAGCTTCTTCGGCTCGATCTCCTCGCGCACCCGCGCGACGACGGCGGCGATGCACTCCTTGAGGCGCGGCATCGGATCGGGGCGGCCGGATTTTTTCTCCTTGTACAGGAAGTTGAAGCGGACGACGTCGAGTCCGCGGGAGCGGAGAGTGTTGGCAGTCTGGACGATTCCTCGATCGTTCATGTTGCCGCCCGCGCCGTGGGCGCACACGAAGGTGACGCCATGCTCGTCGGTCTGGGACGGCTCGTAGATTGCCGACGTCTCCTCCACGCCGACCTTAACTCGCCAACCTTCGCGATCAGACTTGATAGAAGAGTCGCCGCTCATGTTTTGATATCTCGCGACTGAGGGATGAGGCCCATCTCGTCGAGAAACCGGTGGCCACCGGTTGTCTTCTCGCCCCTCGTCTCGACCCGCGTCATTACCAGCCGCGCCTTGGTCCGCGTCATCCCAACGTAAAGGAGACGCCGCGCTTCCTCCAGCTCGACCCTCCTCAGCTCTCCGCTCGGCGGCATCGGAATGAACTGCTCGTCCTCCACGCCGACGATGTACACGCGCGAGAACTCGAGCCCTTTAGTCGAGTGCAGCGTGAGGAGGTTGACGCGGTCGCGCGCTGTCTCGACCCCGTCGTGCTTGGATAGCACGGCGCGCTCCAGGAAAGCGCAGATCTGCGTGGCGAGGTCGCCCTTGGTGCATGCTTCGATCAGCCGGCGCAGCCTCGCCATCGTCTCCGGATATCGCTTGTCGGCCCTTCGCTCCGCCCGAAGTCGCTCCATCATGTTGTG
>DHJO01000163.1:4610-6379 GCA_002404375.1 Gemmatimonadales bacterium UBA4718 | reverse complement strand
CCGGCGTCGATCCCGTAGCGGCGCGCGAGGTGCTCGAGTTTTCGGCTGGTGGAGTGGAGCGTGCGGGCGAGAGGGAGCGTGTCGTAGGTCGAGAAGTCGGCACGTGGAAGCTTGGCGGCCATCCTCCGCAGAATCGGGAAATCGAACTGGTAGCCGTTGTGCGCGACCAGCACATCAGCGCCACAGAAGTCACGAAAGCCAGACCAGATCGACTCAAAGTAAGGCGCGTTCGCGACATCGTTTTCAGAGATTCCGTGCGTGCCGAGCGCGCCGGCGGTAATCGGGACCCTTGGCTTCACCCGCGTGTGGTACTCGGCCACCGCCCGCCCATGGCGAACGCGGACAGCGGCGATCTCCACGATCTCCGCGCGCTCCACATCCTTGTCGGTCGTCTCGAGATCCACGACGGTGAAGTCGCGGAATGTGTTGACGAAGCTGCGCGTCCGCACCAGCTGCGCGGTCTTGAAAAGTCCGAGCGCAAGGCCGAGCGATGGCAAATCATCCGGTCGGACTCGTTGCGAATCCGCAGAGGGAGCTCCCCCCAGCTGTACGGAACGGACGCCCATCTCGATCAGCATTTTCTTCGCGGCGATCTCCGAGCCGCCAAACCGCGGGATCCAGACAGGCCGGCCTTCCTCAATGCAGGGCTTCAGTCTGTCGGCCAGCCTCACCACTTCGTCGTGGGCGGCGGGGTCGCTCAGATCTTCGTGGTGTTCCTCGAGAATCGTGCGGTAGGTACCGACTCTCTCGGAGAGGATCTCCTCGACGAGCGAAGAAAGCGTGGTGTGGTTCTTCGCGAGCGCGCCCAGATTCTTGAGGGAGTAAATGCCGCGCCAGATCTTCTTTCCGTCGCCGTGGACGCGCGGCAGCGTACGCGCCATCTGCTCGAGCTGCTGGATCAGGCTGGTTCCGGTTTCTTCCGATCGCGCCCGGGCATCGTTGAACAGCGCCTCCGGCAGAACGGTCTGATAGAAGTTCTCCTGGTGAATTTCGTCTTCGGGGCTGGCGATCACGCGAAGTGCGGCGAGCACGTAGGCGACGACCTTATCGTCCGCGAGCGCGCGTCCCTGGGCGAGGCGGCACGGAATTCCCGAATTCAGAAACGCGGACTCGAGCGCGCTTCCTATTCTGTGCGTCCGATACACCAGGCCCACGTCGCCCCACCGAATCTCTCCATCGTTCTCGGCGTGGTCGGCGATTAGATCGCCGGTGATCCAGGCAGCTTCGGCATCATCATCCGCAAAGCTGAGCGCGACGACCGGAAATACTGATTCGACGTTCGTCTCCTGGGGTGTTCGATCCTTGAAGAGCTGCTCGTTGAGCGAGATGAGACGCCGGGCATATCTCAGCACTTCGGGCGGACAGCGCCGGTTCTCCTGGAGATTATGCAGCCGGTCGTCTCCGACGATCTGGAAATCGTTCGCGAAGTGCGCGAACACTCTGGGATCGGCGCCGGTCCATGAATAAACCGACTGCTCGTCGTCGCCGACCGCGAAAACATGGCGATGCTCATGGGCAAGCTCGCGGATGATGCCGTACTGCACCGGATTCAGATCCTGGAATTCGTCCACGAGAATCGCGTCATAGCGGCTTCTGACTGCCCCCGCTACCGATGGAATTCTGAAAAGCTCCGCGGTCTTGAGGAGCAATCCGTCGAAATCGACGATGTTCCGCTCGGTGGTCGCGCGCTGATAGCCGTCGTAGTACTTCTCGTACCGCTGGCCCAGCGGCTCCCCGCGAAAACGGTAGCGCGCAAAGGCGTCGAGCAC
>DHJO01000163.1:4047-4527 GCA_002404375.1 Gemmatimonadales bacterium UBA4718 | reverse complement strand
AACGAATGGATAGTTCCGCGCCTGACGCTCTCGACGCGCGGTCCGAGCTCACTATCGAGACGCGATGCGATCTCGCCGGCAGCCTTGTTGGTGAAGGTGAAGACGCAGATGCGAGCGGGGTCGAAACCACGATTGTCGATTAGGAATCTGATGCGCTCGATGAGGCAGTAGGTCTTTCCCGCTCCCGGGCCGGCGCGAACGAGCAGCGGCTGAGGCTCGGCCTCTATTGCGGCGCGCTGCGATGGAGACGGCACGCGCGGACCCGGCGTGACGCCAATCGGCGCCGAATCGATCACGGCGAAAGAGGTTGTGAGCGCGCCATCCATAGTCATGAGCGTTGGGGACCGACATACTCTAGCTGGCTTACCGCTCTGCTGCCACGTTCGATTGTCGCATTAGTGCATGTTAGCGCGTCGGTCAGCCGAAGAGGGTCGGGGCTCCGGCGACTGCTGGCCGAAGAGGATACCCCCACCGACCCAA
>DHJO01000163.1:2187-4002 GCA_002404375.1 Gemmatimonadales bacterium UBA4718 | reverse complement strand
CACGAGATGCCTGTTGCACGTTCACCGCGCGCCTGCTGTCGTTCGCGCACGGCCATGATACGAACAGAACTGGAGGCTGTTACTCGCGTGATTCTTGCCCCCACGAGAAGCCGATGCGGAACGATTTCATGCCTGGGAGTTTGTTCGTAGCGGCGTTCTTTGCGACGATGGCGTGCGGCAGCGCGGCTCGACTTCCGGTTGCCGCGGGGACGGGCTTCCATCCGGTGCTGCCAGCTCCCGAGGAACCCTTGATTCCCGTCGTCAACTACGTCACGGCCAAACGCTGGGCGGGCGATGCGACGCCGTTGGCAGCGAATGGTCTGACCGTACACGCCTTCGCGCGCGGCCTGGACCACCCAAGGTGGATTTACGTTCTTCCGAACGGCGATGTACTCGTCTCGGAGACGAACGCACCGAACCGGCCCGACGATGGGAAAGGAATCAAGGGCTTTTTCTTCAGATACTTCTCTACGAAGGCCGGAGGAGCGGTGCCAAGCGAGAACCGTATCATCCTCCTTCGCGACAGCGACGGAGATGGTATCGCGGAGACGCGGACGGTGTTTCTGTCGGGACTCCATTCACCGTTTGGCATGGCGCTCATCGGCGACGCGTTATACGTCGCGAACACCGATGGCATCGTGCGCTTCCCCTACTTGCGTGGCGAGACGCACATCTCAGCACCGGGGAAGAAGCTTGTCGCCCTGCCGGCGGGGCGCATCAATCATCACTGGACGAAGAACGTCATTGCCACCCCGGACGGGTCGAAGCTTTACGCGTCGGTTGGATCGAACAGCAACGCGGGAGAGAACGGGATCGGAAGGGAAGAAGGTCGCGCCGCCATCTGGGAGGTGGAGCCTGCCACCGGAGCGCATCGCGTCTTTGCATCGGGACTTCGAAACCCCGTCGGCCTTGCCTGGGAGCCGGAGACTCGCAAGCTCTGGGTCGCCGTCAACGAGCGCGACGAGCTCGGCAGCGATCTCGTCCCCGATTACATCACGGCGGTCCGGGACGGCGGATTCTATGGCTTTCCATTCAGTTATTACGGCGAGCACGTCGATTCGCGGGTG
This sequence comes from Gemmatimonadales bacterium UBA4718, assembly GCA_002404375.1. Classification (GTDB taxonomy): domain Bacteria; phylum Gemmatimonadota; class Gemmatimonadetes; order Gemmatimonadales; family Gemmatimonadaceae; genus UBA4720. The sequence goes on along the minus strand of DHJO01000163.1, from coordinate 2,935 downwards.
CATCCTCAGCGGCCGGATCTGGTGGAGCGCGCCATCGTTCCGGACTACGCGCTCGGTCCACACACCGCATCGCTCGGACTCGCCTGGTCGGGCGCGACGTCTCTCCCAGCTCCCTTCAATGGCGGAATGTTCGTTGGTCAACACGGTTCGTGGAATCGCAAGCCGCGCAGCGGATACAAAGTGATCTTCGTTCCATTCGCGCACGGCATCCCGTCCGGACAGCCGATCGACGTGTTGACGGGATTCATCCGGGGAAACGGCGACGCGATGGGACGTCCGGTTGGAGTCGCGATCGACAACCGCGGGGCGCTGCTCGTCGCCGACGACGTCGGCAATACAATCTGGCGCGTCACTCGCTCGCCTGGCCGGCAGTGAGCTGACCGTAGTCTAGATTTGTGCGCGCCGGTCAGTCGAAGAGGATCGGGGCTTCGGCGACTACTCGCTTACGGACGAAGAGGACACCCCCGCCTCCCCCAAATGCGAGATGTCTGAAGAGCCGCGCCCTTAACCGCGCCGAAATGTGGACAGCTTGACCACGCTCTACGGGCGTCTCATGTTGGGAAGTCAGGACCGAGGGGCTTTGCTTGGCACTCCCCATAAACCGCATCCGCGAGCTACTCGCTCCGACGTACGCGATCGACCGCGAGCTCGGTCGCGGTGGGATGGCGACGGTCTGTCTCGCTCAGGATACCAAGCACGACCGCGTCGTCGCGCTCAAGGTGCTCCATCCCGGACTGGCGGAGTCCGT
>DHJO01000163.1:0-2006 GCA_002404375.1 Gemmatimonadales bacterium UBA4718 | reverse complement strand
GAAGCAATTCGACACACGTTGTCGATTGCCTCCGCTCTCGACTACGCGCACAGGCAGAACGTGGTGCATCGGGACATCAAACCCGAGAACGTGATGATGTACGAGGGCGAAGCGATGGTGATGGATTTCGGCATCGCGAAAACCGCGATCGACACCGGCGAGCACAGCATTACCCGGAGTGGCGCACTGTTCGGCACACCGGCCTACGTCGCACCGGAGCAAGCCGCGGGCGCGCGCGAGGTGGACGGACGCGCCGACCAGTACAGTCTGGCGGTCGTGCTGTACGAGATGCTGGCGGGGGAGCGACCCTTTAGCGGCACGACGGAAGTGGAGGCATTTGCCAAGCGGTTCAAGGAGGCACCGACATCGGTAGCCGAATTCCGCGAAGGCATCCCCAAATCAGTCGAAGCAGCGCTCACCAAGGCGATGGCACCCGATCCCGCGCAGCGCTACGCGAGCGCGGCGCTGTTCGCACAAGCCATTGGCGCCGGTGCCCTCGCGGCACCGGTCACGATACAAACTACACTCCGGCCCACCGTGTCGGCGGCGAAATCTGTCGCCGTGCTGCCATTCGCGAACATGAGCGCCGAGCCGGACAACGAATACTTCGCCGATGGCATCGCGGAAGAAATCATCAATGCGCTCACCAGGATCCAGTCGCTGCGCGTGGCTTCGCGGACATCTTCGTTCACTTTCAAGGGAAAGGACGAGGACATCAGCGAAATCGGACGCAAGCTCAAGGTCTCCGCCGTTCTGGAAGGAAGTGTGAGGAAGGTAGGCAACAAGCTCCGCATCACGGCGCAGTTGATCAACGCCGCCGACGGCTATCACCTCTGGGCCGAACAATACGATCGCGAGATGGAGGACATTTTCGCGATCCAGGACGACATATCCCAGGCGATTGTCAAATCGCTGCGAGTCATTCTGAGCGAAGGCGAAAAGCTCGCGATGGGAAAGGTGCGCACCGTCGACGTAGCCGCGTACAACTACTATCTACGCGGCCGCAGATTCTTTCATCAACACCGGCGAAAGAGCCTGGAGTACGCTGTGCAGATGTACGAGAAGGCGATCGAGACCGACCCGGACTACGCGCTCGCCTACGCCGGCGTGGCGATCGCGTGCTCACTCCTTTACATCTACTTCGACTCGCAGTCAGTCAACTCGATGCAGGCAGATGTCGCAAGCCAGAAAGCTCTCGAGCTCGCTCCGGATCTGGCGGAGGCGCACCTCGCCAGAGCGTTCGCATTGAGGATCGCCGAGAAGCTCGCGGAGGCGCAGAAGGAGTTCGAGGAGGCGATTCAGCTCGACCCAAAGCTGTTCGATGCCTTCTATTTCTACGGCAGGGCCCTCATGTACCAGGGGCGCCACACCGAAGCGGCGAAGATGCTCGAACAGGCTGCGTTGCTGGAGCCCGACAATTTCCAGGCTCCTGCTTTTCTTGGCGGAGCTTACGCCGGTATGGGAATGCGGGCTGAAGCAAACGCGGCGAGGCGGAGGGCCGTGAGGCTGATCGAGCAGCGACTCGACATAGACCCCGACCACGCTCGCGCATACAACCTCGGCGCGACGACGCTGATGAAGCTGGGGAACATTCCACGCGCGCTCGAGTTCGCGGCGAAGTCACTCTCGATCGAGCCAGACGATCCGCTGATACTCTACAACGTCGCGTGCATGTACGCGCTGATGGACAAGCGCGAGGACGCCCTCGCCCACCTCGAGCGGGCAGTCCGCAACGGGTTCGGCCACAAGGAGTCGATGGCAAACGATCCGGATCTCGAGTCGATCCGGCGCACACCCTGGTTCCACGCCATCGCACACGCTATGACGCCAGGCTGAGTCCGAGCAACAGCCCTACATAGTTACACCTAGACTGTACGCCACGTACAGATTCTACGCTTAACTATTTGTCGAGTCTACTCTTGCGCGCCTTGAAGCATCGCTTAGTATGGCATTGGAATCAGCGCTTGCTCCCAATAAATACGCGACGATGACCACGCATTCAAACG
>DHJO01000109.1:12168-12561 GCA_002404375.1 Gemmatimonadales bacterium UBA4718 | reverse complement strand
AGGGCATGATGTTCGGCTACGCGACTGATGAGACCGAAGAGCTGATGCCGATGCCGATTCAGCTCGCCCATCGGCTGACGGAGCGCCTCGCGGCTTTCCGCAGGTCCAAGGAAGGACACTGGGTGCGCCCCGACGGCAAGGCGCAGGTCACGGTTCTCTATGAGGACTACCTTCCGATCGGTGTCGAGACCGTCGTCGTCTCCACTCAGCACTCAGAGGACATCTCGACGAAAAAGCTTCGCGAGGCGATCATCTCGGAGGTCATCGAGCCTGTGATCCCGAAAGAGCTGCGCGACAAGACGATCAAATTCCACATCAATCCCACCGGACGCTTCGTGATCGGCGGCCCTCAGGGCGACGCCGGACTCACTGGACGCAAGATCATCGTCGACA
>DHJO01000109.1:8398-12057 GCA_002404375.1 Gemmatimonadales bacterium UBA4718 | reverse complement strand
CACGGCGGCGGCGCCTTCAGCGGCAAGGACCCTTCGAAAGTGGATCGCTCCGCGTGCTACGCTGCCAGGTGGGTGGCCAAGAACATCGTGGGCGCGAAGCTCGCGCGCCGCTGCGAAGTGCAGCTGGCTTATGCAATCGGTGTAGCAGAGCCGGTGTCCGTAAACGTGGATACCTTCGGAACGAACACGGTCCCTGAAACGGCGATCATGAAAGCCGTCATGCAGGTATTCGATCTCACGCCAAAGGGCATTATCAACGCGCTCGATCTGAGAAAGCCGATCTACAGCCCCACTTCCTCGTATGGGCACTTCGGCCGCGCGCCGAGGAAGAACGGAAAGGGGACCCTTTTCACGTGGGAACGGCTAGATCGAGTCGCCGATCTCAAGAAGGCCGTCCGCGGCAAGTAGGCTCGCGGGACCGACGGAGGTGTATGAGAAGCTGGCCTCACCTCGGCCAGTTTTTCTACTTTCCGGCCATCACGTTAACTTGAATTCATGCAGCTCGTAGAAGTCGAAGTCATGCGCCTCGGTCTCGATAGATCGACCAACTCCTACGTGGTGATACTTCAGGAGAAGGGCGGAGCGCGCCTGCTGCCTATCTGGATCGGGCAGCCGGAGGCGGAGTCGATCGTGATCGAGATGAACAAGCTCAAGCGCGAGCGGCCGCTTACTCACGACCTTTGCAAGAATCTCATCATCGGAATGGGCGGCACGCTGAGACGGGTACACATCACGAAGGTCGAGAATCGGACTTTCTACGCGGAGCTCCACATTGCGCGCAGCTCCGGCGCCGTGCACATCGACGCTCGTCCTTCGGACAGCATCGCCATTGCCCTCAGATTCGAGGCGCCGATCTTCGCCCAGGAAAGTCTCCTCACCGCGCTCCTCCTCGAGGAGGGCCAGACTCCGCCGGAAACACTCGCCGAGCCTTCGGACGAAATGTCCGCGGATCAGCTGAAGGAGTATCTCGAGAACATGCGGCCCGAAGACTTTGGGAAGTTCAATATGTAGGCTTGCGGTCCTGCTCTTTCTGCAGGCCGCCCTTCCTGCCGCTCAGCAGCAAGTGTCCGGGCGCATCGTGCGCCCCGGCATACGCAGCATGAATCCGGTCAGCGGCGTGTTGGTCGTTCTCCACCGGGTAGGCCCCGATCGGGCGGGTCCCCTCGATTCAGTCAGATCCGACCCGCGCGGCCGCTACGCGTTCAAGTACGTGCGGTCGGGAAGCGAGGACGCGATTTACTTCGTGTCCGCCTCGTACGACGGAATCGCGTACTTCACGCCACCGCTGGCCGAGGGCAAAGTCAGCGGCGATGACGGGGAAGTCACGGTTTTCGATACGACATCGCATAGCGTCCCCACTACTCTGCGCGGGCACCACGTCGTGGTGTCGGCGGTAGATGCTAATGGATTGCGATCGGTGGTCGAGGTCTACGATCTGTCCAACGACTCTTCCGTCACTCGTATCGCTCCGACCGACACACCGAAGGATGCGACGTGGCAGACACACGTGCCGGCGGGCGTGACGAATTTTCGGGTGGATCAGGGCGACATTGCCGCCAGCGCCGTTTCTTACTCGAAAGGCGTGGTGAGCGTTTACGCGCCCATCGCGCCTGGGATCAAGCAGCTCTCGTTTTCCTATTCGCTTCCAGCGAAATCGTTTCCGTTGCGCCTGCCGCTCGAGAAGGAGACGGGGATTTACGAGATGATGATCGAGGAAAAGGCCGGCAGCGTCACCGGCCCGCACGTGCGGGAGGTAGATCCGGTTACAGTCGAAGGGCGGAACTTTCGACGCTTCCTCGCGTCGGACATGCCGGAAAACTCCGTGGCCGTGATAGATCTTCCGCCGGCTCCGCCCGACAGAACCATTGACCCGCGATACCTGGTTGCGGTTACGCTGTTGATCGGCGGCACGATGGTCATCGCGCTTGCGCAGGCGCTTCGGCGTAGATAGTTTCGCCAGACAATCGATCGCGGACGGGAGCCACGGAAACCGGTGCGACGCCGGTGCGGCCCCGCCACTGTAACGGGCACTAACGCAGACTCGAAACGCCACTGACCGCTGGAGCGGTCGGGAAGGTGAGTCCAGCGGCCCGAAGCCAGGAGACGACTCTCGTCCGCGCCACTTTCGCAGAACCTCGGGGGAGGTGCTGGTGGCGGTCAGGCGTCTTTTTGGCGCGTGCTCGTTGCGGGCATTCCTCTGAGAGGAGTGTCCGTTTTGCTATTGCGCCACAGATCAGCCCTTATCGCGCTCGCGCTCGCTGTCTCCGCGTGCGGGGACTCTCGCGCTCCTTCCCTCGAAGGGAGCGACGACTTCGGTGATTCTGTCCGTATTGGCAGCCCGCCGACACGCATCGTCTCCCTCAATCCGGCGACGACAGAGATTCTGTTCACATTGGGCGCCGGCACCCGGCTCGTCGGTAGGACGAAGTACGATTCGTGGCCCGATTCGGCGAACCTGATTCCGGCGCTCGGCGATGGAATTCGACCGAACGTCGAAGCTGTGCTGGCTTCCCATCCCGACCTGGTGATTCTTTACGCGAGCCTGGACAATCGTCCCGCGGCAGCTCGGTTCCGCGCTGCAGGTGTGAACACTCTCTCCCTCAAAGTGGATCACATCTCCGATTTCCGGCGGACGGTTCTGTTGTTGGGAGCGATACTGCGCGACTCTGCGCGCGCCAAAACAGTCGTTGATTCCGTATATCGAACGCTCGACAGCGTTCGGACGGCGACAGCGAAGCTGACCCGCCCCAGCGTCTTCTGGGACATCTGGGACGCGCCGGTGATCACCATCGGAGCCGGCAGCTTCATGAACGAGCTAGTGGACATCGCCGGTGGAAAAAATGTCTACGCCGACATCGCTGGTCCCTCCGCGCAAGTCTCGCTTGAAGACATTTCACAAAGAAATCCGGACTTCATTCTGGCGGGGCCGATCGGGAAGGCTCAGATCGCGTCTGATTCACGCTGGCGAATAGTTCGGGCCGCGCGAGACAATAAAATCCTCGTGGTAGACACCCTGATCGTCGCGCGGCCATCGGTGAGACTGGGCGAAGCCGCCGTGTCGCTGGCGAATCTCCTCCACCCCGGCACGCTTCGTTGACGCGCTTCAGCGGATGGTATTGGCTGCTGCTCGTTGCGGCACTGTTCGCAATAGCGGCCCTCGCGGTTGCTCGCGGAGCGGTGTCCGTTCCCCTTGCAGCTGTGTTCGAGGCGCTGCGTGGGCGCGGTGATCCCACCGTAATCGCCATCGTGCGCGATTTGAGACTGCCGCGCGTGATGCTCGGCGCGCTCGTTGGCGCCGGGCTCGGGGCCAGCGGCGCGGCGCTTCAGGGATCACTGCGGAACCCGCTCGCCGAGCCGTATCTCCTGGGGGTATCCGGCGGAGCGGCGGTGGGAGCGGTGATAGTGTTTGCGGTCGGATTCACCGCCGATTTCGTGGTCACCCTGGCCGCATTCGTGGGCTCGGTCGCTGCGGTGCTGGTTGCGCTTGCGGTGAGCAGGGTCGGAGCGCGCGGAGCGAGGGCCGATCTTCGCACGCTGCTGATTGCCGGAGTCATTGTCGGCGCATTCGCCAACGCGGCAATCATGGTCGCCCTGGCAAGAGCGGAGCCGAATACCATTCGCGGCGCGCTCTTCTGGATGATGGGATCCGCTGCTGACGC
>DHJO01000109.1:4739-8348 GCA_002404375.1 Gemmatimonadales bacterium UBA4718 | reverse complement strand
CGCCGCGTCTTCCTGATCGCCGCCCTTCTGGCGGCGGCGACTGTAGCCGCGGCCGGGCTGATTGGGTTCGTAGGGCTCGTTGTACCACACATCGCGCGTCGCATGGGTCTTCGGGCACACCGCCCACTCGTTTTCGCGGCCGCACTTATCGGGGCAACGCTCGTTGTCGCCGCCGATCTCGCCGCAAGAACTGTCGCACCGCCAACCGAGCTGCCGCTCGGAGCGATCACAGCCCTCCTCGGCGTGCCGTTCTTTCTCGTGCAGCTGAGACGCGCGGCGTGATAACGGTGTCCGATCTCGTCGTCTCGTATCCGCGCGCGGCGAGACATGCTGTCAATGGGGTGAGCTTTGTCGCCGCTTCTGGCAAGCTGACGGCATTGGCCGGCCCCAACGGATCGGGGAAGAGCTCTATCGTCCGGGCGCTGCTGGGTCGCGCGGATGTTGTGCGGGGATCAGTTGCCGTGGCGGGCAGCGACGTGAGGACACTGCCGCTAACCGAGCTCGCCCGCCGTGTCGCTGTCGTCCCACAGAGGGAAGAAACAGCATTCCCCACTCGGGTGCGCGAATACGTTGCCCTCGGCCGCTATCCGCACCTTGGACTTTGGCGCGCGGCTACCATGGCCGACGACATCGCGATCAGCGACGCGCTGGAACAAGCCGGCGTGACAGCGCTCGTTGATCGCGACACAGATGCGCTCTCCGGCGGAGAATGGCAACGCGTGCGCATCGCCCGCGCCCTCGCGCAAAAAGCTCCCGCCCTCGTGCTCGATGAGCCAACGACGTTCCTCGATGTCGCGCACGAGATGGCGATCTTCGAGCTGCTCTCATCGCTCGCGCGGTCCGGGCTCGCAGTGCTCCTCGTGAGCCACCAGCTGAATCTCGTCGCGCGCTTCGCCGACACCATCGTGCTTCTCAATGACGGAAAGATTGCCACGAGCGGAACGCCGAGGGACGTAATGAAGGCGGACCGCCTCGAATCGATCTACGGATGGCCGGTAGTGATCACCCACGATCCCGCTGTTGGCGCCCCGGCGCTCGTGCCACTGCGGCGCCCACTCACTCTCTGAGCAGTCTTGAACCAATCCATCACCCTACTATGACCTACAAATCTCTTGCTGCCACTCTCCTGGTTCTTGCTGCGATGCCACGGAATTCCGCCAGCGCTCAGGACAAGGACACCACCCAGCTTCGAACGGTCGTGGTGTCAGCCTCGAAGATTCCGCGTCCTGCGAGCACACTCACTCAGGCCGTCACGGTTCTTCTCGGCGAAGATCTCCGTGCGCGGGGCGTGACGCGAGTTTCGGACGCGTTGCGTGAGGTTCCGGGAGCCATGCTGGTGCAGAACGGGTCGTATGGCGCAGTGACCTCGCTATTCCTTCGCGGCGGCGAGAGCCGTTACACCAAGGTCCTCATCGACGGGGTTCCGGTGAACTCCTCCGGCGGGTTCTTCGATTTCAGTCATCTCACGACCGATAACATTGACCGCATCGAGATAGTCCGCGGACCGGCAAGCGTTCTTTACGGAGCCGATGCAGTCTCTGGTATCGTGCAGATCTTTACGCGCAAAGGGTCAGACGAGCCACGCGGATCGCTAGGAGTCCGCGCCGGAAGGTATCGCTCTTTCGACATCGACGGGGATGTCGCGGGCGATAACCCGTTTGGACAGTTCTCCCTCGGAGCAGCGCGTCACTCGACCGATGGTATCTTGCCGTTTAACAATCAGTATCGGAACGGTACACTCAGCAGCGCGTTGACCCTCGGGCACGACAGCGAGGGCGATGTCAGACTCTCGGCGCGTTACACGGCCGCGGAATTTCACTATCCGACCGATTTTGCCGGGCAACCGGTCGACAGCAATTCTTATCGCACACAACACCGGCTCACGGTGGGACTCGATGCGGGAAGAAACCTGACCGATTACGCCCAGGCTCGGTTTCTCGCAGGCACCAATGAGGTTTCCGATCTTACCGAAGACATCGCCACCCCATTTGGCGCATCCACACCCGCACATTCGGTATTCAGATCGCGCGGGTATCGTCGAAACGCGGAGGGGCGGCTGAGCTTCTCTCTGCCGGCAAATGCCACGGTCACCGTCGGCGCCAACTACGAGAGAGAACACGAGCGAAGCTCCAATGGCTCGGGACCCGTCGGTGGCGCCACCACTGAGACCGATTCGTTCGACGCCTCACGCAACAACCTGGCGTATTACTCCGAGCTCCTCGGCAATCCCGACGAACGCCTTTCATATACGCTTAGCGGGAGAGTCGATGACAACTCGGACTACCATCGGTTCGGCACCTATCGAATCGGGGTCAATGCAGGAATTCTTCCGGTCGTGCGACTTCGCGCCTCGTTGAGCACGGCGTTCAACGCTCCCGCATTCAATCAGCTTCGACCGACCCTATATACAGTCGGCAGCCCTGATCTCCGGCCGGAACAGAGTCGGTCGGCCGAGGTGGGACTGATTACGAGCTCGTGGGCAGAGCCAATTCGTTTGAGCGCGATGTACTTCACGCAGCGATTCTCGGATCTCATTCAGTACGTGAACGGCGGTCCGCCGAGCTACAAGGGAAGCTACGCGAACCTCACTGGCGCCAGCTCCAACGGGTATGAAGCGGAGCTCGCGCTCTCGCCGTCGAGCAATTGGCGCGGCAGCGCGAGCTATACGATCGTCAATCCACGAGTTACCGAGGTCCCCCCGGGCTACCAGGGCGGCGACAATGTCGGCGACGCGCTGATCCGGCGCCCGAGCCATTCCGGAAGCGTCGTCGTGAATTATTCCCGCCCGGCGAGCGCCGGGGTCGGCGCGGCCTTGAATTTCGTCGGCAAAAGAGCGGATACCGACTTCGCCCAGTTTCCGTCGCCCCGCGTGACGCTGCCGGCTTACACAAAGCTCGACATCTCGGCGGAGGTCCCTATCGCCATGCGCAGTCGCGGCGGACTCACCTTGAATGCGCGAGTGGAAAACGCCTTGAACAAACGGTACGAGGATGCGCTTCATTTTGCGGCACCTGGACGCACCCTTCTGGTCGGCGCGCGCGCGTCAACGCTCTTCTAGGTACTCCACGGTGACGCTGCGCGGCTAAGGGCATTGGTCGAGCATTAGATTCTTTTCATGTCCCTCACCGTCACGGAAGCGATTGTCCTTCACGCCTTCGACTATCTCGAGAGCTCACGGATCATTCGTCTTCTGACGCGGGAGGGAGGCGTGCAGTCGGTGCTCGCGAGGGGGGCAAGAAAGTCGCGTGGGCGTTATGGGTCGGCTCTCGATCTCTTCGCTGAGGGGACGGCGCAGGTGTACATCAAGCCGAATCGAGAGCTTCACAACCTCGCTTCGTTCGAGGTATCCCGTTCCCGAAGCGAGCTCGCACACGATATTGGTCGATTCACGGCGGCATCAACGGTCGCCGAGCTCGCCCTTCGCTTTGCGGGAGAAGACTCGGGCCCCGTCCTGTACGACACGGTCGTCGACGTGCTCGACCGGATATCACGGTCGTCGCCGGAGAATACGATCGAGGACGGTCTCGCGGGATGTTGGCGAATCGTCTCGGTGCTCGGATTTACGCCCGAGCTCTCGAGCTGCGCTCTCTGTCACGCTCCGTTGCGCGA
>DHJO01000109.1:625-4678 GCA_002404375.1 Gemmatimonadales bacterium UBA4718 | reverse complement strand
CCCGCCACCGCTCGCGCGGCAATCAGACGCTGGCTCGAGGGCATGGAGTCAACCAACCTCACCGATGCGGAAGCGCGCTCGCATCAGAGGTTGCTGCGCGAATTCCTCGGAGCTCACCTGAGCGACGACAGACCGTTGCGCGCTTTCGCGGTTTGGGAACACGAGCGCTGGTCTGCCGCGTGATAATCGGAACCGCGGGGCACATTGATCATGGCAAGACAGCTCTCGTTCACGCGCTAACAGGCGTAGACACCGACCGACTTCCCGAGGAGAAGCGCCGCGGAATAACCATCGACCTCGGCTTCGCTCCACTATCAGTCGATGGCGTCGGGACTGTCGGGGTGGTGGATGTTCCGGGCCACGAAGACTTCGTGCGCAGCATGCTCGTTGGAGCAACCGGAATCGACCTCGGCCTGCTCGTCGTTGCCGCCGACGAAGGAGTCATGCCGCAGACGCGCGAGCACCTGTTGATCCTCGAGCTGTTGAAGATTCCGCGTATCGTCGTCGCGCTCACCAAATCCGACCTGGTCGATGCAGAGTGGCTCTCGCTGGTTCGAGCCGAGGTTGAATCCCTGTTTGACGCATCGACCGGCCCGATTCCCCCCGTGGTCTCGTGCTCGAGTCGCACAGGGGCGGGAATCGGAGAGCTGCGTGCGGCTCTGTCAAAGGCTCTCGGAAGCGCGGCGCCCCGCGTCGCGGACGACCTCTTCCGCTTGCCGGTCGATCGCGCGTTTTCCATCCGAGGGACAGGGACTGTCGTTACCGGAACCGTGTGGAGCGGCGAGCTGCGCGCTGACGCCACCGTGCGAGTTCTGCCAAGTGGAAAAACGGCGCGGGCGAGGAGAATCGAGCAGCACGGCGCGTCCGCCGACCGCGCACGCGCGGGTGGTCGCGCTGCTATCGCGCTCGCTGGTCTCGATGTGGGCGATGTACCTCGTGGGAGTGTCCTTGTTACGGACGAATCATGGCAAGCCACGTCCATGTTCGAGGCTTTGGTCGGTGTCGCCTCCGATCTCGCCGGTCGGCTGTCCCCGCGCACGGAACTNNCGGGTACACGCGGGGGCGAGCGAGGTCGGAGCCCGAATCGTCTTCGCTGGTGCCGGCGCCGACATGGAATCGCCCACGTTTGCCCGCATCACGACGGACGCCCCCATAGTGCTACGCGGGGGTGACCGTTTTGTGATCAGGCTTCCTGCGCCCCTCCGAACAATCGGCGGGGGAGTTGTGCTCGATCCGTATGCTCACCGACGGCCGCTGCCAATTCCCAGGCCTGCGTTGCTGGAACCGCTGTCTGTCGAGCCGGCAGCGCGTTTGCGTTTTCTCCTCGACGTTGAGTCAGTGCGGGGCATCTCCATTCGGGATATTCCGGTTCGCGTCGGTTGCGCTCCCGCAGATGCGGATAAGCTCATCGAGGTGGCAAATGCCTGCGTCGGTGCGCACAACCTTTTCTCTACGGAAGCTGTCGAACAAGTAATGGCAACGGTTCAGCGCATAGTCGCGGAGTACGAGATCAAGTCTCCTCTCAGCCCCGGCGTCCCCAATCGGACGCTGAGGGAAGGCCTGCGTGTCGACGAGGAATTGGCCGACATCGCCATCCGCGACATGGAGCAAGCGGGAGCGATCGAGGCGTACGGTCCACTCATTCGCCGGAAAGGTTGGGTGCCTTCGCCCAGCCTCAGCGACATAGAGGTTAGCAACAGCCTGGCGCATGATATTTGCGCTGGTGACCGGGAGCCGCCAAGTGTGGGTGAGCTCGTAGCACGTTACGGCAGCTCGGTTCCTGCCTTGCTTCATTACCTGGAGCGGCAGGGGCGCGTCGTTCAGGTGGAGACCGATCGCTACTATGATCGGGATGCCGTTGACGGTTTGCTGGCGAAATTGAGGGCGGAGCTGGTGCCAGGACGGGTTTATGTGCCTGCCCAGCTTAGAGACGTGCTCGGATTCTCCAGAAAGTACCTGATTCCGTTTCTCGAGTTTTGCGATCGAATTGGTGTAACAGAACGGCGGGAAGAGGGTAGAACCCTGAGGCAAACATCCGGCATTCTGCTTGACAGTTTTCAAGCTCACCTGTAAGTTCGCGCCAAGAGAACATATGTCCACCTTCGTAGGAGTTAGCGTCTAGAGATCCTCTTTCGTCAGTATTTGGAGACAACATGAAGCACCTGTGGCGGGCGCTCTTTTTTGTGCTCGTGCTAGGCGTGTTCATGCCAAGTCGTTCGGCGGCGCAGGGGACTACCCAGACCGGCGGAGGACAAGGCGCCGGGTTGCAACTCGGACAGAATTACCCGAACCCGGTCAATCAAGACACACGGATTCCGTTCATCATCGGCGATTCGCAGGGATGCACGGATTCCGGACGTCTGCACCGCGTAAGTCTGCGGATTTACAACTTGCTGGCACAGCTCGTTGCTGTGCCGCTTCTGCAGGGTGGTGGGAACGCTGCCGGCGGCGAGCCGCTGGATGGACTGCAGTTGACGTGCAGTCAGTACCTCGCGTACTGGGACGGGAAGAACTCCCAAACTGGGGAGGACGTTGCCTCAGGCATCTACCTCTACAGGCTGGAAGTGGATGGCAAGGTTCTCGTCAAGAAACTGATCATAAGGAAGTAGTCTCGGACTCTTGAAGGCGCGCACTGGCGGAAGCCGGTGCGCGCTTTCCTTTTTTACAGGCCGAGGTGTGCCAGGTTGGCGGGTTTTATGCGGCACCGCCGTTGCACTCCGGAGCCCACTCTGCGTACTCACTAAAGCCAGCCACCATGATCAATCCGGACCGTCTGACGGTAAAGGCAAGCGAAGCGCTCAACGAGGCGGTTGACCTCGCCCGACGCGCGGGGAATCCGCTCGTCTACGATCTGCATCTGCTCATGGCGCTCCTCGCGCAGGACGAGGGGATCGTCGTTCCCATCGTGCAAAAGCTTGGCGTCAGTGTCGCGCAGCTTCGCGAGGCCGTCGGTCGCGAGATGGCGCGGTATCCCAAGCAGTCGAACGCCCAGCCCACGCTTTCGCGCGAACTGAACCAGGTTTTCGACAAAGCCGAAGCAGACGCCAAGAAGTTGGGCGACGAGTTTGTTTCGACTGAGCACCTCCTTCTTGCCCTTTCGGATGTGAAGGGAGCGGAGAGCCGCAACCTGCTCACAGGCGTCGGCGCGACACACGACGCCCTACTCGAAGCCCTTCAGTCGGTGCGCGGATCCCACCGTGTTACGGATCAAACCCCCGAAAACCAGTATCAGGCGATTCAGCGCTACAGTCGCGATCTCACCGAGGCCGCGCGCAAGGGGAAGCTCGATCCCGTGATCGGTCGCGACGAGGAGATTCGGCGCGTCATCCAGATTCTCTCGCGCCGCACCAAGAACAACCCGGTTCTCATCGGCGAGCCCGGGGTGGGGAAGACCGCGATCGCCGAAGGATTGGCGCAGCGAATCGCCAACGGCGATGTCCCCGAGGGACTCAAGAACAAGCGCCTCGTTGCGCTCGACCTTGCCGCGTTGATCGCCGGCGCGAAGTTTCGCGGTGAATTCGAGGAACGCCTCAAAGCGGTTCTAAAGGAAGTGACCGAGGGCGAGGGCCAGTTCATCATGTTCATCGACGAGATGCACACGCTCGTCGGGGCGGGCAAAGCCGAAGGCTCGATGGATGCGGGCAACATGCTGAAGCCGATGCTCGCTCGGGGAGAGCTTCGTGTGGTCGGCGCGACGACTCTCGACGAGTACCGGAAGAACATCGAGAAGGACGCCGCTCTCGAGCGTCGTTTTCAGCCCGTTTACGTCGGTGAGCCAAGCGTCGAGAGCACGATCGCGATTCTGCGTGGCCTCAAGGAGAGATACGAGACCCACCACGGCGTTCGCATCACCGATGGCGCAATCGTCGCCGCCGCCACCCTGTCGAATCGGTACATCGGAGACCGCTTTCTTCCGGACAAGGCGATCGATCTGATCGACGAAGCAGCCTCCAGACTCCGCATCGAGATCGACTCGGTGCCACAGGAGATCGACGAGGTAGAACGCCGGATTACTCAGCTCGAGATCGAGCGCCAGGCGCTCCAGAAAGAGAA
>DHJO01000109.1:0-557 GCA_002404375.1 Gemmatimonadales bacterium UBA4718 | reverse complement strand
GGCCTCGGCCATGAGAGCCCAGTGGCAACAGGAGAAAGAAGTCCTCGGCAGCGTCGCCAAGATCAAGCAGCAGATCGAGCAGGCGCGCACCGAAGCCGAGCTGGCGACACGGCGCGGCGATCTTCAAAAAGCCGCCGAGATTTCCTACGGCCAGATACCCCAGCTCGAGAAACAGCTCCAGGATTCGGAGCGGAAGCTGGCGAGCAGGCAGGAGGGCGGAGCGCGATTCCTGAAGGAGGAGGTCACGGCGGAGGACGTCGCCGAGATTGTCGCGCGCTGGACCGGAATCCCGGTCTCGAGAATGATGGAAGCGGAGCGCGAGCGACTTACGCGACTCGAGCAGGTACTGGCGAGCCGGGTCATCGGACAGGATGAGGCGGTCCGCGCGGTGGCGAACGCCGTGCGCCGCTCGCGCGCAGGCCTGCAGGATCCCAACCGGCCGATCGGGTCGTTCATCTTTCTCGGACCTACCGGCGTGGGAAAAACCGAAACGGCGCGGGCGCTCGCCGAGTTCCTGTTCGACAACGAGCAGGCAATGGTGCGCATCGACATGTCGG
>DHJO01000108.1 GCA_002404375.1 Gemmatimonadales bacterium UBA4718 | reverse complement strand
TTCGAAGGGCCGCGAAAGTAGGCGGCGTCGGCCTGTCTCCTCCTTCAATTCCGCCAATAGTGCAGTGTATGTCGCGGTGGCGGAATGACGCGCCGATAGATTAACGCCGCCAACAGTAGAAGTGCGGTGAGTATGAACAATCCCCGCAAAATGTGCCGACGCTCTATCCGCGTAGACAACCAGTGAGGCCAAGTCTCTACTTGGTCTTCGGAGGGACGTCGATTTGGGGGACCGAAGAGCATATTCTACGACTCAACGTGTCGGACATCGAGAAGCTAGGGACTTCGGTGTCGCGCGCCAAGTGGCCCGGCGTGACGCATGGCGCTACTACAGTGAACAAGGCGTATGCTGCAACCATCCTTCATTCGAGGCAGGGTCATGACAGGGGAAGAGAATCGCAGCTCACGTCGGGAGTTCGTGACGAAGGCCGGGCGACTCGCCTCGGCAGTCTCGCTCACAACGTTGATTACTCCCGATACGACCTTCGCTACTCCGGCGAGCCTCTTACGGGATGCCACAGCGCCCGGAGAGTGGGACCTCTCGTGGCTCACGCGTCTCTCAACGGCAACCGATCGTGCAGTATTCGACTGGCCGAGCCTGGGCGATCCCGCCGATCCGCTCGTGCTGGAATTCGCCGCGCGCTATCTCGATGAATGCGAGGCGGTGTACGCGCCGCAGAAGTATGAAGCGCGCGTCGTCTTGAATATCCGCACGCAAGCGGTAGCAGCGGCCCTTGACGATGCGACCTGGCACCGCCACGCATTGGGGGCCGAATACAAGGTGAATGATCCGGTCACGCGCGAGCCGGCAGTCCAGAACCCTTTCTGGCATCGCGCGCCGGCTCCTCTTCCAGGCGTCGTCCGCCCGACGCTCGGAGACTTGCTCGGACGAGGTGCAATAGTCCTAGTCTGTGATTTCGCGCTCGGACACTTGGCGAAGCGACTGGCGGACAAGACCGGCCGTCAGTCGGCGGAGGTGCATCAAGAGTTGCGCAACGGGTTCGTACCCGGAGCATTCGCGGTACCGTCAGGTATATTCGGCCTCGCCAAGGCGCAGAATGCTGGGTGCGCGTTCGTGCGAATACTCGTAGCCGGGGTCATAGCGAACGGTATGTTATGATACTGCGGCGTTCCGGCTGAACTAACGCCTTGGATAGCGAAAAAAGGAAGCTACCGTCGAAGAGAGAACACCAAATGCATAAGTGCCTCTCGGTTCTCGTATCCGCACTAATTATTGGCTTGGTTGGTCATGGCCCTCTCGACGCGCAGGAACCTTCTCCAGCTGTGAGCGCCGGGTTTGGGGTCGACACTACAATCACCGATGTTCGGAATGTCGTCTCGTTGGTCCGCGCGTATCTCGCGAAGCCTGACTCTTCAGCGCGGACGAAAGGACTCTGGAGCACAGCCACAGAATTCGATCGAACGATAGGTGATGTAACAGCTGGGCGAGCGAATCAGGGCTTTCCTGCTACCGTCGTAGGAGTCATCCCGGCGATGCCTGGCGATAGCGTTTATATCGTCAGGATCCTCTACGCGCGTGCGGACTCCGCTGGCACGGTCGCTCCGCTCGCGCTCCAACGTCTTTATGCGGTTCGCGAATCCGGCGCTCGCTACGCTTTCCGGTTATCGAGTGCATTTCCGCGCATGAGGAGCAACTGGGAACAACGCTCGAAAGGAGCCATCACATTCTGGTATGTTCCAGGACAGCGGCCCGATGTCGCCCGGATTGACCGTGCAGCTCGATTTGTTGACTCCGTCGCGAAACTGTTCAACGTGCCGGTGCCGCGACATCTGGATGTGATCGTCGGCACATCAATGGACGACGTTGAACGTGCAATCGGTCTCGATTTTTTCCCTGAGCCCTCGGGCCCTGGTCAACGCAGCGGCGGACTCAATCTCGGCTCTATCATATTGAGCGGAAACCCGGCGATCGCAGAGGCCTACTTCCACGAATTCGTTCACTCGGTGCTGGGGCCATCGCTTCCCGCCGGGAGCGTACTTCTCTCGGAGGGAGTAGCGACATGGCTTGGCGGATCTCGAGGCCGCACGCCGCGCGAGATGTACAGACTCTTGCACAGTTACCAGCAGTCTGATTCGACCCTCACGCTCTCAGGTCTTATTCGCGGCCGATTTCAGGTCGCCGACGCTGATCGCGCGAGCAATCTCCTTTACGCAACCGGGGCGCTGATTGCGGACTCGATCTATCGTCGCCAAGGCATCGCAGGGCTTAGTAACGTCTACACCCTGAAAGGGGAAGCGGAAACCCAGATTCGCGGAGTCTCATCAGCGCTTGGTTTCTCTCCAACCGACACTGCATCTCTCGACGCCTGGTGGAGAACTGAAGCAGCTCGCGCAGTCAATCGCTGATCGGTTTCGCGTCGCGTCAGCCGGCTTTATTCCCTCAACGACCCGCGCCCGTCTTTCTACGTACTCGCTCGTAAGCCGCCGCACTCAATGCTGCGACCAGGCTGCCAACGCTCCACCCCCCGAGCACGTCCGTCGTCCAGTGCACATCGAGATAGACTCGACTGGCTCCGACGAGAAGCGTGCCCGTGCCGGCGATAGCCTCGGCGGCGCGACGTGACAACATTCCTTCCCGCCACAGGACATAGGATGCGGTGCCGAAAACCGCGGCCGATGCAGCTGCGTGGCCACTGGGAAACGCGTATGTCAACTCGTGAAGGCGCGCACCACCATCAGGCCGCTTGCGACGGTAGATACGCTTGACGGCAGAGAATATCGCTAGCGCCACGGCTGGCGACATCACTACGGCGCCGGCTATGGTCAATCCACGCTTCCGCCAAAGCCACGCCGCTAAAGTGGCCGTGCACGGAATAATTACCGACGGTGCGCCCACACGCGAAATGACGAGAAAAGCGTTTCGTACGGCAGGAGCCTGGTGCGAAAGCACCCAGTTCCTGATCGGCTCATCGAAGGGCCCCGATTCATGATAGAAGACATCCTCGCCGATCTTTGCACAGGCCGCGAGTGCCGCAGTTGACACACCGATTAGGAGCACCGTGTGCGACTCTAGTCCGCGCGGTCGGCGGCGCGGACGGTACGGCGCGGCCCACTTGGGTCCGAGCAGAGTGTCGGCCCCCGCCGAGACGCGGTGGCGTACCGAAGAACTCAACATCCATAGAAGATTATCAGCTCCGACCGGTGTTGCCTAATTTCCGCCCGACAATTAAGGTCATCCGCGCGATCTGACTATACGCTCGCGGATTCACTCCACTGCGCGCGATCCGTCCCACATAAACTTTCCGCTTTGTTACCGACTCAGCGGGAAGCATGGGAAAGATCGCAATCGTAATCGGAGTGTTGGGCGTATCTGCTCTGGCGCTCGGATGGACGCAAAGAGGGTCAGACTCGAATTCCGCGCACGTCGGCGAGGACAAAACTCTCGCCCGATCAAGCGATCAGGACACGATCACTCAGGTGTCCATGCGCAATATCAACTTCTACCTCATGCCCAACGCCGCACTGCGCATCCGCAAGCTGCGCGGCACAATGCGCGCGCTGAAGGGAGGGCCGGTCGTATTCGACGACAAGAACTCTTTCATCATGCACCTCACCTACGCCGAGATCGGTCTCAACGGAACGGACATTACGACGCTGATGAACAAGTACATCTTCGCCTATCCGGGCGCACCGCTCAAACGGCTCCAGGTGCATACGTCAGGGTCGCGAATCGTTCAGACGGGCGTCATGCACAAGATCCTCGATATTCCCTTCAAGATCACGGCTGACGTATCGGTCACGCCGGAGGGACTCATTCGACTGCACCCCGTCAAGACCACGATACTCGGGGTCGATGGCGACAAGCTCATGCGCGCCTTCGGTCTCAGCCTCCAGAAGATTCTCGACCTGAGTAAAGCGAAGGGCGTCACCGTGAAGGGGAACGATCTTTTTCTCGATCCGGTGCTGATCCTGCCGCCACCTGCAATCGAGGGGCACGCCACCGCAATACGAGTCGACGGCGATGAGCTGGTGCAAACCTTCGGCACCGTAGCGGAATCGACGCCTCTCCCTCCGCCCGATACGTCGGCGTCCGCCTACATGTTCTTCAGACGCGGCACGCTCCACTTCGGCAAGCTGCTGATGCTCGACGCAGAGATGCAAATCGTGGATCTACGCCCGTCGGGCTTCTTCAACTTCGATCTCGACACGTACAAGGACCAGCTGGTTGCCGGTTATGAACGAACGCTCCCGAGCCTGGGGCTTGAGGTGTACATGCTTGGCCTCGAGAAACTTCCGTCGGGAAAGGCTACCACGGCGGAACTCCCACAGTAGCGGCCAATGCTAGTGCACGTAAGCGTCACGGAAGGCTTCGAGCTCTGAGAGTGCCGCATCCGACACTGCCCAAGAGGTCAACCCGCCATTCGACCAGTGGAGCACGCTATAGCCTCTCACTGAGAACGATCCGTCGCCGGGCTCACCGGCCGCAGTCCGCCAAACGAACAGGTTTATCGTGTGCCCACGTCGACCGTACACGAGGGCGGCAGCGGTATGACCATCTACGTAGTCAAGCCGTCCGCCCAGCAACGGGAATCCCTTGTCAGCAAGGTCGACCACGACGGGCGCAATATCGGTCTTTCCAGCGAACCACGGCTTCACGGTGTGCCGATCGGTCGATTCAACATCAAGCAGGTGGCCGGGTAGGAGCGACCTGACATGCGCGTCGACTAATTGGCTGGTCGTCGCGTTCGTCGACGACGTGAGATTTGCACCGGGTCGCAGGACGCCTGCGCCCCAGCCAGCGGCTGCCGCAATCACGAGTCCAGCGGCGATCGGCCATTGAGCGAACCGCGGAACACGAGATCTCAACGGGCGAGTCAGCGGTTCGCGCTGCGGCAACGACTCCTGGTCAAGCTTGCGCGCTTCCTCACGCGCCCATGCCTGGAGCGACGGCGATGCCTCGAATACTGGAAGGGCTTCACGCATTGCTCTACCGAGGTCAGGACGTTCGCTCATGCGACATCTCCGAAGTCCACGACGTCATGAAGAAGATCAGCCAGGCGCGCTCGAGCTCTCGACAAGCGCGACATGACGGTCCCAATCGGTACTTCCGTCACCGCGGCAACCTCGGCGTATGAGAAAGACTGAAGCTCTCGCAGAACGATCGCCTCGCGGAGAAGGGGCGGGAGTTGGTCAACGGCGGCGCGCACCCGTTGTTGAACCTGCAATCGTTCTGCGGCCATGTCGGGCTGTTCGCGACTATCGACCAATTGAGGTCCGACCGCATCTATCGAGATCATGTCGGTTCCTTGCGGGCGATCCGTGCGGTACGCGGTAAAGCAGACCCGGCGCACGATTGTCAGGAACCAGGCGCGCGCATCGTCATCGCGGAGCGTTGAAAAGTACCGGACGGCCCGGAGAATGGCTTCCTGCACGGCGTCTTCCGCGTCGGCTTTGTTGCCGGTGAGATACATCGCGAGAGTGAAGCCCGCGGATAAGTGTGGAAGCACGACGCGTTCGAACTGCCCCACCTGAGGACCTTCGGCACGCCCCACCTCTACCGACTTGTCAGCATGACTTACTAACCTCACGTCAAGTCCACTATCATCGCGTTACGACGACCTTTCCCTGCATGACTGGGTGCACTGAGCAAAAATATGGGAATTCTCCGCCCTCCGGGAAACTCACCGAATACACTGCCTTCGTGTCCAGCAACGGAGAGGCCGCGAAACGATTGTCCGTGCTCTGGATCTTGTGCGGCACGTCGTCCCGATTGCGCCACGTCAGTTTGGAGCCCGCCTTCACGGTAACAATTTTCGGGTTGAAGGCGAAATTGTCGATTGTCACCTCGTTTGCCGCCGATGCACCAGCGACTCCGCCCGCGGCAGCTTGCGATGCAGCGGATGCGTGTGCTCTCGCCGCGGCCTCGCCGGCGGCAAATGCGGCGTCGGGAGAATTGCCCGAAAGTGTGTGATCGACCACCGCAAGGTGACGGTTCGAAGGTACATAATGAACTTCGCGCACTCCGAGCACGTCCTTCAGTTGACCCGCGGGAACAACCATCGGGCCCGGCGATGGCGCCGTTCCCGGGCGGGGCTGCGGAAACGCCGTAGAGAGCGCGGTGTGAAATGCGACATTGCCCTCCACCTTTTGCATTGTTTGATGTATGTGCCCATTCAGTACGGTGACTGAGCCGAACCGCTTGAGATAACTCAAGGCGCGCGCCCCGTCATCCGTCCCCCAGCCCCACGCCGGATATACACTCCACAGTGGCACGTGGGCAAACACCACGATTGGCGTGCTGCTCGAGAGATGCTTCACGTCGCGCTCGATCCACTCGAGCTGCTCCGGTCCCAATGATCCCAATCCACCCGCTTTCAGATTGAGAACGTTTACGAGTCCCATGAAGTGCACTCCGCTGTGGTCGAAGCTGTACCAGCCGCCGCCGTCGCGTGTCTTCTGTGCATCCTTGCCATAACGCTGCAGGTAGCTCGCACCGCCATCTACGCTTACATCATGTTCTCCCGGAACGTAGAAGGTTTTCCCGGTGCGAGCTTCCCGCAAAACCTGATCGGCCGTATCAAACTCGGAAGGCTTTGAGAGCTGGGTGATATCGCCTGTATGGAGGAGAAACGCAGGTTGAACCTTGAGGGCATTGATCTTGGCGATCGCTGCCCGAAGCGTCGCAGTCACATCGCTGTTCGCAGCTTTGTCGAAGCCGATGTGACTGTCGCTTATCTGCATGAAGAAGAGCTCTCCTTTCTTCGGTGTTTGAGCACCGAGGCGTGACGAGCTCGGGATGCCCCCGCTAATCGTCCACAGCAGGCCTGTCCCAACCCATGCCATGCAGCTCAGGAAGTTGCGGCGATCGAGGCCGTCTGAGTCTGTAGCGGTGTCGGTGGGCTCGCTGTCGACCGCTACCTGGGTATGAGGGTGATCGTGCTTCGTTGGGGCGCCTGATTTACCGGGAGTGTGTGGCATTGCGGATTCGTCTCGAGGAAAGTGTTGGTCCTATATAGACCTCGAGGGTCCGCGATTTATTCCCGGCCCTACTGATTCACCCCGCTTGCGAGGAAGCCGCCATCCACCGCGAGCAGATGTCCGGTGACGAAACTCGCCGCATCGGACGCGAGAAAAACCGCCGCGCCCGCGACCTCTTCGGGCTGGCCGAAGCGCCGCATCGGCGTGCGCATCAGGAGCTCGCGGCCACGATCGGTGCCGTCGAGCAGACCCTCGTTGAGCGCCGTTCGGAAGACACCGGGCAGGATCGCGTTGACGCATACGTTGTGCGGCGCCCACTCGACCGCGAGAGACTTCGTCAGCGCCGCTACGCCCGCCTTGCTCGCTCCGTACGCGGCGACTTCGTACAGCGCGACCACGGACGTGAGCGATCCAATGTTGATGATGCGTCCGTACCGCCGCTCGATCATGTAGTATCCGAAGACGCGGCAGGCCCGCAGCATACCGGTAAGGTTCGTGTCCATGATCTCATTCCACTCGGCGTCCGTGACCTCGAGCGTGGGGCGCCGGACCGTGCGGCCCGCGGCGTTCACCAGGATGTCCACCTTCCCGAATTTCTCGATAGTCGCGTCGGCGAGCGCCTGGAGGGAATCCGCATCCGACACGTCCGAGGTTATTGCCAGCGAGCGGCGTCCGCGAGCTTCAATGTCGCGCGCGGCCTGCTTAGTGAGTTTCGCTCGACGACCCGTAGGGACGACATCAGCGCCGGCGTCGGCCAGCGCGAGCGCGATCGCTTTACCGATACCCGAGGTGGCGCCGATGACGACGGCGGTGCGGTCTGTAAGATCGAGCCCGGGAAAGGACATGATTCGGTAGAATCTGGTGAGTAGATTGGTCGGAACGTAAGATTGCGCATGAATCTCGTCGCCTTGTGACTTCTAAAACGCGCTCGCGATTGTCGGCACTATCCACGCTTCGCGAGGTTGGAATCGTTCCCGTAATCCGCGCGGAGAGCGCTGACGCCGCGCTGGCGGTCGTCGAGGCGCTGGTGGAAGCGGGACTCACTGTCGCCGAGATCACTATGACAGTGCCGGGTGCGATCAAGGCGATCGCGTCGGTGGCGAAGCGGTTCGGCGACAAAGTGCTCGTCGGCGCGGGGACCGTGACGGACGCCGAGACGGCCACGCGCGCTGTCGATGCCGGGGCGGAGTTCATCGTCACGCCGTGCCTCGTGCCGGAGGTGATAGATGCGGCGCGCCGCGCGGACGTCGCCGTGCTCCCTGGCGCGCTCACACCCACCGAAGTGTTCGAGGCGTTTCGCCTGGGTGGCGACATGGTGAAGGTCTTTCCCGCGCAGAACCTCGGTGGTGCGTCATATCTCCGCGCGCTGCGCGGGCCGTTTCCGCAGATTCCGCTCGTTCCGACCGGCGGCGTGACGCTGGACAATGTGCGCGAGATGTTCGACGCCGGCGCCGCCGCGGTCGGTGTCGGCGGCGAGCTGATATCGAAGGACGCGCTCGCTCGGCGCGACTACGCTGCGATCAGTGCGCTCGCCGCGCAGTTTCTCGCGGCGGTGCGCAAGGCGCGCGTCCCATGAATCCTCTCGTCTGGACGAAGAAGGTAGCTGCCGGATGATCACGTTCCGCTGGTTCGGGCCCCGCGACCCGATTCCACTCGCGTACATCCGCCAGATTCCCGCAGTGCGCGGCGTCGTCGGCGCACTCTTCGACATTCCTGTCGGTGAGCCGTGGCCATTGGATCGGATCGCGGCGCTGCGCGAAGAAGTGGAGCGGCACGGCATGTCGCTCGCCGTCATCGAGAGCATTCCAGTTCACGAGGACATCAAGCTCGGCCGCGCGACGCGGGCGCGGTTCGTCGAAAACTATTGCGAAAGCGTGCGCAATTTGGGTCGTGCGGGCGTCCCCGTACTGTGCTACAACTTCATGCCGGTCTTCGACTGGACTCGGACCGAGCTCGCGCGCCGCCTCGATGACGGCTCCAGCGCGCTCGCCTACGACGACGCCGCGCTCATGAAGATCGATCTCTCGCACGGCACGGCCGAGTTGCCCGGTTGGGCGACGGCGTATACTGCGGACCAGCTGAAAAAGCTCCTCGACGCGTATCGGTCGGTGGACGAGACCAGGCTCTGGGACAACCTTGCGTACTTCCTGGAGCGGGTCGTGCCGGTCGCCGCATCGTCGGGTGTGCGCATGGCGCTGCACCCGGATGATCCGCCATGGTCGATCTTTGGACTGCCACGAATCATTACCGATGGCGCGGCGCTCGAGCGTGTCACCAACATTGTCGACGACCCCGCGAACGGCATCACCTTTTGCGCCGGCTCCCTCGCCGCCGATCCGAAGAACGATCTGCCCGCCATCGTTCGCCGCATCGGGGCGAAGGGCCGCATCAACTTCGCGCACTGCCGGAACATCAAGCGTACCGGTGTCCGTTCGTTCCAGGAGACCGCGCATCCGTCGGAGTTCGGCGACGTCGACATGCGCGCCGTGCTCGGTGCGCTGCACGACACCGGTTTCGCGGGGCCGATACGCTCCGATCACGGACGCATGATCTGGGGCGAGACCGCGCAACCTGGTTACGGCCTGCACGATCGGGCGCTGGGCGCGATGTACCTTCACGGCCTCTGGGAAGGAATTGCTGGTGGTTAATCCGCAGAGGGAGTTATTGGTCGCCGATTCAGCCGATTTACAGCGCGCCATGTCCTACCGTTGGACTATCTGCGCGCTACTCTTCGTCGCGACGACGATCAACTACGTCGACCGTCAGGTACTGGGCATTCTCGCGCCGACTCTGCAGCGCGAGCTGCATTGGACCGAGGCCGACTACGGCGACATCGTCTCGTGGTTCAGCCTCGCCTACGCCGCGGGGTTCCTTGCCGCGGGCAGGGCAATGGACTGGATCGGCGTGCGTCGTGGAATGGCGGCAGCCGTGGTTGCGTGGAGCATCGCCGCGATCGGCCACGCATTCGCCAGGACGGCCGCGGGGTTCTCGATCGCCCGCGCAATGCTCGGAGTGAGCGAGTCGGCGATCTTTCCGGGCTCGATCAAGGCGGTCGCTGAGTGGTTTCCGCAGAGGGAGCGCGCGCTGGCGACCGGGATCTTCAACGCGGGCACCAACACCGGTGCCATCCTCACCCCGCTCCTGGTGCCGTGGCTTGCGCTCAGGTGGGGATGGCGATGGGCATTCGTCGCGACGGGCGCGCTGGGTCTTCTCTGGCTTCTGCTCTGGATTCCGCTGTATCGAAACCCTCCCGTGAATGGCGCATCGGTCGCCCAACCGAAGGTTCCCTGGGTCAGCCTGTTCGGGCACCGGCAGACGTGGGCGTTCATCGTCGGCAAACTGATGGCCGACCCCATCTGGTGGTTCTACCTCTATTGGCTGCCGAAATTCCTCGACGCCAGGTACGGTGTGAAGCTCGCGCAGGTCGCCGCCCCGATCATCGTCGTGTATCTCATCGCCGACGTCGGGTCAGTTGGCGGCGGCTGGGTCTCGAGCGCGTTGATCAAACGCGGGTGGTCTGTGAATCGCGCGCGCAAGACGACGATGCTTGCCATGGCGCTCCTCATCGTGCCTACGACACTCGTGTCGCGCGCGCCGAGCATGTGGGCAGCGGTGCTGATCGTCGGCGTG
The DNA here is from genome assembly GCA_002404375.1 of Gemmatimonadales bacterium UBA4718. Lineage (GTDB taxonomy): Bacteria > Gemmatimonadota > Gemmatimonadetes > Gemmatimonadales > Gemmatimonadaceae > UBA4720. Next base: position 1,012 of record DHJO01000108.1, on the reverse strand, counting down.
GCGGCCGCGGCCCATCAGGCGTGGTCGGCGAACGTGTATACTCTGGCAAGCGACATGTTTCCCAATTTCGCGGTCGGCTCGGTGGTCGGGATCGGTGCGTTTGCTGGAGCGATGGGCGGCGTGCTGTTCCAACGGGTTACGGGACGGGTTCTCCAGGCGAATGGAAGCGACTATGCGCCGATCTTCGTTGTGTGCGGCCTTGCGTACGTCACGGCGTGGGCGATTATACATCTGCTCGCGCCGCGCCTGGAGCCGGCGCATCTCGCAACCGGACAGGTATGACGAACTACTATAGAATTGTGCTCGCCTGCGCGATCGTGGCAGTCGCGTGCGCGCCTCCGGCGCAGATGGGAACCGGCGCGCTGAATACTTTGTCTCCGGCCGAACAGCGCGATGGGTGGCGTCTGTTGTTCGATGGCAAGACGTTCGACGGCTGGCGCGGCCTCGGCTACGACAGCGTGCCTACCGCGCACTGGAAGATCGAAAGCGGCACGATCAGGAAACTCGCCGATGGGCAGGTTCCCCGACTGCCGGACGGACAGCCCGCCGCCGGCGGCGATCTCATGACGAAGGAGACGTTCCGCGATTTCGAGCTGACTTGGGAATGGAAGATCAGCCGCGCCGGAAACAGCGGCGTAAAGTACAACGTATCGGAAGAGATCTCGATGGCCAATGCGCCCAACCACGCGGCACTTGGCTTCGAGTATCAGATGCTCGACGACAGTCTTCACGAAGACAATAAGGTTCCGTCACACCGCGCCGGAGCGCTTTACGATCTCATTCCGCCAAACGGAAACAAGGTGCTGAAGCCGGTCGGTGAATGGAACACGTCGACGATAGTCTTTCGCGGAAATCATGGCGAGCATTGGCTGAACGGAAGAAAAGTCGTCGAGTTCGAGCTCGGCACGCCGCTAATGGACTCGCTAATGGCGAAGAGCAAATACCGGGACATCAAGGGTTTCGCCGAGAAGCGCGCGGGCCACATCGTTCTGCAGGATCACGTCGACGAGGT
>DHJO01000208.1:5196-5846 GCA_002404375.1 Gemmatimonadales bacterium UBA4718 | reverse complement strand
AAACGGGTTTTTCGCGCGGAGGTGGATGCGAGACATGCGCTTCCGGACGTCGGTCGCACGAACAACGCCTGGCCGGGGCCGTCAAGCATACGGATTAGGTGACGGGGTCTTCAGTTGCTCTTCCCCAATGCCCACCGGTTGTTGGTCGAGTCGGCGTCCATCCATATCCCACCGTTGAGCAGTAGCGATTGAAGTGATTTCCCAGTCGGGAGCGCAACGGTGGCCCTTCTCGGGTTGACCTCCCAGATGGCGGGCGTCTCATGAATCGACTCGCTGCTTCCATCTCCGTAGTGCGCCTCCAGATCCACCGGCGCCGGCATGCCGCCGATGTTGTCGATTAACACCGTGTATCCATTCGAAGCTTTACTGACTCCGCCGACGGCGAGATCGATGTATCCGTTGCTGAAGAACCAGCCGTTCCAGAACCAGTTCAGGTTTCGACCGGTAACGTCGTTGACCGTGTTGAAGAAATCCCAGGGAATCGGGTGCTTCCCGTGCCACCGGTCCATGAACCCATGCAGCGCCGTCCGAAACGTCGCATCGCCCAGTATGTCCTTTAGCGCGAGATAGCCCAGCGCGGCTTTACCATACGCGTTGTCACCGTAAGCGAAGGGTCTCAACCCGTCGGCAGGCGTTATGATCGGCAGGTC
>DHJO01000208.1:664-5021 GCA_002404375.1 Gemmatimonadales bacterium UBA4718 | reverse complement strand
GTGGCCCAGCCCTCATCCATGAACGCGTAGCGACTCTCGTTGATCCCCATGTAGAAGGGGAAGAAGGTGTGGGCGATCTCGTGCTCGACCACGAAGCGCGAGAAGACTGTATCGGCGTAGCTCTCGTCGTTTACCATCATCGGGTACTCCATGCCGGCAAAACCCTGGACGACGGTTGTCTTTTCGTACGGGTATGGAACACCTGGCCAGTTGCGCGAGAGCCAGTCGAGCGAGTGCCGTCCAAACTGCACCATATGATGGAAGTCGGCCGCCGAATCTTTGTAGGCCGCCTGCACGCTCGCTCGACGGTGAGTGGATTCGTCGACGACGACGCTGGCGGCGTCCCACACGTAGTGGTCGCTCAGATTGAAGGTCATGTCCGGAATGTCGACGGCTCGGAACCGCCACGTGTTCATCGGCGACTGAGTGGTCACCGCCTTCGCCGCCATCTCCGCGCTCGTCGCGACGTTGATCGTCTGGTCAGCGCTCATCGATTGCGTCAACCGCTGGAGATACGTCGGCTGCAACACGTCCGCGGCGTTGAGCAGTGTGCCGGTGCCCCACACGACGTAGTTGGCAGGCACCGTGATCGAGACATCGTAGTCGTTGAAGTCGCTGTAGAACTCCTGCACGTCAGTGAAGTCCATCGTATCCCAACCGTTGTAATCGTCGTACACGGCGACGCGAGGATAGAAGTAAGCCAGGAACCAAGTCGTGGAGTCGATCATCCCCTCCCGCCCGCTCCTCTTCGAGATGTCGTAGTGCCACTTGAACGAGAGGTGCACCGAATCGTGCGGCAACAGCGGCGTGGCAAGCTTGAGCGGCTGCGTCGTGTAGCGGCGCTCGTTTACCTCCCACGGCGTGGGCGTGCCATTCACTGCCAGCGAATCGATGTGAACTCCGGACGTCAGGTAATCCTCAGTCGCGCCAAAGCCTCGAGGCGCGCCGGGCTTGTGGATGTTGAGGAACAGCCTGACCACCAGATTGCGCAGGGTGTCCGGGCTGTTGTTGGCATAGGTGATCTGCTCGCTGCCTCGAATGGTCCTGTCGGGGGGCAAAGCCGTTATCGCGATGTTGTAACGCCCGCGATTCTGCCAGTAGGCGCCGCCGGGTTTTCCATCGGGAGATCTCGTTCCCTTGTGGTAAGCGTGTTGGACTGCGCGCGGCATGTACAGCGCATTCGTTCCCGACTGCGGAGATGGCGATGTGGCTGGCGACGGAACACATCCAGCGGCGAGAATCAGAAGGGGGACAATGCGCATGGGGGCAGGATAGGAGATTGGTTTTTGAACTAACTGCAACAGAACGGGTGCGAGTTGTTAGAAGTGTAGATGCGAGGAGTCAGTTCAGTACGCCCAGACTTATCCCAGTGGCGTTCGGAGCAAGTGCTTGTGCCATAACGCCACTAGTTAAGTCTGGCCGTAGTGAACTCACACCTCGACTCTATGCTACTAATATCTCGCACCAGTTCTGTTGCAGTTAGCCTTACCGATTCAGCCAGTAAGACACTTTCACGAGAAAAGTATTCGCCGGGTGCAGCCGCATCAAATCCCGCACGTCCCCCTGAAAATTCTGGCCGCCCTCGGCTCCGACGTAACCCTGCCGCCCCTCGTTCCACACGACGAAGAGCGTCGAGCCCGGCCGGTACTCCCATCGGTAGACCAGGTTTGACTGGAAGGACTTGAAGTTGAATCCGCCGGGATTGGAGGTGACCGCGGGGTCGTTGAACACCGCGTAACGATCGTCGTACGCTGCCGCCCGCGGGTTCGCCGAGAGTTGGCGCACGTTGCTGTACGTGCCCTTGGAAACGAACGGCTGCGTGTACGCCTGAAACGACATCTCCGGCGTAAAGGTGTAGTTGAGGCGCACCGTCGCCGACGTGGTGTGCTGATCGAGGTGCGCGAAAGTGTAATGCGTACCTGTAAGGTCAGTGAATCTGCCGAACCACTGGTTGTCGGTGATGTCGTGCGACCATCTGACCGAGAACGCCGAGCTGAATCGCCCGAGTAGCTTGTAGTCGAGTTCTGGGGTCACATTGAACGACGAATTGTGGCCGGCGTCTCCCCGGAAGTAGTTCAGCGACACGGATGGCACCAGCGCCAGGCGATCATTGCCCAGAATGAAGAGCCACGGTTGGATGTAGTGGTCCTGACGCACCGCCGGCCCGCCACGTGCGGCTCGATCGTTGTAGGTGGTGCCGAGCTGTCCCAGCGTCCCGCCCATGTGGAACGACGAGTTGTTCTTGAAGGTGATGTGGGTGTTGGTGTTGTACGCCGCCTCCAACGGCAGGCCGTCCGCCGTCCAGTACTGCCACCAGTTGTTGTTCCACTGGAACCGGTTGTAAAACAGTCGCTGCTTCCGGTCGAAGTATCCCACCCAGGTGTTCCATGACACCTGGTCCGCGCGCCGAAGGAAGCCGAGGTCGTTGATCTCGAATCCCGGGGAGCGGCGCTGGTACGCGGACTCGAACAAGAGGTGCTCGCCGCCGATCTTGTCGAACTTGAATTCCTCGGCGTCGCCACTCAGCACGGTGCGACTGGAGTCGAGTGGAAGATTGGCGTCGGGCCGCTGGTACTCGTGCACGCCGTTTGTCTGAGTGCTGAGCATGACCGCCGGGGTCCCGTGCACGCGACTCTGGTCGAATGATCCGGACACCTCGTAGGTGTTCTTCAGAAAGCGATGCCTGAAATCCAGCGCGGCCGCATAGGCATCTGCCGCGAGGTAGGGAGACGACCATTGATCCATTTTTCGGTTCACGGCGGTGACCATCGCGCCGATGGCGCTGTTACCCTTCCGAAAATCCTGGGTCGCCCGCATGACGGCGAAGTTTGTGAACGGATCGAACGTCGTATCGCCTGGACTTGCCGCTCGCTGCGTCGCCGCATCAAGCACGCCGACGGTCAGCCCGCCCGGGAATCGACCAAGGAGCTTTCCCGCGCCGATGATCGTCGTCGGCTGGAGAGGCACTGTGTCGCCATAGATGCCCGCCAGCTCCGGCGTTCGTCCGATGCGGCGACTATAGTAGAGGGTTTCTCCGTTGCAGTTGACGGCGCTGCAGTTCACGTCGAAGCGGAACAACCCGCGCCCTGCCACGAAAAATGGGCGTCGCTCGTCGAAGAAGGATTCGTATGCCGAGAGATTCAACACCGCCGGATCGGATTCGACCTGACCGAAATCCGGATTGATCGTTGCGTCGAGCGTCAGGTTGGGAGCCAGGCGGTATTTCAGGTCGCCCCCGACCGTCACATTCGATTTCTGCGCGAAGGTATTGTTGACGATACGCGACGCGTTCTTGGTGACGACGTAGGGGACGGCCTCGAGCTTACGCGGCGCTTCGAGATCGTCGAGACCTTGAAGCGCGCCGAACTGCGATACGAATCCAGGCTTCGACTGCCTGAGCAGCGGCCAGATCTCGCGCTCGGAATACCTATAGATGTCGCGATCAATGGATATGCCGAAGGTGTGCGTTCGCTCCCTGCTGTAGCGCATCTGCGAGAGCGGAATGCGAAACTCGGCCGTCCAGCCGAGGGAGTCGATGCGGGTCGCGACGTCCCACACGGCGTCCCACGCCTGGTCCTCGTTGCCATCGTCGTAAACGGCCTGATCGACCTTCACACCGGCTGCGTTCACTCCGAATTCGTAGCCGGTTCGCCGGTCGTGGTAGGAGTCGACGAACAGCCAGATCATGTCTGACGAAGTGAAGGTGTCGCGCCGCTCGAGCAGCTTGATGATGCTGTCGGGGTGGGGATCGAAAGCTCGGACGAACACATACAGGTTCGAAGCGTCGTAGGCGATCTTCGCTTCGGTCTTGAAGCGCGGAGCTTTGTCCTCGGTTGGGCGCCACTCCTTGAAGGCGGTGATTGCGGGAGCAACGCGCCAGACCTGATCGTCATCCTTGCCGTCGATCGTGGGCGGAGCGTCCGCACGGACTGCGGTCGCGCTGGTATCCGTCGGCGCGGCGACACGAGCGGTCGTAGAATGCCCATCGACTTGGGCAGCAGCCTGCTGGGGAACCTGCAGGCTCAGAGCGAGTGAAAGGAGCGCGGAAAAACCAATCATTGAGGGATCCAGTCTGGGCGGAAGGCCGTTGGCTAGTTCTTACAGTGATTGGATACCCTATCGAAAGAATTGGTTGGAAGTTTCAGCACTGGAAGACAAACTGATGACTGCCGGCGGGGGAACTTCGACTGCAACTGAAGACTACCGGCCGGGGGCTGTGGGCGGCCCGGCGTGTGGCCGCGGGCTCAAGCTAGCGACTGACACCGACGAGCCCTATGTTGTTTTCTCCATCCGAAAACAGAGGGAACCATGCGCATCTTTCTGCCTCTCACCGTGGTCGTATCGCTTGGGACTCTGG
>DHJO01000208.1:0-575 GCA_002404375.1 Gemmatimonadales bacterium UBA4718 | reverse complement strand
CAGCAACGACTGCGTCCGCGGCGCCGTCCACCAACGAAGAAAAGATCAAGAACGCCATGAGCGCCGCGCCCGACTCGGTCGCATCGGCCGCGACGATAATGGACTGGCCGGCGACTGAAGGCGGTAAGCCCGTACAGCTGCGCGCGGGCAAGAATGGCTGGGTGTGTTATCCGTCAAGGCCTGCAGCGACTGGTGCCGTTGGTCAGGACCCGATGTGCCTCGATGCCGAATTCCAGAAGTGGGCTGGCGCATGGATGACCAAGAAATCGCCGAAGCTTACCGGAGTCGGGGTCGCATACATGCTGCAGGGAGACCGCGGGGCAAGCGTCACCGATCCGTTCGCCTTGACGGCCGGCGCGAACGGCAAGGATTGGGTCGTCGCTGGTCCGCACATTATGGTGACTACGCCAAACACGGCGTCGCTAAATTCGCTTCCCGGCGTTCCGACCGGCGGCGCTCCGTGGGTGATGTGGAAGGGCACACCGTACGCGCACATCATGGTGCCCGTGAAAGGATAGACCATGGCATCTCGGTTTATCTGGAGTTAGACAGGTTTCAACTGAACTGAACGGGGT
>DHJO01000207.1:3062-3572 GCA_002404375.1 Gemmatimonadales bacterium UBA4718 | reverse complement strand
CGCACTCGCACTCGCACCCGCACGCGCCCGCGGTGCAGCGACACCACACACCGGCTCCGATCAAGCACGCCGCGAAGCCCGCGGCAAAGCACGCTCCCGCCAAGAAGCCGGCAGCCAAAAAGCCGACGATGAAGCCCGCGGCCAAGAAGCATCCGGTCAAGTCGTCGGCAAAGTCGAAGTCCAAAGCCTCCGGCAAGACCGCCAAAAGAAGGTAGGTCGTGGTCATACCGCGTGGCGACGCGGTCGCGCTCGCCCGCGCTCTGATACAAATCGACTCGAGAAATCCCACCCTCGCTCCGGACTCGCCGGGCGAGGGTGATTGCGCTCGCACTCTCGCCGCCGTGCTCGACGATTGGGGCTTTGCCGTTCAATTGGTCGATGCCGCGCCGGGCCGTCCCAACGTTGTGGCGCGTATGGGCCCGGACGGTGCGCCGGCGCTCATGCTCAACGGGCATCTCGATGTAGTCGGCGTCGAGGGAATGATCCACCAGCCGTTCTCCGCTGATCTTC
>DHJO01000207.1:696-2937 GCA_002404375.1 Gemmatimonadales bacterium UBA4718 | reverse complement strand
GGGAGTTCGCGCCGAACAGGCAATCATCACCGAGCCCACCAGGCTCGCCATCTGTCCCGCGCACCGGGGATTCGCCTGGTTCGATGTGGAGCTGACAGGCAGAGCGGCCCACGGCAGCCGCTACGATGTGGGCATCGACGCTATCACTCATGCTGGTCTCCTTCTCACCGAGCTGGACCGGCTCGAGCGCACCCGGCAAGCGGGTCCGACACATCCTTTGCTCGGCCGCGGCTCGCTCCATGCCTCGAAGATCCAGGGCGGAGTGGGAATGTCGACTTATCCCGAGCGCTGTAATCTGGCAATAGAGAGACGGACGATTCCCGGCGAGTCGGTCCAGAAGGCGACGCGCGAGATCACAGACGCGTGCGCTCGCGTGAAGTCGGACCGTCCGGAATTCAACGCTCGCGTTACATTGAGTACTGCACAGCTTCCGAGCGATGTGCCGGTCGACGCGCCAGTGGTGAGAAGGCTCGTTGGCGCGGTAGAGCGCGAAGGAATTCCCGTCAGCATCGAAGGGCTCTCCGCATGGACGGATGCCGCCCTGCTGAATGAAGCGGGCATTCCGACAGTTTGCTTTGGGCCGGGCGACATTGCTCTTGCGCATGCAGCCGAAGAATTCGTACCGCTGGATGACATCGAGCGCGCGACGAGAGTACTCACGCGCGTCGTTCGCGAGTGGTGCGGCGAAGGGTAGAGAACGCGGGCAAGGAGAGGCTTCAGTGGCACAGTGGACCCACAAGCAGTATGACCTACTCGAGCGCGCAATCACCAACGGCAAACGGATTTCAGCGTACCGGCGTGGAACGGAGTACGTCGTAGTCCCGACGAGATTGCACATGATCAGTGGGCGCGAAGCCGTCGAAGCCACCCACCCGACCACCGGTGATCAGATCACGATCTATCTGGACGAGATGGACAGCTTCGAGGTGGTGAAGTGACGCGCGCCAAGTCCGGCGATCTGGTTGCCATCTACGCCGATGAGTCCTGCATCGGCAACGGACGTGACGGAGACAACCCCGGGGGCGCCGGCGGATTGATCGAATGGCTTCATCCAAAATCCAACGAGGTCACCCGTTGCGATTACTGGATCTCCGAGTCGTCCACGACCAACAACCGGATGGCCCTGCGATCGGTGATCGAGGCGTTTCGTGCCCTCTCCCGAAATGGAAACTCCTACCGCGTGTTGTTTACGAGCGATTCCAAGTACATCGTGGAAGGTATGAGCTCGTGGGTTGAAGGCTGGATGGCGCGCGGCTGGAAGCGAAAAGGAGGGGCGATCGAAAATCTGCAGCTTTGGAAGGAGGCGGTCGCGGCCGCTTCCCTCCACGAATGCCAGTGGAGATGGGTGCGCGGACACGCCGGTCACCCTCAGAATGAATACGCCAACCTTCTCGCCACGCGGGCAGCTGCGGAACAATCAAATTCCGGTGGGTTACGGCAATCGGAGTTCGACAGCTGGCTGAAGGAGCAGCAGGCGGGCCGGATCCGCTTGAAGGACACCGCGCCTTTCCCGGATCCTCATTTATTCCAGCCGAGCAAACGAGCATGGACGATCTAGACCGACTGTTTCAGCGACTGGTGCACAACATCCGGAACGGGCACGCCGAATATCTGAGCGTTCCATTCACGGTGCAGGAGCTGTACGACACTCTGGTCCCCTACAGACACTACCGCCGCGATCTCGGCATCGAGACGAATCAGGATTACGAGGCAGCGGTGATGCGACTGCTGGCCGGAGAGAACGGATACGTTCGCGCCGATCAGTCGATGCAGGATCGGCTGAAAGAGGAATTGGCTTCTCAGCATCCGGATCTCGGTGCGTTTCGCGACTATGCCGAGACGCGCATCTCTCTCGTTCCCGCTGCGGTCCAGAAGCTTGGAGTCTCGATCCCCGCTCAGAACGCGGGCGGATATTCAGTCGGAACGCTCGCAACAGGCGCCACCGGCGGCAATGGATCGACCGATAGCACGACCTTCTCGGTGCCGGCAATCTCGACGATGGAGCGTGCTGATGGGTGCCGGTTTTGTGGGGGCACTCTTCCGCAGGGAAGACCGGTGATCTACTGCCCGCACTGCGGTCAGAATCTCGCAGCCAAGCACTGCGAAGGGTGCGGTGCGGAGCTCGACCCGGTGTGGAAGTTCTGCGTCAACTGCGGAAAGAAATCGTAATCAACCGAGGCCGATCATGACCGCGCGCGCAACATCCGGGAGCGTCGTCTTCCTTTCCGCGGTCCGAACCCC
>DHJO01000207.1:0-557 GCA_002404375.1 Gemmatimonadales bacterium UBA4718 | reverse complement strand
GCGAGCTGGAGTCACTGCAGCGGACGTCGATCAGACAATCTTTGGCAACGTCCTCTACACTACGAAGGAATCGATCTACTTCGCGCGGCACGTCGCGCTCAAGAGCGGATGCCGAGAGGAAACATCGGCGCTTACCCTGAATCGATTGTGCGGCTCCGGCTTTCAGGCCGTCGTGAGCGGAGCGCAGGAAATAATTCTCGGCGACGCTCAGCTCTGCCTCGTCGGCGGTGCCGAGTCCATGTCGCAGGCTCCGCACGTCACTCGCGGCTTACGGTGGGGAACACCTCTCGGCAGAGGCCCAGTCATGGAAGACGTTCTCTGGGAGGGGCTCACCGACTCCTACGTCGGACTCGGTATGGCCGAGACCGCCGAGAATCTCGCCGAGCGATACAATCTCGATCGCGGCTGCGTCGATGAGTTCGCACTGAGATCGCAGCAACTCTCCAAAGCGGCGTGGGATGAGGGAGTGTTCGACGACGAAGGCTTGTCGGTTCCCATTCCCCATCCGAAAACCGGAAAGGTCGACGAGTTAGCGCGGGCAGGGAAGATGCGTGCGG
>DHJO01000228.1:1153-13254 GCA_002404375.1 Gemmatimonadales bacterium UBA4718 | reverse complement strand
GTGTCCGGCGCGTAGCTATAATAGACCACTATCGGCTGGCCGCGCACAAGAGAGTCGGCCACGAACCCCCAATACCTCGAATCCGACGAATTGTCGCGATTATCTCCGAGGACGAAGTAGTCATGAGGAGGGACGACCAGAGGGCCCCAATTGTTACGCGAAGGATTGTAGTTGGAGATCGCCGCGCCACCTACCAGATACGCCTTTTGCCAGCGGAAGTCGTCGTCCGTTTGATCGGCCTCGGCGGGAGAGCGCTGAACGTAGTTCTCGTTCACCTGATTGCCATTTCTGAAGAGGATCGCGCTGCGCATTTCCAGCGTGTCGCCGGGTATTCCGACAATCCGCTTCACATAATTCAGGCGCGGATCGACCGGGTAGGTGAAGACCACCACGTCCCCGTTGCGGGGAGCGTGTAGCGCGGGGAGCTTGCGTCCGCTGCCGGGAATCCCGGCACCGTATACCAGCTTGTTTATGAGGAGAAAATCGCCCTCGAAGAGGGTGTGCTCCATGCTTCCGCTCGCGATCTTGAACGCCTCGACCCCGAACGCGCGGATGACGACGAAAAGCGCGAGCGAGACGATCATGATCTTTGCCCAATGAGCAAAGAACGAAAGCCTGCCGCTCTTGCGCCTTCTGTTAGCTAGCTGAAGCGCGTGCGCGCGTTTGTGTTCGTATGCGTCCATCGTACCTGTCTACCGCGGTGATTAGTCCGGCGTTCCCAGATATGTGTCGATTTGGGCACGCTGAAGAGTGCCCGAGAAATCGGCGTACCCGACCTTGGTTTCCGAGTAGAACTCGTAGACCTCCCAGCCTCCTTCCCTGTGCCCATTGCCTGTCTGCTTGACGCCACCGAACGGGAGATGAGCCTCCGCGCCGATGGTCGGTGCGTTCACGTAGGTAATTCCGTTGTCGAGCTCGTTGAGCGCGCGAAATGCCGTGTTCACATCCCGCGTGTAGATCGACGACGACAATCCGTACTTCACATCGTTGTTCACGGCAAATGCTTCGTCAGCATCCTTTACGCGAATTACCGAGAGAACCGGCCCGAATATCTCTTCCTGCTCGAGACGGCTTCCCGCCCTGACGTTGGTGAAGATCGTCGGCTCGAAGAAGTTTCCCCCGGATAGTTTTTGCGGCCGCTCGCCACCGGTAAGAAGCTTGGCGCCTTCCGATACTCCGATATCAACGTACGTCTCGACCTTTCTGAGCGCGTCCTCGTTGATCAGCGGACCTACATCCGTGCCTTTCTTTCTCCCATCGCCGAGCTTGAGGGCCTTGGCGCGGTCTTCGAGCATGCCCAGAAACTTGTCGTGAATCTTCTTCTGTAGGATAAGACGACTGGTGGCGGTGCATCGTTGCCCCGTCGTGCCGAACGCACCCCAGAGAGCACCTTCGAGGGCGAGATCGAGATCGGCATCGTCCATGACGATCTGCGCGTTCTTGCCGCCCATCTCCAGCGAGAGGCGCTTGTGAAGCCGTCCGCACGTCTCGCCCACAATGCGACCCGTTTCCGTCGAGCCGGTGAAGGAAATGAGCGGAATTCCCGGGTGCTCGACCATCGCGGCCCCGACCTGCTCCCCCCGGCCGTGCACGAGCTGGATTACCTCGGGCGGAAGTCCTGCCTCGAGCAGGATCTCCACCAGCAGCGTTCCGGTGTGGGGCACATCCTCCGCCGGCTTGAAGATCACCGCATTCCCGCAGACGAGGGCGGGAAACATCTTCCAGGTGGGGATGGCCATCGGAAAATTGAACGGGCAGATCAGTCCGGCGATTCCGATCGGCCGCCGGTAGCTCATCGCCCACTTGTTACGCAGCTCACTCGGGACAGTTTTTCCAAAAAGCCGGCGCCCTTCGCTCGAGGCGTAGTACGCGGTGTCGATTCCCTCCTGCACATCGCCACGGGTCTCTGTCAGCGGCTTCCCCATCTCGCGGGTCATCGCATCCGCGATCTCTTCCTTGCGCTTGGTCATGATGTCGCCGACGACGCGGAGCACGTCACCGCGACCGGGTGCAGGTGTGCGGCGCCATCTCGCGAAGCCCCGGGTCGCGCTCTCCACCGCGCGATCGACGTCGCGTCTGCCCGACAATGGAAACCTGCCGATGACGTCGCCGCGGTCAGCGGGGTTCCGGTTCTCGAAGTATTCGCCCGATTCCGGGCCGACCCATTTACCAGCGATGAAGTTGTTGAACTTTTTCATTTGCTAGCTATGCTCGCGCGAAAGGGAATACCGCTCGATCTTCTTGTAAAGGTTCGACCTTGGCATCTCTACCGCCCGCGCGGTCTCCGACACGTTCCAGTCGAACTCGCGGAGCTTGTTGAGCAGGAAGGCGCGCTCAGCCGCATCCTTGAATTCCTCGAAGGTCCGGCACTGTGTGAGCGTGGCGAGGCCAGCGTCATCGAGAGCGCGCTGCCCGGCGAGCCTGTCAATGTCCCGAGCCGATATCTGGCTGTCCGGCGCAAGAATTAGCAGCCGCTCCACAGTGTTACGGAGCTCGCGAACGTTGCCCGGCCAGTCGAGCGCGGTCAATCGCTCCAGCGCATCCTCGGTGAAGGTGTGCGGCGGGATCCCTTCCCTCGCCGAAAGCGTCGACACGAAGTATTGCGCCAGCGTCGGAATGTCTTCGCGCCGCTCGCGAATCGGCGGAACGTGAATCGGCACCACGTTCAGCCGGTAGTACAGGTCTTCGCGGAACTTCCCCGAGGCGATCTCGCTCTCGAGCGTCTTGTTCGTCGCCGCGATCACGCGCACATCGACGGAGATCGGCTTCGATCCGCCAATCCGGGTGATGACGTTGTCCTGGAGTACGCGCAGTACTTTTGCCTGCGCGGCAAGGCTCATGTCTCCGATCTCGTCGAGAAACAGCGTCCCCTTGTTCGCCTGCTCGAACTTTCCCGCGCGGTCGGAAATGGCGCCCGTAAAGGAGCCCTTCATGTGCCCGAACAGCTCGCTCTCGATCAGCTCACCTGGTATGGCGGCACAGTTCACCTCGACGAACGGCTTGGTCGCGCGCGGCGACATCCGGTGCAGCGCCCGCGCCACGAGCTCCTTCCCTGTCCCGTTTTCCCCCGTGATGAGGACCCGTGCGGGAGTCGCGGCGACTTTCTCGATCTTTTCCATGAGCATGCGCATCACGGGCGTCTTGCCGACGATCTCGAATGGTGCGTCGATCGATTGCTTGAGCCGGGCGTTCTCTTCCTGCAGATCAAGGTGCGAGAGCGCATTCCGTAGCATCACGAGGATGCGGTCGGTGTCCAGCGGCTTCTCGAGGATCTCGTAGGCGCCGAGCTGCGTCGCCTCGACCGCGGTGCGGATTGTCGCGTGCCCGCTGATCATCACCACAGTGGCCGTCGGATCGAGCTCCCTGATTTTCTTGAGTGCCTCCATTCCGTCCATGCCGGCCATCTTCACATCGAGAAAAACCAGGTGCGGCTTCCACTTCTGGTATTCCGTTATGCCGTCGGTCGCGTTTGGGATCGTATGAACTTCGTACCCCTCGAATTCGAGGAGCTGACCCAGTGCCGCGCGGATTCCCTGCTCATCGTCGATGACCAGGATCCTGCGGCTCACTTTACACTCTTGTAGAGCGTGATTTTTCCGTTGGCGATGCGCACATCGGAAATGTAAGGCGGCATGACCATGGGCAGACCCGTCTCAGAGACTCCTTCTACCTTCTTCTTTGCGCGGGTCATTTGAGCGATCAGCCGCGGAATGAGGCTCTTCGGCACATCGAGACGGCCGAGCTTAACCTCCTGCACCTGGAACTCGGCCAGCCCCGGCTTCAGCATGTGGATGGTCCCACCGAGCAGAACGCTGTCCCGGGAGCCGAGAAGCATGCCCAGAGCTCCAAGCTGTCCGGCGCCGCCAAAGTCCTTGAGATCCACTTCCGAGCGCACGTAGAGCCGATCGCCCACAATGGAGGCCTCCGCGTTCCGGGCCGACGGCGGCAGCTGCTTTGCCACGACCAGAAAGATGTAAGACGCCGCTTCAGCGGGACTGAGATTCGCGAAAACAGGCCCAGATCTGCGTGCCAGTGCCTCTACCGCGACGCGACCGCGCTGTGCGTCCACCTCGGTGAGAGGCTTCCATCCAGTGTTGACGCTGGACGCGCCGGTAACGGCGTCCGTCGACGCGGTCGTAGTGGCCGGTCGCTCGACGCGCGCATACCAGTACCACAGGGCGACGAGAGCGATGATCAGGACGAGGCAGCCTAACCTGCGAATGCAACCTTTCATGTCGTGATGGTGGAGGGTTGGAAAGGATGCAGAATACCCTCGCACGACCCGTGCACGCTAGCCGGGACCGCCGCCTCGATCGAAGCCCCTGCCGCCCTCGCCGCCGCCCCGTCTCAATCCCGGAGTCTTGATGCTCCCCGGCACCTTGGCCCACTGCGCCGACGTGAGAACGGCCTTGGCGTCGTTGATCGCCTGGGTCGCCAATTTCCGCCCCTCTGTCATCGATGGCTGGAGCTTGGCGAAGACCGTCATCGGGTCCGGATTCTTGACCGTGGTGTCGCCGAGCATGTTCGCGACTTTATCTATCAGCGAATCGGCCCTCACCTTGAAGGCGTCGCCCGAAGTCTGCAGCTTCGCGATCTGGTCGGGCGTGAGCTCGAGCTTGGCTGAATCGTTGATCGCTATGATGTCGAGGAACGCGTTCGGGACGAGCCGCGTCATTCTGGCCTTGAGCGCTTCCGGGTTCATCCGCCCGCCACCCGGCCCCCGGCCTATCGCGTTGTTGAATTGCTGGCGTGCGGGATCCGTCCCGAGTGCGACGCGACCCTGTATTGCAATTTGGAACGGGACACGAAATGCGTTTCGCGTTCCATTGGTGACGCCGAAGTGCTCGTTGACCTGGTACCTGTAGGTATCGGTCGTTGGATCGAATCCGCGCACATAAAGAAGAGTGCGGTCGGGAAACGACGGTTGGCCCCAACCGTGCAAATTGTTGCTGCCGTGAAGCAGTTGATCCAGGCCGGTCAGGGTATTCAACGCGATCACCGAGATGGTTAGTCTTCGATCGAGGCCAAACGCCGCGGGCCGTATGTTCATTTGCAGATCGAGCGCCGGCGACCACGGGCTCGAGCAGCTGCTCCGCGAGGCGACCTTCCCCGTCTGGCTGAGAAGACAATCGCGGGCGCGCGACGAAGTGCTGGCGAGCAGACGAGTCATGCCATTCGCGACGGCGGTGTCTCCGGCTGCCGCAGCGACCGCGGGGTCGAACACGAATGCTCGGTCGTTGTTACTGCGTCCGTCGCCGTTGATGTCTCCGCCGACCAGCGGCGAGTAATAGCTGCCGGAGGTCGCGCGCGCGATCATTGTCAGCTCGAGCACCGGCTTGATCGGGTAGGTGATCGTGCCGAGCAGCGCGTGACGCCGCGCGTTATCGCTGCGACCCCACTCCGATAGGTTGGGATTGCCGGGAGTCGATCCCGGTGTTCCCCCGAAGCCCTGCACGGTTCCTTGCGAGAAGCCCTGCGACTGATCGAAAGAGCTCGTCAACGTGTATGACGCGTTGAGAAGAATTCCTTTTGTTGTTATCCCGTTGAGGCCAAGCGTGAGCTGCTTGGTATCCGATCGCAGATGCGACTCGATCTGACTGACGACGCCGAACTGCGGATAAAGTCGGGAGCCAAACACAGAAACGGCGCCGGTTGTCGGAACGATCGCATTGGCTGGAGCGTAAACGGGCCGGTTGTTTTCGTTCGAGAGTGTGAATTTAGCAGTGGTGTCCAGGTTGATGTCGATCTGCCCGGTCTGCGCTACCCCGCGCGCGTATCCCGCATCGACGGAGAATGAAAAGCGATCCCAGAACCGGCGGCTAAGGCCGAACGATGCGCGCCACGCGCGAGGCGCCTGAAAGCCTGGATCGAACACCGTGACATTGCGGCGCTGGTTCGCGAAGATCGGAGTTCCTCCGTTGCACGACGTGGGGATTGTCGACGGATCGGCGAGGTACGCAGCCCAGTCGGGAGTCGGTGCCGCTGCGCCGACGCACGTGAGCAGAGATTGTCCATTGATGAGCCCGGTCGCGTTGAGCGCAGATGCGAAGAGCTGAGCGGGTGCAGTCCCACGAAATTCGCCGATTCCACCGCGGAGAGTCAGCGGTGGCGGGCCGAACTGCGACTCGCCCACGAACACGCTGAATCCCGCTCGCGGGCTGACGCTCACTTCAGAGGGAAGATTGTCCGTCCGTCTCCCGAAGGTCGCTTCCACTTCGGGGTTGTAGTCGGGCTTGTCCGGATACCGCGATCCTTCCATGCGAAGTCCGTACGTCACCTGGAATTGCGGCGTCATACGCCAGGAATCGCCGAGATACACCGCAGCGTTGTTTGTGGCCGACTGCTGGTCACGCGCGAACAATGTTCGGGTGAACTGCGTTGGCTGGCCAGCCTCGAAATCAGCGAGCGAGTTGAAGGTGAATGTACCGAACCGGTTTGGAATGAATCCGATCGAGCTGCGTTGCTGATTGAGGAGTCCGCCGAGCTTGAATCGGTGTCCGCCAGCAGTGGTGAGACGGGAGATCTCGTCGCTGACCTCCAGCAGACTCGACTTCGTTTCCTGCGGCAGCGAAGGATTGCCGCCGAACTGGAGTGTTGAGATCGCGTTTGTCCCGTCGCCAAGTATCGACGAGACTACGACGCGTCCGTCCGGTACCGACAAGTAACCTTCGGTATTCCGGTTGTCGATCGATTTGTAGCCCCGCAGCTCGTTGATGAACATCCCCATGTGCGAGGTGAGCGTCATCATGCCGCCGCCGCCCGTGCCTCTGAGATTCCCGCCGGAGTGCGGCAAGGCGAGCGCGTTCAGACGGGAGCCAAGCTGTGTGTTGCCGCGCCAGTCGCCGCGCAGCATCAGCGAATGATCTTCGGCGAGGTTATAGTCGACACGGACCAGCGCGGACGTATTGTTGTTGAGACGCTCGTCAGGAGCGAGCGGAGATGTGAGCGGAAGACCGAACGTCTGAACGATGTTCAGAAACCGAGTGACGGAATCGGGGTTGGTGCCGAGCCGCTGGAGCGTGAGAGGGTCGGCGGCGAGAAGGGAGAGGAGCGGATCGGTGCGGTGCGTGAAGCTGATCGCGCCGAATGTGAAAAGCTTGTCCTTGATGATGGGGCCACCGGCGCCGCCGCTCAACTGATTCTGGGTGTACTTCTGGCCGAAAGCCGGATTGGTGTCGTCGACGAACTCGAGGCTCGGGTCACGCAACGAGTAGCTGAACGCGCCTTGCACGTTGTTCGTGCCGCCCCGCGTGGTCGATGCGACTTGTCCGCCAGTAAACTGACCGCGCGCCACATCGTATGTGCTCGTAACAACACGAGTATTGCGCACCGCTTCCTGCGGAACGCTGCCCGCGCCGAAACTCAGGCCGTCGAGCGTGATGTTGTTCTGATTAGCCGGCTGACCCGCAACCGAGAATGAAGCCTTTGTCGTATCCGTCCCCGGTACCGCGATGACTCCGGGTGCGAGCGCAGCGAGAGCAACAAGATCGCCCGCATCCACCGGCAGCCGGTTTACGAGATTCGGATTCAGATTTCGCTCGGTGCTGCCAGGCTCCGGCCGCTGCGACGGGTCTCCTCGCCGCGGTGGGGCGCGCACTTGGACTGTGGCGAGCTGAGTCGCGATCCGGCCCATGTCGAAGTCGGTGATCATCCGGTCTTCGTCTCCCTGCCGTGAGATCGTGCGCGTGACGGGCGCCATTCCGAGTGCGCGCACTGTAAGGCGGTACGTCCCGCCTCCGTCCGGAAACACGATCGTGTACCGACCATCAGCGCCGGTGGTCTTGGTGCGCGTGATTCCAGTTTCGACCGATGTGGCTTCGACGCGCGCGCCAGCGACAGCCTGGCTGTCGGGAGCCGTGATGCGACCCATCAAAATGTCTGTCGTAGATCCAACCTGCGCGGCAGCTCGGCCCGACAACGCGATAGTCAGCGCGAGGACGGCGCCCGACAAAAGACCGCATTTCAATATCATGCAAAACAATCCCCAGATGGTACTGATCAGGCGAGGGTCGCCGTGATTGTTACGCGCGTCGCTCTGGGATTGCTGTGAGACTACTGACCGGACCTTCGCTCACGGCGTGCATTCACGTCTCTCCCGTCGGGTGGGTGTTGACCCGTCGCTGAGCTGAATAGCCTCGAAAACTGTCCGGTCCACCCGCTCGGTTCACTCCCCATGGTGCCCGCGTCGTCTTCTGTCGGCGACGCCAAGCTGGTGGGGCGACACGTTTCTACAATGATTGCCAGCTCGTCGGTGAGCAGTTTGACACTTCGCTGATAGCCTCCTTCCTCCTGCGCCGACAAGACGTACCCAGTCAGTTCCGGTGTAGCCTTGATCCGATCAATCAATCCTAGTAGCCAGTGAAGGCCCGTTAAAGCAAGGGATGTCTGCCCGTAAACCTCTCCGCCAACGAGCTGCGTCAGGCGTTGTAGTTCGGTCACATCGCCTTCCCCGAACAGGTTGAAATGGCGTAACTGGTCCATCACCGGCTTATCCTTCGGAAGAGCGTTCACAACGGCCTTCAGTCTGCGCGCGTGATGATAGAGCGACTCGGACGCTGCTTCCTTCGCTTCCCTCTGAAGCGCCGAGTTGAACTCTGCTTGCGCCTTTGTTGCTGCGGCAATGGTGTTTGTGAGCGCAACGTACCTTCCCGTCAGGCGCGCCAGGATGATGGTGACCACGAGAGAACCGACGCTCACAAGGACGACCGCCACGCTGTCGAGCGCCTCGACTGCGTTGCTGTTGGCGTTGAGCCACGTGATTAAAGGGTGCACCCCTAACACTATCACGCTGGACCATTCAGGCGCGAGAGGACGCGCGCGGCCCGCCGGCGCACCAGCGCTCACGACGCGGAGCCGGGATCTTCAGTTTGTCGGTCTGCGCAACACTGATTTCGCGCGGCTCCAAACGCTTTCGCACCGGGCGCTTGTCTCGCATTACATGATTGATGCTTGCCGCCGTGCGTTCGGCTGCCCTCGTCGGGATTGACGCGTACGATGTCATCGTCGAGGTCGACGCGGCGCAGGGACTTCCGCAGTGGACGATTGTCGGGCTCGCAGCGAGCGCAGTCAAAGAGAGCCGCGAACGCGTCGGTGCTGCTCTCGTAAATTCCGGGTTTACGGTGCCGCCAAGGCGCATCACCGTCAACCTGGCTCCCGCTGATGTACGGAAGGAAGGCACCGCTTTCGACTTGCCGATTGCGATCGGGATTCTCGTGGCTACCGGCCAGCTGGAGGCCGGCGCTGCGGAGAAGCGGATGTTCGTGGGCGAGCTGGGTCTCGATGGCGGACTGCGGCCGATGCGCGGGGCGCTGTCGATCGCGCGCCACGCGCTCCGCACCGGCATCTCGACGCTCGTTCTGCCGACACCCAACGTCGCCGAGGCCGCTCGCGTAAGCGCCCTCCGGCTCTCGTCGCCACTCGCGCTCAGTGATCTCGTCCGCGAACTGCGCGCCGGCGCGCTGACACCAGCCAGCGAAGTCAACGGCTCATTGGAGGCAAGCACCGAGGGAACTGACTTCGCTGATGTCGTCGGCCAGGAAGCAGCCAAGCGCGCGCTCGAAGTGGCAGCTGCGGGCGGACACAATGTGCTGCTGATCGGCCCGCCCGGTGCCGGAAAGACAATGCTTGCGCGGCGGATGCCGACAATCCTCCCCTCGCTGGGCGAAGACGAAGCACTCGAAGTTATTGCCATCCATTCCGTCGCAGGCGTTCTCGGACGCAGCAATGTGAGCGCAGGAATGCGCCCGTTCCGGGCGCCGCATCACTCCATCTCCAGCGCCGGGCTAATCGGCGGAGGCTCAATGCCTCGGCCGGGCGAAGTGAGTCTCGCCCATCACGGTGTGCTCTTCCTGGACGAGATGCTCGAGTTCCCGAGGCACGTGCTCGATGGGCTCAGACAACCGATGGAGGACGGGAGAGTTGTAATCGCCCGGGCGTCACAAGCGGTGAGCTATCCTGCCCGCTTCACACTGATAGGCGCGTCCAACCCCTGTCCGTGCGGCAGAGCGGCAGATCCAGGCGGAGTGTGCAACTGCAGCGCGAGCGACATCGAGCGCTACAACGCGCGCATCTCTGGTCCGCTCGCTGACAGAATAGACATGCACGTAACGGTAGGTGCTGTTGCACTCCGCGACCTGAGTTGCGTGAGCAACGGAGATTCTTCCGCCTCAATTCGCTCGCGCGTCGAGCGCGCTCGCGCGACTCAGCGAAAGAGATTCGGCAGAAAACCGGGAGTCTCGTGCAACGCTTACGCGATCGGCCGCTGGTTGGATGCCAACACACCAGTGCACGCCGAAGCAAGAACGCTCTTGCAAGTCGCTGCGGAGCGTTTGGGTCTCTCCGCGCGGGGCTATCATCGCGTGCTGAAAGTGGCCCGCACGATCGCCGACCTCGAGAACGTCACGGAGGTCGTCCCAGCTCACGTAGCGGAAGCTCTCCGCTATCGCCCCCTCGTTCGGAACGAACCGATCGGAGGACACGCTGCCTCGACCCAAGCCGAGATCTAGTAGAAACGAAAGCGAGAAGATGCAAAAAAGGCGGGGGCCCTTTCGGGACACCCCGCCTTTTAGTCTCTGACCGACCCCCTTTCGAGGATCGGTCAGAGAAGGTGCTTACTCCTGCGGCGGTGCGACGATTCTGTCGCTGCCGATTGTCACGATACGGAAGTCATCGCGACGGTTCTGCTGCCAGCAGGCTTCGTTGTGCTCGGTGCAAACCGGGCGCTCCTCGCCATAGCTCACGAGGTCGAAGCGATCTGCCGCAATGCCGTGGTCAACGAGGTACCGCTTGGCGGAAGCCGCACGGCGCTGGCCGAGGGCCAGGTTGTACTCGTCGGAGCCACGCTCGTCTGCGTTACCCTCGATACGAATCCGCATGCCCGAGTTAGCCTGCAGCCACGGGACCTTGCGATCGAGTGTAGCGGCCGCATCTGACCTGATCGTCGACTTGTCGAAGTCGAAGTAGATCGGAGCGGTGATAGCTGTGGTATCAACCACTGCCACTAGTGGAGCTACGCAAGCCGGATCCGTCGCCAGAATGTTCGGGTTGTACTGGCAGGTCGGCGGCGGTGGCGGTGGTGGCGGTGGCGGCGGCGGCGCAACGCAGTTCGGGCTCGAAGCTGGAATGCTCTCGAGACCTGCGTACGTGCACATAACCTCCGGACGCGCACCTCCAAACAGCAAGCTCAGGCCACCACGAACGTGGAAGTTGAGGTTTGCGCTTGGCTGAGAATTCGGCATGTAATCAACGACACCGTCGATACGAATCGCGGTGCGATTGGCTACGCCGAGACGAATTCCCGCCAGGCCGCTGGCACCGAAGTTATAGGTGTAGCTGTCTCCTGCCGTTGCGCTCTTGAACTTGTAGCTCGTGCGAACACCGCCTGCGCCGATGATGAACTGGCTCTGCCTGCCGCCGATAAAGTTACCGATCGGGAAGTTGTAGTTCAGGCGAGTGGCGAAAGCGTGCGCATTGACGTCAGTGGGCTGTGCAACACTGCAGCAGGGCAAAGCGCGATTCGTCTGAGGCGAATAGTAGCCGTCCCCTTCGATCTCCCACTTGGGATCACTGAGGAAGACGCCGAGGCGACCACCGTAACCAATTCCGTTCTTCGGATTAGCTCCGGCACGCCCTGCGTTGTCGTCAAAATGGCTCCATTGAACGAAGCCACCTAGTTCGACCGTTCCCGGGAGTGGCGCGACGAGTTCATCCCACCACTGATACGGAGCCCACATGACGGGGTTGCCGGTCGCGCCGCCACCGAAAAGGTCGCGGAGGTCCGGTGACAGCTGGAGTCCAGCTTGAGCGCCGAAATCCATCTTGCCACCATTTGATGGCAGATAGTTCAGCAGGCCGTCGACACGAAGCGCAACGCCGCCGAAACCGAGGTTGAACCCGACCAGTCCGTTCGCTCCAAACTGATAGGTTCCTGCCGACGTTGCAGTGGCTCCGCGGAAGTTCTCGAGAGCTCCGCCTGCTCCGATGTGGATGGACGGCATGTTCCCCAGTGGGAAGCTGTAGACGAGGCGGGCGGTGAAGGCGCTCGCCTTGACATCGGCTAGCGTCACCTTTTGCTTGGCCGGCGTGTACCAGCCGTCAGCTTC
>DHJO01000228.1:0-1012 GCA_002404375.1 Gemmatimonadales bacterium UBA4718 | reverse complement strand
CCTGGCGACTGTGCCGCCGCCGTTCCGCCGAGGAGTAAGGCCGTCATGGCGCAGACGGTCCAACTTCTTCTCAACATGATTGTTTCCTCTCAAAGGGTGGAGATACAATGCAGCGGGTACCGCGGTCGCGCGTGAGTCGTGAGGCAGGATGCATGCCCAGTGAGCGCATACGCACTCTCCAGACGACCCGCCTCACAACCGCTCAAACCTAGCAAATCTTTGCGGAGGCGCTAGTGATGCACACCCAAAAACAGCGCAACCAAACATCCATCACGCTCCGTTGACTTACACTCTGCGATAACCGTTCTCGTCGTGGGCAATCGGCTTGCAAGTGCCACGCCAGTCATATGCATCGACGGGAAAATGCACGACTTTGGAATGAAACACAAGAAATCGGACTGGAATTACCCCAATTCCGGTGCTCGACATTGCGCGCTGGGCGCTTGTCCGCGGTCCGCCGGCGGCGTTTACCCGATCTCCGCTACGAAACCACTCTTCGCCACCACGAGCCGCGCTGCCGCGCCAGTACTTTGTCGCTCGCCGCCTTCCACGCTCGCTGCATCGCCGCTCCATCGGCGAATCGATCGTCGGGATTCGGCGCAAAAGCCGTCTTGAACCAGTTGCAGATCACCGTCGGGAAGGCTCCCAGATCCGCGCGCTCGCCAAGCTGCCGGGCGAGAATCTCCTTCGCATCGCCGTCTCCGAACGGCGCGTCACCCGTCATCACGAAGTACACGATCGCGGCCAACGCGAAATAATCCGCCACCGGACCCTGTGGCTCTCCAAGAAGCTGCTCGGGCGCAGCGAACGCGGGCGTGCCCGTCGTGCCCGCAACATCCTCACCCGTAACGTTCGCGATACCAAAGTCCGTGATTCGCCACCGATGGTATCGGTCGATGAGAATGTTTTCGGGCTTCAGATCGCGGTGCAGAATCCCGTTCGCGTGAGCGACGATGAGTCCGTCCATTACCTGCTCCACCTGCGTGGCGATCTCGCCGAGCTGGCGCGGGCC
>DHJO01000124.1:11109-14208 GCA_002404375.1 Gemmatimonadales bacterium UBA4718 | reverse complement strand
CGCGCACGAAAAGCGCGGGACGAGGCCGAGTGGGCGAATGCCGTTGCGGCACTGACATGCGAGCTGTGATCGCCTCAGATAGTCTTGCCAGCCCGCCTAAACAGTTGCATATGAGTGAACGGAACTGATCAATCCCTCTGAACAGGAGACACTCATGAGAATGATCACCACCCGGATCATGGGTTTTGCCGCAATTGCGTTGTTTGCGATGGGCAGTGCCGATCCAGCCCCGATGGCCTGTTGCTTCAATCCGGGCAACCCGCACATGGCGTGTTGCAGCCATGGCCAGTCAATGGCTTGTTGCCGGGCACATCTGAAAGGAATGAAGCACCACATGGCCTAGCCCGCCTTGGTGCGGACCGGCTTCGAGCGGCGCGGCGAGCCCATACGACTTGCCGCGTCGCACTCGGCAGTTGCAAGGCTCGGCCAAAAAATTCTCGCGTAATCTCTCCGACCAATCGAGATTCTCAAATGGCCCCGCAAATCAAAGTTGCTCTGGCCGTAGCGCTCGTTTTCGTTTTCACAGGATGTAGCGCTAAGACTGAAACGCCGAACGGTGTCTACGATATCAAGGGCACCGTGGTCGCGCTCGACACGACCAAAAAGATAGTCGAACTCGATCATGAGGAGATTCCAGGTGTCATGGCAGCCATGGACATGGCTTACCCGGTCGCCGACACGAAGATATTGGTAGGCCTCAAACCTGGTGACACAGTTCAAGGCAAGCTCAAAGCACAGTCGGGCGACTATACAATTACGAGCCTCGCCAAACACTGAGCATCTTGCTCTCCACACCCGTCGCGGGCATTTTCGTCCCCACCAGCCTCCCTCTAGGAGATCAGATGCGCAAGTACGCCCTTTGTATCGCAGCCCTTTGCTACGCGACGGTCGCAGCCGCTCAGACGGGAAGGTCCCCAAGTGTGTCCACGCCGAATTCGCTCAAGTGGGGACCGGCACCATCAATCCTCCCGGCAGGGGCGAAGCTCGCGGTACTCGACGGCGATCCGATGAAATCGGGAGCGTACACCATGCGCCTCATGATGCCGCCAGGCTATCGGATTCCACCGCACTTCCATCACGCCGATGAGCATGTCACCGTGATCAGCGGTGCACTGAACGTTGGCATGGGGGACAAGTTCACCACCAAGGGTGGAATCGCGCTCCCCTCCGGGACATTCGGAATGATCCCGGAAGGCGTTCATCACTTCGCTTGGACCAAGGGCAAAACGATTATCCAGCTTCACGGTCAGGGTCCGTGGGGGCTTCAGTACGTCAACGCTGCTGACGCGCCGAAATAACACGGAGTACTAAAGCGGAACGGATGCACAGGACATTTAGCGGTCCGTCCTGGGTAAATGAGGACATCTTGTCCCAATCCCTCCCTGTACTGCTATGCCTGGAAAGTGTGTGTACGTGAAAGCGTACCGTGGGTTCGAATCCCACCCCGTCCGTTCGAAGCTCTTGTCCTGCCTCTACTTAACCGTTGGGGCGGGATTGTCTTTTCTGGCTGGGAAGCGGAATCCTGGTCGACGCTTCTGCCAGCGCGTGCCAATCTGTCAGACAGTGCGAAAAAAGCGTGACCGCAACCGGTGTTTTTCAGTCCATTAACCAATGGCTGACACCGCGAGCGCAAGAAAAACAATCTGGTTCCGTCACGTCGGAAAAGTCGTCACCCTCGCCGCTTCGTCCGGAGCCGCGCTGGTGTCGATTTTTACCGCTCTATACTCCTACGGCGTCATCGGCCAATCCGAATCCCATCAGTCGATCGGTAACATCGGTGCGGCGTGGGTCGGCTTGCGCCCGTTGATCGACACCGCCTCCGCGATCGACGACACCGTCCATTTTGCGGCAACCGTTACAGACAAGAACGGGAGCATTCTGGTGGGCGCGCGTCCGACCTGGACGACGGGGGACTCGAGCATCGCCACCGTGTTGACCGACGGCTCGGTCATCGCTCACGGGCCTGGTAGAACCATGGTCAGCGTGGTGGTGGGCAAGCTAGTCACTCACTCGACGATCGTCGTCAAGCAGAAAGTCGCCTCAGTCGAAGTCGGAAGGGCGAACGGTGACAGCACGATCGTGCTTCCGGAGGGAGCAGAGCTCCAGCTCAGGGCGCGGGGCATCGACGCACGCGGGCACGAGATCGACGGATTGGCGGCTACCTGGCACATCGACGATAACAGCGTGGCTGCCCTGGATAGCAGCGGGGTGATCACTGGACGTGCTGCCGGTCGGACCATTGTTGCCGCCAGGATCGACGGTGTCTCGGCTCGCACGGGCGTGTCGGTGGTTACGCCCGCGACTGCAATAGCACTTGTGGCGGGTTCCAACCAGCGTGCTCTGGCGGGGAAGACGTTGGCCCAGGCTGTGGTAGTGCGTGCGACGAACCGAAAGGGCGGTCCCGCTTCAGGGAAACGAGTGACCTTCCGGCCGGGCGAGGGTCAGGGCTCGGTCGATCCCGCAAACGCGGTTACTGATGCGGACGGACGTGCGCGCGCCACGTGGAGCCTCGGCTCTTTTCCGGGGCGCCAAACACTGCTGGCCAGCGTTGAGAACGTAGATAGCGCCCTGTCGATCCTGGCCGAAGCCGACCCTGTCGCCGGGAATACCCGCGTTGTCGCCCTTGCGGACCACTTCAGCGGACGTGCGGGGGATGAGCTTCCAGACTCGGTCGCGATTCGCGTAACCGATTCCTCGGGCCGGGTACTCCCGGATGTGCCAGTGCGTTGGACTGTGGTGGACGGTGGGTCAATCCAGGCTGAAAACCCGCGCACCGACTCCCTTGGAGTGGTGACCGCACGATGGACGCTGGCCAGGAAGACGGGCCTGCAGCGGTTGCGGGCGCAGGTTGGTGTCGCGTCAGGGCTGGGGATCCCGCCCGTGACGCTAAGTGCCGCGGCGCTGGCCGGCGCCGCGGCCGCAATCGCAGTGACATCAGGTGATGCACAACACGCCTCGGCGGGAGCGGAGTTGCCCAAGTCCGTCGTGCTGAGGGTCGTGGATGAGAACGGTAGCGCGGTGGCGGGTGCGGCGCTGACACTTGCACCGTCGGGGGGTATCGTCGCGGACAGCGCCCTCTCTACGGACTCTTCGGGGTAC
>DHJO01000124.1:6507-10888 GCA_002404375.1 Gemmatimonadales bacterium UBA4718 | reverse complement strand
GATGTCTACGGCAATCCCGTCCCGGATGTCCGGGTGAACTTCAAGGTCAAGTCGGGGACCGTGACCCCTGCGCGGGTGGTCAGTGATGCAAAGGGCAGGGCTTCACTCACCTGGAAGCTTGGCTCAACCCCCGGTGAACAGACGCTGACGGGCGTGGTCCGGGGGACGGACGTGACTGGCGAGTACGTGACCCAAGTCGGAGGCGCGGTGCGAGAGCCG
The DNA here is from genome assembly GCA_002404375.1 of Gemmatimonadales bacterium UBA4718. Taxonomy (GTDB): domain Bacteria; phylum Gemmatimonadota; class Gemmatimonadetes; order Gemmatimonadales; family Gemmatimonadaceae; genus UBA4720. Next base: position 10,669 of record DHJO01000124.1, on the reverse strand, counting down.
ATAGCCAAGCAGGCGTCGCTCAAGCAAGCATCGCTCAAGTCGGCGAGCAGGCAATAACCGCAGCCACTTCAGATGTTTACTGGGCCAGAAAAAGCTGTTCCGGTCACGCTGGAAACGAGTTCGGAGAGCACTCCGGCAACGTAATTATCTTGTTGAGTCTCCACAGACTATCCCTTTGTTCCCACGGAAGATAGCTGCCGCAGTTCAAGTAACATCTCAATGGAGTTGAACCTCAGCAGTTACATTTTCCTGGTCCCAACAGTCATTTTATTGTTAGCGCCCAGCTGATCAGTACCGGGCGCCTCCGATAACCGGCAAACCCGCCAAAAGGCGGCGACGCAAAGCCCCGAGACTAAAGCGACGCGAGAGCGACGCCATGTCAGTCGAGCTACCGAAGAGGAGCCTTGATGAACCAGTTTCGCTACAGACTCAGCTCTGCCGTAACAGCCCTTCTCATTCTTACGGCTATCATCCTGCCGGCGCAAGCGAGCGCGTTGCAGCAATCCTCGCACGCCAGTCGGATAAGCTCGAGTGCTGTCGCGAACCAGACCGACTCCGCTCCCCTGTCGGCCGCTGGATCAGGTGCCGAAACCGAAGATAGCACCAACGCCGAAAAACCTTTGATGTCGCCCTCGGGCGAAAAAGGCAGCGGATTGAGCGGAAAGGTCTTCGCTCGATTCGTTCTTCCGGAAGACTGGATATCCCTGGCCGCCCTCCCGGGTGCCCAGGTGGCGAGCGCCTCGATACAGGGTGGCCCCACGCCGGGTACCGAGACCGTTTTCACGATGCGGTCGTTCGGGCAGAAGGTTCGCGCCTGGCTGAACGGATACCGACTCGGATACTGGCCCCAGGAAAAGGGCCGACTCCGATCGGAAGCCTACAGGAACCCGGACGGCTTCATTGAAGTGACACCCGAGAACGAAGACACTCGGGTGTCCGAGCATTTCCGCCTCAGAGACTTCGTCTCGCACGGACAGACCGAGGTCTGGCCGAAGTACGTCGTTTTGCGCGAGCCGCTCCTCGACAAGCTGGAGCTGGTAATCGAAGACCTCAACGATCACGGGGTCAATGCCGAAGGTATGCGAATTCGCTCCGGCTTCCGTACACCTGCGCACAACCAAGCCGTTCGCGGTGAGGGCAGCGCCCGCGACAGCCGCCACCAGTTCGGCGACGCCGCTGACGTCTTTATCGATGCGGTAGGCAACGGGAAAGAGTCAGACCTGAACGGGGATGGCAAGGTCAACTTTGCTGACGTGAAGCTGATCCTCGATGCCGTGGAGCGGGTCGAGGCTCGCTATCCAGAGCTCGTTGGCGGCACCGGCCTATATGCCTATTATGGCCGCAGTGGTCCTTTCGTCCACATCGACGTGCGTGGCACTCGCGCCCGCTGGGTGCGTGGAGTCTACAGAGGCCGCTCGCACCGCTCAGCCAAGTCGCGGATACCGGCGGTCAAATCGGGAAAGCCGGCCGTCGCGGCGAGGTCCTCATTGAACCACGACGTCGCTTATCGTCCGATCCAGTAAGTCCCCTTGACCTGAAAGACGTTGGTCGGCCGGTCGCGGAACAGCGCCGAGCGGTCCCGGCTGAAGTTGAAATCCCCGAACTGGTCGAAGCCGTTCCGCTCCTGCGTCCACACGAAGTAGAGAGTCGAACCCGGCCGGTATTCCCACCGTAGCACTCCGGTTCCGCGCAGCGAGCGTGAGTTGAAATCCGGATTGCTGAAGGTGAACGCTGGGGCAGCTCCGGGCCCATCCGGATCTACCGTATAGGTAACACTTCCATCGGCGGCCGTTGACCTGGAGACAGTGCTCCCATTGTCGCGCCCGAAGAAGTTCATCTTCCGCGACTTGGGCTCCGCGAACTCCTTGAAGCTCGTATATCTCCCGCTGGCAAGGAACGGCTGCGCGAACAGCTCTAGGGTGAGGTTCGGCGTGAACGTGACGTTCGTCCTAGTGTCGACCGAGAAGGTCTTTTGATCGAGTCGTCCGAACACGTACCGCGTTCCGGCGAATCCAGCGGGTGCTAATGGGTCGGAGACGGCAGTCACGTACTGCTGCGCGGTCAGGTCGTGGTCAAACGACGGCGAGACGCTTACGAGAATGCGGCCCGAAGGCTTGACCGCGATTGTCGGAAAGAATGCCACCCTCCCGCCTTCGCTGTTGTCAACCGGGGTCGAGTACTGCACCTGCAGTTGTTCGACAACCCGCGAGCGTGAATCAGTGCTGAGAAAGCCCGAGACCAGGTTGTAGCCGTAATGAATCACCGTCGGGCCGCCGCGGGTGAGTCGCTCGTCGTAAGTGCTCGGATGGACGATGTCGAAAATGCTGAAGTTCATGTAGTTCTTGAAGGTCGCCTGCCAGTAGGCGTGGTAGTCCATGTCGTTGCGATCGCCGTCGTAGTTGAACTGCTGCTGTGCACCTACGGTCATCCAGATGTTGCGGTACCAGGAGCCAGGCGTGGTCCACTGCCTCACGCCGTTCACCAGCATCCACTTGTAGTCCGCGCGGTTGAGCACTCCTATGTCATTTGCCTCGAAGCCGGGGCTCCGCCAGTTCTGGCTCGTCTCCCAGAGCCAGTCGCCCGTTTCCTTGGCGAGGCGCGCCCAGAACCCATATCCATAAAGATTGCGGCGGGTCGGGTCAAACTCGGTCGAGAAGAGTCCGTCCGACGTCTGGCTCCGACCCGGGCGCTCGTAATATCTCGCGCTCGCCGTTTGTGCCAGGCTGATTGCAGCCGTATCCCCGCCGATGTGGGTGAGGGCAGTCTGAATGTTCAGCGAATAGGCTTTGTTCGCCCAATGATGGTCCAGGTCGAACCCCGCATTCTGGGCGTTGGAGCGCATGCTCGAGACCTCGTCCGGGTTTGTAAGCGCACGATTGACCATGGTCCCGATCGCTCCGATGCGCGTATCACCCCCGCGAAAGTCCTTCCTTAACCGGCCGATGAAATAATTGGTGAGCGGCTCGATCTCCTGCGTCTCGTCGAGCGTAGTGCCGACTGGGCGGAAGCGCGCTTTCTCGCGGTTTGTGACGGCGTCGAGCAATCCTACGGTGATTCCATTGCCGGTTCTCCCGGTAACCTTTCCGGCGCCGAGAATGGTGGTCGCGTCCGCGGCGTCCATGAAATCGGATCTGCCGGATAACAGACCGGCGAGCTGAGGTGAACGGCCGATTCGCCGGGTGTAAATGAAATTCAGGCTGGACACATTGCTGCAGAAGAAGCAGTTGATCCCGCCAGTTGAGAAATACTGCGAGTTCGAGACGAAGAACGGTCGTTTCTCGTTAAACGTCGTCTCAAATACCGAGAGATTGACGACAGCCGGATCGACTTCGACCTGCCCGAAGTCGGGGTTTATCGTCGCATCGAGCGTCAGGTTCGAGGTGAGGTTGACCTTCGCGTCGCCGCCAATTCGGTTCGTGAGCTCGGAGTTCGAATGGTACGGATCGCCGGGTTGCGCCCGCTCGAACTTGCTGCGAGACGTAGCGTACGGAACCAGCTCAACCTGGCGGGGGCGTGAATTCACGGTGATCCCGTCGAGGGACCCGAAGTAGGCCGGACCTCCGTACTCATTGCTTCGCCAGAACGCCCACATGTCCTGCTCGTTACGGCGGTCGATACTGCGCCAGATCTGCATCCCCCAGACCTGTTGCGTGTCTCGCGAGAAGCGGAGCTGCGAGTACGGGATTCTGAACTCGGCGGTCCATCCGAGTGAGTCGATCTTGGCCGCCCCCTCCCACACGGGATCGTAGGAGTCATCACCGTTCTGGTGATCGCCTTTGACACCGTCCGGATTCAGCTCGAACCAGGTTCTGCTGTTCTTGTCGCGAAAGGTGTCGAAGACGAAAGCGATCCGGTCCGAGGTGAGGCTGCTGTTGCCGTTCAGGTTCATCAGCTGGTCTCTGCGCGCGAGGGCTGAGCGAACTCCCTTCGCTCCCTGGGAGTCGTACATCCTCGCCCCGATGTAGATGGCCGAGGCGTCGTACAGAATGCGGATCTCAGTGCGCTCGCTGGCGGGCTTTCCCTCGTCCGGCGCGGATTGAGACAACTCGGTTATCGGCACGGCCGCGGCCCAGGCAGCTTCATCGAGCCGGCCGTCGATCGAAACTTCTCCGTTCCTCAAAGCGGCATGAGCCGTCGGTCGGGGGTCATTTTGAGAGCGGGT
>DHJO01000124.1:328-6478 GCA_002404375.1 Gemmatimonadales bacterium UBA4718 | reverse complement strand
AGTGGAATTCAAGGAACTGGGGGCACTGAAGGCCCGCGCGCGTCGCGTTCGAATCTTTAGACCGCGGAAGATCGGAAAAGGTTTAACAACTTCGCCAGGTGAGCGACCGCTCCATCCAGACTTATTCCCGCCGAACGATAACTAACGTGACCGTCGGGTCTGATTATGTAGACGGCCCGGTCTCGGACGCCGAGCAGGGCGAGCGCACTCCCGGTCGGGTCGCAAAGGACGGATTCGGAGCCCGCGCGCGACAGGTGCCGGGTCGAAAGAAGCCCGCCATACCTTTTTTCCAGACGAAGGATTTCGGCAGCGTCCCACCCCGTCTCTGGGCCACATAGCAGCATGTGAAACCGGAATCCAATCACCTCATGGTGCAGCCTCGTGGGTTGGCCTCGAACGGTGACGGGTGCGTCCGGGAACCGATCACCAGGGCGCGCGCCGTTCTCGAAGTCGCGCTTACCCTCCTCGACAATCGGGCTGGACCGGTAGCGGATTCCAAGTTGTGAAATGATCCTGAATGCGCGTGCGCGACCTTTCGGCGACGAGGTCGCTCGCGGAAGCAGGATCCTCGCAAAAACTGCCCGAACTATCCTCGAGACGATGCCCGCTCTGGCAACGCGCGCGAATCCCGCGAACAGGCGATCGGTGTATCGCAGCAGGAATCTTCCAACCGGCAGCCGTTCGGCCTCGTACGAATCGAGCAGGCGATCTTTAGCGACGCCGCGAATGACCAGCGCCAGCTTCCAGCCGAGATTCCAGGCGTCCTGCAGGCCAGTGTTCATTCCCTGGCCGCCGGCGGGGCTGTGAACGTGCGCCGCATCTCCGGCCAGGAAAAACCTTCCCGCGCGATAGTGCTCGGCCTGTCGGTGATGCAGGCGGAAATTCGCCAGCCAATCCGGGTCGCGCAGGTGGAGGGGGATCGGAACAGAGATGTCAGCGATTCGCTGAAGCTCGTCGAGCGTAAGCTGAGGACGGTCGGTGGGATTGATTTGCGCGCCCACCTCCGGCGGCGCGACCGCGATCATTCTCCACGTTCTCGGCCGGCCAAGGGGGAAGAAGGCAGCGACTCCATTCGCTCCGAAGAAGAGGTTCAGGGCGTTTGGGATGATAGGGCCGTCAACTTCCACATCGCCGAGTACGAAGGTCTCTGGGTAGGCGTCGCCCTTAAATGGGATTCCAGCCGCCTTTCGTACGAAGCTGTGGGCACCATCACAGCCGGCTACAAAGGCTGCGCGCAAGTGCTCTTCGCCGCCGTCGAGGTGCCGGAGGGTGCATCGAACGCCGGTCTCGTCGGGGACGAGCGACGTAACCTCAACGCCTCGATCCACGCGTTGTCCAACCGACGCCAGGTGGTCACCGAGCACGGCCTCGGTCTCCGCCTGGGAAATGAAAAGGATGAACGGAAATTCGGTATCGACCGGGCCAATGTCGTCGAAGGGGACGAAGAATCGCTTCGTCGCGCTCAGATGGACGGCCAGGCGGGTGCTCGTATTTCCGCGCCGCCGAAGGGTCTCGACAACTCCGAGATCGCGCAGGATCTCGAGGCTTCGCGCATGGACAACGAGCGCTCTGGATTCGTGGGCGCGGTCGATGAGACGGTCGACGATGCGGATCCGAACGCCGAACGCGTGAAGCGCCGACGCGAGCATCAGGCCCGTTGGGCCGGCGCCCACCACCAAAACGTCCACGGTTGTAGTTTCGTTCATCGCATCGCCGCCACCAGCCTGGCTCGCGCACAATTCTACGGGCATCGACTGCCGAATGAAACTTCCAATCATTTTTTCGGCCATTGTCGCCTTCACGGGAACTTTACGGGCGCAAAACGGCTTCAGCCCCGTGACGGTCGCGCCGGAGGCAGGCGAGACCCATTTGCGGAACATCCGGCAGCTCACGAACGGGGGAGAGAACGCAGAAGCGTATTTCAGCCACGACGGAAGGCGTCTCATTTTTCAGAGCACCCGGGACGGGCGCACCTGCGACCAGCAATACGTGATGAACGTCGACGGATCACACGTGCGTCGCGTCTCGAATGGCCTCGGCAAGACGACGTGCGGCTATTTCATGAATGGCGATCACCGAATCTTCTACGCGTCGAGCGATGCTCTCGAGAGAGCCTGCCCGCCACGCCCCGACGCTTCCAAGGGCTACGTCTGGCGGCTCGATCCTTTCGACATCTACACTGCCCGCTCCGACGGCTCGCATCGGACGCGGTTGACGCGCTTTGGCGTCTACACGGCCGAGGGCGTTTTGTCGCCCGATGGCAGAAAGATTGTTTTCACGTCGCTCAAGGGCGGGGACCTCGATATTTACGTCATGAACGTCGACGGATCCGGCGTTACCCAGCTGACGCATCAGATCGGCTACGATGGGGGCGCATGGTGGTCACCAGATGGACAGCAAATCGTCTATCGTGCGTACCACCCACCGAACGAAACGGAATTGGCGAGCTACAAGAATCTTCTCGCGCAGCGGCTGGTTCGTCCGAACAAAATGGACCTCTGGATCATGAATGCGGACGGCAGCAATCAGCGGCAGATCACCCACCTCGGCGCGGCGAGCTTCGGGCCGTCGTGGACCCCGGATGGCAAGAGAATCATCTTCGCGTCGAACCATCACACGGATCCAAAGCTCGGAAACTTCGACTTGTTTCTGATCAATCCCGACGGCTCGGGACTCGAGCAGGTGACTACCGCGCCCACGTTCGATGGTTTTCCGATGTTCAGCCCGGATGGGAAGAAGCTCGTTTGGGCGTCCAACCGGCACGACACCAACCCGCACGAGACGAACATTTTCGTGGCGGACTGGGCTAATTGAGGTTAATCCAGCGTTACGACCTGGTTTAGCAGCGCCGGCGCTTTTTTGATTGCGTTCCTGACTTGCAACACATATCCTGCCATGTCGATTCCTCGCGCAGATTTGCCTGCATTCCCGTCAACGGAAACCCTTCCTTCGATTGCGGGGTATGGGTTGTGCGATGGTTGGGAGTCTTCGATAAACTTCGTCCCATAAGATGATCAAACGCATTGCACTTCTCCTGGTCCTTTTTGCCGCGCTGGCAGCGGCGTCGGCGGCGCGATCCCAGCAGCCGGCGGGGAAGTCATCCAGTTCGACCAGGCCCCGCACGGTCGAGGACTCGGTAAAGTTCAGGCCGTCGCCTGAATTGCAGAAATCGCTCGACGAGCTGGCGGCGTCAGTCCAGGCGCTCGCGCACCGCATCGCATCTGATCCACAGATCCGATCGGACGCAATGAGGGTCGCGTCTGGATTGGTGACTACCACGCAGCGCGTGGTCGCCGAACAATCGGTCGTGATTCAGGACGCGCTGAAGACAGCCGCCGACCGCATCGCCGCCGCGCAATCGGTTCAGCACCAGCCATCGAAAAAGCAGTAACACGACCGACGGGACGGTTCGAAAGGCTCTAGCCGGCGCGATTGTAGCGACGCTGACCGCCGTCGCCGCGCATGTGCTGGGAGTGCAGCAGCTGATTCGCACTCCGGACCTCGCACTCTACCTTCCAGCCGCGATCTTCGGCGCTCTGGTCGGACCGACCCGCCTTCGCCCCCTCGTCTGGGTCCCGGCCGGAGTCGTGGCAACTATCTGCATAGTCGCTGCATACACGCCAATCGTTTCAATGCTGGCGCGCCCGCTCATACGAAGAGATCCAATCCCGACCCGCGTAGATGCCATCGCCGTCCTCGGCATGGGTCTCACGCCTGACGGCATGATGCGCGAGGAAACGCTGGACCGCTTGCTTACCGGCTTGTCGCTGGCGAAGCGCGGGCTCGCTCCGTTCGTGCTGGTCTCACGAGAACGAAGAAGCTTCACGGGCAAGATCGTGTCGGATTCCACAGATCTTCAGAATGTCGCGACGCTCGCGGGTCCCTCGGCTCGAGTGATCTTCGTCGATTCCGTCGTAACGACGCGGACCGAAGCCATGAGAATGGGGGCGATCGCGCGCGCGAACCACTGGTCAATGGTCGCTGTGGTAACGTCCCCGATGCACACCGGAAGAGCGTGTGCTACTTTCGAGGCAGTCGGTCTGCGCGTTGTTTGTGTTCCGGCAGCGGTGCGAGGGTCGGGACTCTATCCGGGTGCGAACGCTGAAGATCGGTTGCGTGCATTCCGGTCGTGGCTCTATGAAGTGTTTGCCTCTTCTTCGTACAAATCGCGCGGCTGGATTCGCTGAATCAGACGATGTGAATCATCACGAGGATAACTTGCAATGACATCCGGCATGCCGTCTTCCGCGGGCTCCGCGCGCGCGAATCCTCACCCGCTCGACGCCGCTCAGGGAATCTGGAAAGTGATAACGGCGTCGTCGGTCGGGACGATGATCGAATGGTACGACTTCTACATATTCGGAAGTCTTGCCGCGATCATTTCCACTCAATTCTTTCCCGGCGACAATCCGACGGCGAGCTTTCTGAAGACGCTGGCGACGTTTGCGGTGGGATTCGCCGTGCGCCCGTTCGGCGCGCTCGTGTTCGGCAGGATCGGCGACCTCACCGGGAGAAAGTTCGCCTTTCTCGCCACTCTCCTCATCATGGGCGGATCGACGGCCGCGATCGGATTCCTCCCCGGTTACACGCGGATTGGCATCGCTGCGCCAATAGCTCTCGTGCTTCTGCGTTTGTTGCAGGGGCTGGCGCTCGGCGGTGAGTACGGTGGAGCGGCGGTGTACGTAGCCGAGCACGCCCCAGATGGAAAGCGCGGCTACTACACCAGCTTCATTCAGACGACGGCGACCCTGGGACTCTTTCTCTCGCTGGCCGTGATTCTCATCGTCCGGGCGATGGTCGGGGAAGACGCATTCAAGCTCTGGGGCTGGCGCGTCCCATTTATCCTGTCGCTGGTTCTGGTCGGAATCTCCTACTACATAAGGATGCGCCTGCGCGAGTCGCCGCTGTTCACCATTCTCAAGGACGCGGGCAAAACCTCGCGCGCGCCGATTCAGGAGAGCTTCGGGACGTGGTCGCGCTGGAAGATCTTTCTCGTCGTGCTTTTTGGTGCGACAGCGGGCCAGGCGGTCGTGTGGTATACGGGCCAGTTCTACGCGCTTCTGTTCCTCCAGACGGTGCTCAAGGTCCCGCTCGTCACTTCGTACGTCGTCGTCGCGATCGCGCTACTCCTCGGGGCCCCGCTGTTCGTGTTCTTCGGCAGTCTCTCCGATAGAATCGGGCGCAAGAAGATAATGATGGCTGGCAATCTGATCGCGGCTCTTCTTTACGTTCCCATCTACCATGGGATGAAGCACTACTCGAGCCCCGTCAACGCGGTGGCCCTGACGGCCCTCGTGTTCGTCCAGGTTGTTTTCGTGACGATGGTTTACGGCCCGATCGCGGCATTCCTGGTGGAGGCGTTCCCCGCCAGGATCCGCTACACGTCGCTGTCGCTACCGTACCACTTCGGAAACGGCTGGTTCGGCGGGTTTCTTCCGATCATCGCGACAAGCCTCGTCGCCGTCACGGGAAATATCTACGCCGGGTTGGCATTTCCGATCGTCGTAGCGCTCGTGACGTTCGTCGTTGGATCGACCATGCTGCGCGATCGACACAACGAGAGTATCTGGGCGGAAGTCCACACTCCGGGTAACGCACCACCCGCGTCGGCACAGCGCGCATGAGACGGATGGCAGCCGGATGATCGTTTTGGCCGCCGCGTTGCTACTGGCCACTGCCCAGAGCCGCGACTCGATACTCGATAAAATTCAGGCTCGGATTCAACTGGAACCGGGAGCGCAGGTTGGCCTCGCCTACATTGACCTTGAATCGGGCGACACCCTGTTTCTGAACGCCGACACCAGCTTCCATGCCGCGAGCACGATGAAGGTGCCGGTGATGATCGAGCTGTTTCGACGGGCCTCTACCGGCTCGTTCGGGATGAGCCAGCGGCTGATGGTCGTCAATCAGTTCGCCTCCATCGTCGACGGATCTGCATACGCGCTCGATCCAAAGTCGGACAGCGACACGACCTTGTACTATCGCGTCGGAGACCGCGTGCCAGTCGATACGCTCCTCCGGCTCATGATCACCCGGTCGAGCAACCTCGCGACGAACACGCTGATTTCGCTCGTCGGCGCCGAGGAAGTGAACCGCACGATGCGATCGCTTGGCGCTCAGAGAATTCAAGTGCTGCGCGGAGTGGAGGAT
>DHJO01000124.1:0-181 GCA_002404375.1 Gemmatimonadales bacterium UBA4718 | reverse complement strand
GCAAGGCATTCGATAAAGGCCTGATCAATACGACCACCGCTCGGGACCTCGCGATAATCCTCAGAGCTATCGAAGAAGGCAGGGCATCGTCGCCGGAGGCGACAAGCGAAATGCGGCAGATTTTGCTCGCCCAGGAATTCAACGAAAAGATTCCGGCTGGACTTCCGCCAGGCGTTCGCGT
>DHJO01000152.1 GCA_002404375.1 Gemmatimonadales bacterium UBA4718 | reverse complement strand
GAGTCGTTCGCGCGTTCCGCCACCTGGGTAATGCGGAGAAACAGCCACAGGAAAAGCGTCAGCGCTATGGCGACGCCAATGAAGCCCAGCTCTTCGCCTACTACAGAAAAGATAAAGTCGGTGTGCTGTTCGGGAAGAAAAGCGAGTCGCTTCTGCGTTCCGAGAGTATAGCCTTGACCGAAGAGTCCGCCGGAGCCGATCGCGACCTTCGACTGAATGACGTGGTAGCCTGATCCGCGCACGTCGGCCGTGGGATCGAGGAAAGTCTTCAACCGGTTTTGCTGGTACGGCGCGAGCTTCTCCCACATGATTGGCGCGACCACGCCGGTGGCGACGTTCAGCACCATCAGAACGATGCCTTCGATCAGATACGGCCGGTACCACAGCACCAGCGCCAGCAGAATGAAGAACCACGCGCCCCACAGCCCGACGCTGAACGACAGGATGAGGCTGATCGCCGGACTCGCGATGAGGAGAAGAAGAGGCCACTCTACTCCGGACCAGAACAGCATCGCAAAGAAAATCCCGATGAATACAATGCCCGTACCGAGATCGGGTTGTAGCATGATGATCGCCCACGGAATCCCGACGATGATTGCGGGCTTCCATAAATCGAGGAGCGAGCGCGCCGACTCCCTGCGTTCGGAGAGAACCTTCGCCAGCATCAGGACTACCGTGACCTTCGCGATCTCCGACGGCTGGCCAATGCGATGGCTTCCGATAGCGAGCCAGCTCTTTGTGCTCGCCGCGGTCCCAGCGCCTTTTCCCACCACGAGCGTGAGCGCCAATAGAAAAATGGAAAACAGGTACAGCGGGACCGTCATCCACTCGATGAAGCGCACCGACGAATGCGTTACCGCGTACGCGAAACCCAACCCGATGAGCAGCCACAGGATCTGCGACTTGTATGCGTGAGCCACGGCAGTGGGCGTATCTGTTTGACCGGCGGAGTAAACCATCGCGACACCGAACAGCGAGAGCAGTCCGGCTGCGGCGAGCAGCCGATAATCAGCAACGATGGGTCTGCTCATCAGCCTTCGTCCATGACGGCCTTGATCGGCCCGACCTTCAGGAAATGACCGATGATCGCGGACGCGATGTGCGCAGCGCGCGATCCATGCAGACCGAATTCGAGCAGCACCGCGACGACAATCTTCGGATGATCAGCGGGCGCGAAGCCGACAAACCAGCCGTGGTCGTTGCCGCCTGGATTCTGCGCGGTTCCGGTCTTGCCGGCGAGCGTGAGACCCTGAATCGCTGACGCTCCCGCCGTACCGCCGGCTTCGAGCACCGCCTTCAGTCCTTCCAGCAGCACCGAGTCCTGCTCCTGGCTGAGGTTGTAGATCTGCTTACGTTGCGGCACGAGGTGCGCAATCTCGGGGCGGGCCTCCTCCCCCTGCGTCGCGATCGCGGAATAGAGCTTCGCCATGTTCACCACTGTCTGCGAATTCGCACCCTGGCCGATTGCGAGGTTCAGCGTTTCGGCGTTGCTCCAGTTTCGCCCGTATTTCTTGTTGTAGTAATCGATCGCGTAAGGCCAGAAAGGCTGATTCTCCTCCGGAAGATCGATTCCCGACTTGTCGCGCATCGTAAGCGAGATTCCACCTGCGATCATTCTGGAGAGTCCGACCTTGAGGCCGAGCTGATAGAAGTAGACGTCGCAGGAATGCTTGATCGCGCCTTCGAGGTCGAGCGAGCCGTGCCCCTTCTTTTCCCAGCAGCGAAAGTATCGTGAGCCGTACTGAAGGCCTCCGCTGCACGACACGGGCATGTGCTCCTTGAGACCGACCAGGCCGTCCTTGAGGGCGATGACCGACGTAGCGAGCTTGAACGTGGAGCCCGGCGGATAGCGGCCCTGAATGGCCTTGTTGACGAGCGGTCGCCGTTTGTCATCCAGCAGCTGCTTGTAATAGTCGGCGGGAATTCCGCCCGTGAATTTGTTCGGGTCCCAGCTCGGCGCGCTGTAGAGCGCCAACACCTCGCCGGTGGTCGGATCGATCGCAACAGCCCCGCCCTGCAGGGAATCAGCAAAAATTCCCACCATGAACTTCTGGAGATCCAGATCGATGTTCGTGTACAGGGGCGGAGCACCCAGCGGATTCAGGTCAGGGCGGGGTCCTTCTCCGCGTACCGGACGTCCACGCGCGTCGACTTCGTCGAAGCGCACGCCTTCCTTACCGTGAAGGATCGCCTCGTACTGCTTTTCGAGTCCAGCTTTCCCTATTTCCTGTCCCGGTTTGTAGCTCGCGTATTTCGGATCGTTGAGGTCGGATTCCGTGATTTCGCCGGTGTATCCGACAAATGACGCGACCATAGGTCCATCGGGGTAATACCGTTTCGGAACGGACTGGATGATGAGCCGCGGGAAATCGAGCCGATGCTCCTCGAGCACTGAGACGATGTCGATCGAGGCATCGGGAAGTATGACCGTCGGCCTCGTTGGCGCCCGACGATATCGTCGGATTGCCGCATTGATCTGGTATGCCTCGAGCTGGAGTGTCGGAGCAAGCTGCGAAAGTGCCGCGCGCAGGCTGTCGACATTCGGCGCGGTGATCGAGACGGAGTACGCCGGAAGATTTTCGGCGATCACCTCTCCGTGCCGGTCATAGATGATTCCGCGCGGCGCCGGGAGAGGTATGGGACGCAGCCGATTCTCCTCGGACTGCATCACGTACTGATGGTTCTGAATGACCTGCGTCTTGAAGAACGCGCCAATCAGAAAAAGGAATCCGAGAACGAGCGCCAGCGAGCTCATACGCGCTCGGCGGGCGACGTCATTCGGATGAAAGCTCATGCGGTACTTGGCTCCAGCAGTGGACGCATAATGAAGAGTAACAGAACGCCCACCGCCGCGGTCACCGCTGCGGAGAGCGGCGACCACAAGAGCAACTGCTGCACCAGCTCGAAGCCATGCACGCGCTGCTCACCTATGAAATAGAGAATGTCGAACACCCACTTGCCGAGGAAAAAGAAGAAGGCGTTGAGAACCAGGTTGTCCGCGAAGAAGACGGCTTTCAGGTACGAAGCACCAAAGCCGACGAACGTCATCGCGATGGCGCCCGCACCGAGCGCGTCGGGCGCGAGAGAATCCGAAATGAGGCCCAGAACGAAGCCGATTACCGCGGCAGTCGCCGGCCTGACTCTCACGGCGGCCAGAAGAAGCGCCAGCACCAGGAAATCCATCGGCGCGCGCCATCCGAGGAGCGGACGGAGCGTGTAGTGAAGAACGACGAAGATGAGGAAGCTGATTAACGCGCGAATCGCTCCGCCCACGTTCATCGCGTAACTCCCGGTGGGAGCGGAACATCGGGTGGCGGAACGGAGTCACGTTTCGTGGTATCGCGCCGGGTGGTGTCGCGGCGAGTGGTGTCACGCCGACCGCTGGTATCTACCGGCGCCGCGCGGCGAACAGGCGCCGGACGCGGGGCTACAGCCCGCGTGCTATCGGTTGCGCCGAGCGGAGCCGCGCCGTTCGCGCGCGCCATACTATCGAGCACCGCTTTGCGCGCGGCGGCCTCCGCGAGCGCGGCGCTCCTTGCCGCGGAATCACCTGACACCGTGATCCGCTGCGCGGCCGCATCGACCTGCGCGAGGTTCTGCCAGACGCCATCAAGGCCCTTCGCCACACGGTCGCGACGAAGGATCATCACCGAGTAGACGTCGGCAGGATTGACCGCTGGACGCAGCAGATACGTCCGAGCCCAGCCCTCCGAAGTCTTGATTTCCTGGAGAACGGTTCCAACGGGAATGCCGCGCGGCCACACGCCTCCCCATCCCGAGCTGACGATGACCGAACCGGGCTTGAGTGTCGCTCTGAACGGAACTCCGCGCAGCTCAAGCAGATAACCACCCGTTGCTCCCGTGAGATGCGCCTGCGCGATGCCGAACGCGCTTCCGTCGGGGGACATTGCGCTCACCCGGAAATCAGGGTGCGTCCAAAGCATGGCGTGACTCATGGTCGGGTCAACCGCATCCACCACGCCCACCAGGCCTTCCGGGGCTATGACGGGACTGAAACGGCTGACGCCGGCGCGCGAGCCTGCGCTCAGAATGACGGTGGTCTCGTCGCGGACTCCCCGGCCGTGCAGCGCCTCGGCCGGGATGAATCCCCAGCGGAGGCGAGAGCCAAGGCCGATGATCTTTCTGAGACGGTCGTTCTCGCTCTCGAGTGACCCCGCCTTCATGCTGCCCAAGGACAGGCTGTCGAGGTACGTCTGCTTTGCGTCGGCTGAAAGGAGAGACTGACGGCCCTTTTCCGCTCTTTCCTGAAGAAGAACCAGCGGCGCGAGGAACGATCGCCTCATTCCTGTGGCAACTGGATCGCGCATCGTATTCGGAAGGGCGCGGGCCGCGAGCGCCAGGACGATGCAGGTTGTAAGAACTATTAGATCGACACGGGTGTTGCTTCTTATGGCGCGCGCCACGCGTTACCTCAAGTCGCTAGGACAGACCAGTATTTCGCCTCGTCATCAAGTATACGGCCTGTACCCCGCACCACACAGGTCAGAGGATCCTCATCGACGTGGATCGGTAGACCGGTTTCCTGCGACAGCAGGACATCCAGGCCGCGAATGAGAGCGCCACCGCCCGTCATCACGATGCCGCGATCGACAATGTCGGCGGCCAACTCGGGCGGGGTGATCTCCAGCGCGCGACGCACCGCATCGACGATCTGCTGAATGGGCTCCTGCACCGCATCGCGGATCTCCGACGAGTGCACGCGCACCGTCTTCGGGATGCCTGATACAAGATCCCTGCCTTTGACGTCCATTTCCCTCTCGTCACCGACCGGAGCGGCCGACCCGATCTGGATCTTCACCTGCTCAGCGGTCGATTCACCGACGAGAAGATTGTAGTTCTTGCGCATGAACTGGACGATGGCCATGTCCAGCTCGTCGCCGCCGGTGCGGATCGAGGTGTCGCTCACGATTCCGGACAGCGCAATGACAGCGATCTCGGTGGTGCCGCCGCCGATGTCGATCACCATGTTGCCCGTTGGCGTCTCCACCGGCAGTCCGACGCCGATCGCGGCGGCCATCGGCTCAGCCACCATGAAGACTTCCTTGGCGCCGGCGCCAAGCGCGGAGTCGCGCACCGCGCGCTTCTCCACCTCGGTGATGCCGGAGGGAACGCAGACGATCACTCGCGGCTTCACCTTGAAGACGTGGTTCTCGATGATCAGCGCGAGGAAGTAGCGCAGCATTTTCTCGGTGACGTCGAAGTCGGCGATGACGCCGTCCTTCATCGGTCTCACCGCGATGACGCCTTCGGGCGTGCGGCCGAGCATTCTCTTGGCCTCGAGTCCAACGCCCTTGATCTTTCTTGTCTCGCGGTCGAGCGCGACGACCGAAGGCTCGTTCAGCACGATGCCCTCGCCCTTCACGTAAATCAGCGTATTCGCGGTGCCGAGGTCGACGGCGATCGCATTCGCCGGGAAGAGAGCGCCCGGTTTGAAGAATGGAAATCGCATTAGTTCAAATATGAATCGGGTGGAGTAAACGGCAAGCCGAATGCTTCAGCGACAGCGGGATATGTCACCTTTCCGTCTACGATGTTGAGACCCTTCTGCAGAGCGGGATTTTCCTTCAACGCCTGCTTCCATCCCTTGTTCGCGAGCTGCTTCGCGTAAGGGAAGGTCGCGTTGGTAAGCGCGAGCGTCGAAGTTCTTGGTACACCACCAGGCATGTTTGCGACTCCGTAATGGACGATTCCATCCACGACGTAGGTTGGATTCTCGTGCGTTGTAGCATGAATTGTCTCGACGCAACCGCCCTGATCGATGGCGACGTCGACGATAACCGCTCCAGGCTGCATCGTCTTCAGATCTTCACGGCGAATGAGTCTCGGCGCGATGGCTCCGGGGATCAGAACCGCTCCGACGACCAGATCCGCGGTGGAGATCTGCTCTAGGATTGTATGACGATTGGAATAGATGAGTGTGACGTTGGCCGGCATCACGTCCGACAGGTAGCGCAAACGTTCCAGGCTTACGTCGAGCACAGTCACCTTCGCACCCAGCCCTGCCGCCATCTTCGCCGCGTTTATTCCGACGATCCCGCCTCCGAGGATGACGACTTTGCCTGGCGGCACGCCTGGAACGCCGCCCAGGAGGACGCCCCGCCCGCCGTGGAGCTTCTCCAGGTACTTCGCTCCTTCCTGCACCGCCATTCGTCCGGCGACTTCCGACATCGGGGTGAGAAGCGGCAGCTCTCGATTCGGCAGCTCCAC
>DHJO01000164.1:457-2993 GCA_002404375.1 Gemmatimonadales bacterium UBA4718 | reverse complement strand
TTGCGAGACGGTTTTCGCTGGAGTCCCGACGGGCGGAGAATTGCCTACTGGCAGCTCGATGCTTCAGGAGTGAGGGACTACGATCTCATCAACGATACCGATTCGTTGTACTCCTACGTAAAGCCGGTTCAATATCCAAAAGCAGGAACCCAGAATTCGGCCGCACGTGTTGGAGTCGTTTCGGCGAGTGGTGGCCCCACTCAGTGGATCGCCGTGCCCGGTGATCCGCGCAACAACTACATAGCTCGGATGGACTGGGCAGCAAGCTCTGATGAGATCGTGCTGCAGCACCTCAACCGACTTCAGAACACAATCGACGTAATGCTCGGTGATGCGCGCTCCGGCGCGGTGCGAGCGATTATCACCGATCGCGATAGCACCTGGGTGGAGCTCACCAACGATTTGCGGTGGCTCAAGGGTGGCAGTGAGTTCACCTGGGTGAGTGAGAGGGACGGGTGGCGCCACATCTATAAAATTCCGCGGAGCGGGGGATCCCCTCAGCTGCTCACGCCGGGCCGCTTCGATGTCGGCGGATTCTTCTTCCAGGATGCGATCGTCGCGCTCGATACCACCGCTGGATGGTTCTACTACTCGGCGTCGCCCGACAACGCCACGCAGTCCTACCTGTATCGAAGCCGCCTCGACGGTCCCGTTAGCGTCGAGCGGGTTACCCCCGCGAACAAGCCGGGTACGCACGAATACTCCGTAGCGCCGGGAGCGCACTGGGCGCTCGACACTTATTCGTCGTTTGGCGTTCCGCCCGTGACAGAGCTCGTGCGCCTCCCTTCCCATCAGTCCGTGCGAACACTCGAGGACAACTCGAGCCTCCGCGCCCGCGTGTCAGCACTGAAGCGGGGTCCGTCGAAGTTCCTGAGGATTCCCGTCGGCGGTAACACGGAGGTCGACGCATGGATGATGGTGCCGCCAGGATTCGACTCGACGAAGAAATATCCAGTGATGTTCTATGTCTACGGCGAGCCGGCGGGCATGACCGTAAACGACGCGTACGAATACGATACTTACCTGTGGCATCTGTTGCTGACGCAACACGGGTATATCGTCATGAGCGTCGACAATCGCGGGACTGCCGCGCTGCGTGGGCGCGCCTGGAGAAAAGTCGTGTACGGCGAAGTTGGAGTCGCGTCGTCCGCCGACCAGGCCGCCGCTGCCCGCTTTATAGGTAGACTGAGGTACGTCGACTCCACTCGCATGGGAGTCTGGGGTTGGAGCGGAGGCGGGTCGACCACGCTCAATCTTCTTTTCAGATCGCCTGACGTTTACAGAATGGGAGTGGCAGTAGCTCCCGTGTCCGATCAGCGCTACTACGACACCATCTATCAGGAACGTTACATGGGACTTCCGTCCGTGAATGTCGACGGATATCGACGCGGGTCACCGCTGACATTTGTAAAGAATCTCAAGGCGGATCTCCTCATCGTTCACGGCTCGGGCGACGACAACGTCCATTATCAGAATACGGAAGCTGTAGTGAACGCGCTGATCGCGGCGAACAAGCCGTTCACGATGATGGTGTATCCGAATCGCAGTCACTGCATCTGCGAGGGCGAGGGCACGCATTTGCACCTGTTCGGCCTGCTCACCCGTTATATCGACGAGCACCTGGGAGCGAAATAAATCGCGTCGGCTCGGCAAGGACCAACTACGCTGCTGCCCGCTACCCGCTCTTCGCTGCGCGCTATTTGCTAAAGCCAATTGGACAGACCTGTCCCGGGGTCTTAGCGATCAGCGGGCAGCGTCGAGCGGGCAGCGGGCGGCAGCGTAGTTGCAGTGAATTCGGGTTTACTCTACGCGCCGCCAGATTTCGGTGACGCTGTCGGGCGACACGGGCGTAGCAGAAGGCGTGGTGGCGAGATCCTTGAGCGCCCAGGTGTGGAACCACTGTTTGCCCTCAGTGCGACACGAAGCCGTGAGGCTCTTTCCCTGAAATCTCGGGTCGACGAAGCCATCGATGTGCTCGGTGTAGTGGCTACCGGAGACATCGTAGGTGCCGAAGCCGCCGCCGATCGAGTAGAAGTTGGCGCTGTCCAGTGGCGTTCTGAGGGGAAGGGTGTCGCGCCGATTCGTGGACTGTAGCCACATCCAGTGCTTCTTCGTGACGATCTTGCGTTCCTGGGCGCCGGTGAATTCCGTTCTCTTCCCCGCCTGGATGTTGGCGACCATATCCCATACGCCTTGAACCTGACACGCGGGCGGTGCGGATTCGTGTACACTGCGACCGGCGGCGATTACCGATCCTGAGATTCCCAACAGCAGCGCTGCGCCAAGCAGTTTTCTCGTCATCGTCCTATCCTCGTCTTCGGGTGGGGGAAGCAAAGGAGCCTTCTGGGCCGAGCACTGATGTACCACTGGAAGGGTCGGACGTAAAGCAGAGCTATCCGCGCCTTGGCGCTTCTGCGGGCCGGGATTCGATGTTGCAGTCAACGCTGCGGCGCGTATATATATTGTAGATACACAACCTTTCTAGAATCGGGACGCCGTTCATGCTGACAACAATTCAGCGGTGGGGAAACAGCCT
>DHJO01000164.1:0-264 GCA_002404375.1 Gemmatimonadales bacterium UBA4718 | reverse complement strand
GAGAATGGAAGCTCGACGCGCTGCTGGTGGGAATTACCACACGCAACGCCCACAAGGAGATCAAGTGGGGGGATAGAAGCGGCGCCGAGGCGTGGTGACTCGCTCCCCTAAGAAGACATCGTACGTACCGGACCGCGGCGATGCCGTCTGGCTGACGTTCGACCCACACGCTGGGCATGAGCAAGCCGGGCGCCGCCCGGCGGTCGTCGTCTCGCCGAAGCCGTACAACGCTCGGAGCGGTCTCGCTCTCTTCTGCCCCGTCAC
>DHJO01000081.1:42971-43641 GCA_002404375.1 Gemmatimonadales bacterium UBA4718 | reverse complement strand
ACTGTCAGGGCACCGGCTGCGCGAGCGAGCTCGCACAGGACGGGTGCGGCGCCCGTTCCAGTTCCACCACCCATCCCGCAGGTCACGAAGACGAGGTCCGCGTTGTACATCGCGCGCGCAACCTCTTCCCTGCTCTCGTCGATGGCCTGCTTCCCGATCTCCGGCCGCGCGCCAGCGCCCAGCCCACGGGTTAGCTTCTTACCTATCTGGATCTTGATGTCCGACTTCGAATTCAGGAGTGCCTGGGCATCCGTGTTGACCGAGATGAATTCCACCCCTTCCAGGTGCTCCTCGATCATGCGATTGACGGCGTTTCCGCCACCCCCACCGACGCCCACGACCTTCATGCGGGCGTTCTGTGTGGTGTTCTCCTCGAATTCGAATATCATCGTGGTGGGAAGCTCCGGCACTGCGTTTATGTGGAAAAAATGCTGGGGCTAGTATACGCCCGTTAGTCGTTTCGTACCATAGGCAAGACGAGCGGACGCGAAAAAAAGTACAACCGGTGTCAAGGGAGTTATCCACACTCGCGCTTCGGGCCGCAGGTTTATGATTTTTCCATAGAGGCGGCCGCGGGAAAGGCCCGCGCGTCGATTTCCCATCTCTGCTTGGGGTCGGCGAGGGTGTCTTCTTCGGCCGCTACGCTCACTTGGTCGGAGCCCCTAACTGC
>DHJO01000081.1:42562-42887 GCA_002404375.1 Gemmatimonadales bacterium UBA4718 | reverse complement strand
CTCGCGCTCGCTTTGCAAAGCGGCCTACGAGGACACCCTCACCTCCCTGAATAGATCCGTAACTGCACGCGGCCTTGCCGCCCGCACCTGACAATCCTCAAACGTGCGCCGATCGAGTGGGCGCGCGGATAACGCAGAGACGGTCGCCGATCGGCGCGAAGCGCCGCGCGCGCACGCGCGCGAGTCGTTCGGTCCGTTAGCGAGTGGAGATGGCTTCGGCGTTTTCCGCACGACGCCATGCCATTGGGGCGCTTAGTGAGAACCCCGTTGGGAAGTCGGGTGGGGGTGTCCTCGCAGGCCGCTTCTCGCGTAGCAAGAAACCGGC
>DHJO01000081.1:32183-42480 GCA_002404375.1 Gemmatimonadales bacterium UBA4718 | reverse complement strand
GGGTTCGCAGCGTGTAAGCGAGGGGCGGCCGAAGAGGACACTCCCGCCCGACTGACCGGCGAGAGGCTAGAAGAAATCCTCGAGCCAGATCTTAAGCCGTTTGGTGAATTTGTTGACGCCAGCTCCGGCGAGCGCTCTGTGCTTGCCCGTGGGCGAGAAGCCCGCGGCCGCACGGTTGGCGCCGTAGATCGCGAGCCCCACCACAGTGGCGAAGCGGGGAGCGTCGACCGAATCGCTCAGTCCGCCGACGTTCTCCTCGGGGGAGCCGATTCTTACGCCAGTCCCGAACACGTCGGCCGCGAGCTCGGCGACGCCCTGCATTGCTGCCGCACCCCCCGTGATCACCACACCGCCATTCAACCGGCTCGCGAAACCCGCTCGCTCGATCTCGGTCAGCACGAGATTGAAGATCTCGTCCATGCGCTGGTGGATGATGTGCGCCAGCACCTCGCGCGGTATGTGCCGCTCGCCCTGCGCGACCGTACTCGGAAGCTGAATGACGTCGCTCGGATCCACTAACGGCTCGTACGCGCAGCCGTATCTCTCCTTCAACCGCTCGGCATCGGCCTGCGTGACTCCCATTCCCTGCACGATGTCGCTGGTAACGTTGTTGCCGCCGAAGTTCACGGTGCCGAGGTGCCGGATTTTTCCTTCCTGGAACACGGCGATGTCAGTGGTTCCGGCACCCATCTCGACGAGAGCGACTCCGAGCTCCTTCTCGTCCTCCGTCAGAACCGCGAGAGCGCTGGCCAGGGGCTCGAGCACCAACTCGCGCACCCGATACCCTGCCCTCTCTACCGACTTGCGCAGGTTCATCGCCGGAGATGCCCCGATGGTCACGAGATACATCTCCGTCTCGAGGCGGGTGCCGATCATTCCGATCGGATCGCGAATGCCCTGATTCTTGTCCACGGAATATTCCTGCGGAATCGCGTGCAAGAGCTCGCGGTCCTGCGGAACCGGCTGCGCACGGGCAACCTCGTTGGCTCGGTCGACGTCCGCCTTGGAAATCTCTTCGCCATTCACGGCCACGATTCCCTTGCTGATCATCGCCCTAACGTGCTCGCCCGCGATGCCCGCGTAGAGCGTGTCGACTTTGGTTCCAGCCATCCGCTCGGCGTCCTCGATCGCCTTCTTGATCGAGCGTGTAGTCTCTTCGATGTCCGATACGACGCCGCGACGCAATCCGGTCGTGCGTGCCTGACCAACTCCAAGAATCTTGAGTCGGGGCGCGTTCTTTTTCTCGCCGACAGCTTCGGCGATCACGACCGTTGTCTTGGCTGAACCGATGTCCAGACCAGTGATGACGCGTTCCGGATTCATTGCAGCCTTGCGATCACCTGATCGCGATAACGTAAATCGAGCTCGCCAACGTGTACCTGCCGGCGAGCAAGGTCATTCTCAACGGGAAAGATATCGGCCAACCGCTCTACTGACAGCCCTAACGGAATGCGCACTTTCATTGTTCCGCCGTGCGGGGCTGCCGTGTCGCCCACGGCGCGAGGGCTCTGCGCCCCGCTTCGAGAGAGCGTGAGCACGATCTCGTCTCTCCCGCTGCGTCTCACCTCTTCGATGCGCGAGAACACACGCGGCACCGCGTAACGAATGGCGCCAACGAGCTTAAGAAGAACAGGATCGCTTGTCGCAACAATCGGCAGATCGAGATTGGTGCGAGCGGGGTCGATCGGAAGCACATGTCCAAGGGAATCGTACGGAACGAGCCCGGTCGCACCTTGAATCAGCGCGACCGGTTGATTCTCCTCGATTGTCACCACCAGTGTTCCGGGCAATCGCCGGGTGATTGTGACGCCCGTAACCTGTGGGTGGTGGCGCACTCGCTCGCGCAGAGGCTCGAGATCGTCCCACAACGACATCAGCGTGTCGACCTTGAGGCGCGAGAGGACTTCGTTCGGCTGCAGATATCGGACGCCGCGAATCTCGACCGAGCGAACGCGGAAGAACGCCATTTGTCGAGCTGCTGTGCGCACCCCCCAAGCCGCCGCCATGATAACGGCAACGAGGAAAATGCCGCCGAGCATTTTCCAACCCGGCTTTTTGAGTCGTCCCGGAAAAGTCATTTGCCGCGCGCCTCGAGTTGTTGCCTCAGCTCGGGCCCCGTGCGCGTTATATCACCCGCACCGATGGTGATGACGACATCGCCATCGCGCACGAACGCGCAGAGCGCGGATGCCAGCTCCGCACGCGGGCCTTGCCAGGCTACCTTGCGGCCTGCGCGGGCAAGCGCCGCCCCCACCAGCTCCGACGTAATTCCAGCAATCGGCTTCTCACGGGCCGGATAGATCTCTGCGAGAAATACACTATCCGCTTTTGCGAGCGCCTGCCCAAATGCATCGGCGAAATCGCGGGTGCGTGAGAAAAGATGTGGCTGGAATGCAACGACAACTCTCCGATCCGGGTACGACGCGCGCGCCGCCTGAAGCGTGGCGGCGATCTCGGTCGGATGGTGCGCGTAGTCGTCCACGATCGTCACGCCCTCCACATCGCAGAGGCGTTGAAAGCGCCGCTCTACTCCGCCGAACTGCAGCAAGCCGTCGCGCATCGCCTCGAGACTTACGCCAAGGGCGAAGCCGGCGCCGATCGCGGCGAGCGCATTCTGCACGTTGTGGTGTCCGGGCACCCGCAACGCCACTTCGCCCAGCGGGCGCCCGTCGTATGACACTGCGAATGTCGTCGCGTGGCCGGTCGAGCGGATGTCGCCGGCAATGAGTCGCGCGTCGGGCGATCTGAGCCCATATCGAATGACCTCCGCGCTCGCCGGTAGATCCAGACTGCTGGCTCCGCGGTCGTCAGCGCAAAGAACTACGACCGCGGCATTGCGAACGAAGCGCGAAAATGTCGAGGTGATGTCGTCGAGATCCCGGTAGATGTCGAGGTGGTCAGCCTCGACATTCGTAACGACGGCAATCGTCGGGGAAAGAGTAAGAAAGGAGCGGTCGTACTCGTCGGCCTCCACCACGAAGAGCTCGTCAGACTCATAGTGGAGATTTCCTTTCCATTCGGCCACTCGACCACCGGCGAGCCCCGTCGGATGCAACCCCGCGGCTGCCAGCGCCCCAGTCGTCATTACTGTCGTAGTTGTCTTTCCGTGAGTGCCGGCGATTCCAACCAGCTTCCCACCCGCGACGGCCTGGCCCAGCGCTTCCGCTCTGCGCGTGATCGGAATTCCCAGCTCTCGCGCGCGCACGATCTCCGGATGGTCCTTGGGCATCGCCGAGGTGACGATCACTTCTCTCGCGCCCTCCACGTGCTCCGGGCTGTGGCCCGTGATCACCTCGATGCCAAGCTCTGCGAGATCGTCCGTCGAGCCAGGATTCGCATCGCAGCCCGTCACACGCACGCCGCGCCTCGCCAGAAGCTCGGCGAGCGCGCGCATGCCGGCGCCGGCGATTCCCACGAAGTGGACCGGGCCTTTCAAGCGTGCGACTGCCGGGCGCTGACGAGTGTCAGGATATGGCGTGCGATGTCGGCCGCCGCGGTTGGACGGGCACGCTCCAGCGCTTTCGCGCGCATGGCCGCGAGCTTCGCCGGATCCGCGAGGAGTGACTCGACGGCGCGAGCGAGCGAGTCGGTATTGAGGTCGGTCTGCCGGATCATCTCCGCGGCGCCAGCCGCGGCAAGCGCCCTGGCGTTGGCCGTCTGGTGGTCGGCGGCAGCGGTGGGAAGCGGCACCACGATCGTCGGTATGCCCCACGCGCAGAGCTCCGCGGTTGCCATTGCTCCCGCGCGAGACAGAGCGATGTCGGCCGCCCGATACGCCTCGGAAATCGGCGCGATGTACGCCCTGACCTTTACGCGATCGCTCTCGTAGCGCGCCAGCTTCTCGTAGTTTGCCTTACCCGTGGCCCAGATGACGAAGAGATCGCTCGGCAGGCCCTGATCGATCCACGACGAGACGACGTCATTCATCGCCTGCGACCCCTGGCTTCCGCCGTACACGAGCAGCACCGCGCCGCCAACGGGAGGAAATCCCCATTTGACTCGCGCTGGCGCCTTCTCGAAGGCATCGGCTGGCGGTGGCTCGATCGGGTTTCCCGAATCGTAGACTTCGGTCTTTTTCGAAGGCGAGAGATACCGGCGGCCCTCGGGAAAGCCGAGGTGAACCTGGGCGGCAAACCGGCTGAAGAAGCGCGCCGTAATCCCGGGATAGGTGTTCTGCTCCTGGAGAACGAGTGGGATCCCGTGCCTGGCGGCATACGCGAGCGCCAGTGCCGCTGCGTATCCTCCGGTTCCGACGACGCACGCGGGTGGCTCGCTACGAACTTCCCCGGCGATGCGCCGCCATGCGCTCATCGCACCCCGTATAGTCTTCCAGTTCTCCCACGGACGTGACCGATAGAGCGGATGCAGATCGAGCAGCTCGAACGGGAACCCAACCTGCGGCAACACGTCCTTCTCGATGCCTCGCTGGGCGCCGATGAAGAATGGCTCGACCCTCGGATCCGCCTTCACGAGAGCGCGCGCGATGGCAAGCCCGGGATACAAGTGCCCCCCGGTGCCACCGCCGGCGAAGATCACCCTCATCTGGCTGGTAGCGCGCGAAGAGCGAGTGGATCCGTCGCCGCTTCGCCGAATACTCTTTCACGCCTGCTGCCGATGTTGACGAGGATGCCTGTCATGAGAAGCGAGAGAACAAGATTCGAGCGCCCGTAAGAGATGAAGGGTAACGTGAGCCCGGTGGTGGGGAGCAGTCCGGTTGCCACGCCAATATGAAGATACGCCGTCAGTACCGTGGTGACCGTAAGGCCGACCGCCACGAGCTGGAGAAAAGGCGTACGCGCCTTGCGGGCAATCCGAAAGCCGACCGCGGCGTAGAGCGCGAACGCCGCGACCAGGAGCGCCAGTCCCACGAATCCCCACTCTTCGCCGATGTGGCCGGCGATGAAGTCGTCGTATCCAAATGGAAGAAAGCCGTATTGCTGGCGGCCGCGACCGAAGCCAACTCCGAAGATCTGACCGGAGCCGACGGCAATCAGTGATTGCCGTAACTGGTAGCTCACTTCGGGTGGCGCTCCGCCCGGATCGAAAAAGGCGGTCATACGAAGGAGCACGTAGTTCAGCCGCTCGATCTTCACGTAGACCAGCGGTATGAGCATCACGCCGAGCGCGACGAAGTGTCCAATGCGAACTCCGCCAGCGAAGAGGACGATCGCCATCACGAGCGTAAACATCATCGCTGTAGACAGGTCGGGCTCGAGCATGACCAGGATGTCGAGCGCTCCGATAACGACGAGAAAGGGCAGCAGCCCCTTGGTGAGCCCTCGCATCACACGGCCCTTTTTTACCACCAGCATAGACGTCCAGAGAACGACCGCAAGCTTGGCGAGCTCCGATGGCTGGAGCGACGCGCCGAACAGGTACCTGCGCGAGCCGTGGATGCGGGGCGCAATCGTAGCCGTGAAGGGGAGAATCACGACGATGAGCAGGACGAGCGACAGCGCCATCAACGGCCACGCCCATTTCTCCCACAGCTCAGCGTCCATCTTGGCGGCAATGGCGAACAACACCGCGCCCGCGGCCATCCCCGTCAGTTGTCGCAACAGCAGGTAGGCGTGGCCCTGGCCTGCCTGCATCTCGACGATCGCGCTGGCACTGTACACGGTCGCGACACCGAACGCGAGCAGGACTCCGGTGAGGATGACCAGCACGCGACCTTCGACTCCGATGGTCCAGCGATGTCTCAGACCGGCCGACGCTTCCATCTACGCTTCCTTCGCCGCGAGTGCGCGAAAGCGCTCTCCTCTTTCCTCATAGTTCGAAAACATGTCGTAGCTCGAGCAGGCCGGTGACAGGAGGATCGCTTCTCCGGCGCGGGCCGTTGCGCGCGCAGTCCGGATTACCTCGTCGAAATCCGAACCGAGCCTTACTACGTCCACCACGGGACGCAGGTCTGTCGCGATGATTGCCGCCGCTTCCCCGTATGCGATTACCCTCTTCACTTTTTTCCGCACGGCATCAACGAGTGGCGTGTATGCCTCTCCCTTGTGCCGGCCTCCAAGCAGAAGGACGGTCGGACGCTCCATACCGTCAATTGCCACCGCAGCTGAGCTGACGTTGGTTGCCTTGGAATCGTTGATCCACTGCACGCCGTCGAACTCGCCCACCAGCTCGAGACGGTGCGGCAGCGAGCGAAATGTGCGAAGCGCCGCGGCGATTCCCTTTCGCGCCTTCTGGGTCTGGTGGGATCTGTCGGCCACCATCACGGCCAGGGACGCGGCAAGGGCGTTCGCCACGTTGTGTGGTCCAAGCAGCGGAAGATCGTTGCGCTGGAGAAGCGGCGCTCCCAGCACAACCAGCTCATTGCGCGCCGAGTCGAAATAGCCGGGCGCCTCACCTGTCAGAGAGAAAGGATATTTGTGGCCGGCCACGTCGCGCACCATCAGCTTTACTGCCCCGTCATCGCCGTTGACCACCCAGAGGGAATCCCCGTTGGCGTTGACGAAGAAGCGCGCCTTGTCGGCGTAATACTCTTCGACAGTCGCGTACCGGTCGAGATGATCGGGACTGAGGTTGGTGAGAACTCCGACGTCCGGCCTGAGGCTCGGCGTGTCGTGCAGCTGAAAGGAGGACATCTCGAGTGAGATCCATTTCGGCTGATGCTCCCGAATCGCAATCTCCGAGAGCGGCGTTCCAATGTTGCCTGCTTCGACTGCTTCGAGATCGAGCCCGCGCAACAAGTGAGCGATTAGCGCGGTGGTCGTCGTCTTTCCGTTTGTTCCAGTCACCGCGATCACGCGGGGGCCTTCCAGAAAGTGGAGAGCCACCTCCACTTCGCTGGCGACGCGGATGCCGTTCTCCCGCGAGAAGGCGAGCGGTCGCGCAGACGGAGGGACGCCAGGACTGGTGACGACGAGGCTCGCGCGCGCCAAACGATCCAGATCGTGCCGACCTACGTCGACGGAAACTCCCTGGCTGCGCAGCTCCTCTGCGCATCGCCCGGTGTCGGGCGATGACGCGAGGTCGGACGCGTATACATGGTAGCCGTGTTTTCGCAGCAGCGTGGCCACGGCGCGGCCGCTCCGGGCGAGACCGATGACAGCGATCTCGCTCTCGCGCGGCACGAGCTCGCGCGGGGTCATCGCAATTTCAGCGTGCTTAGAGCGATGAACGCGAACAGGACTCCGATGATCCAGAAGCGGACGACCACCTGTGCTTCATCCCACCCTTTCACTTCAAAATGATGATGGAGCGGAGCCCTTCTGAAGACCCGATGCTCGCGCGCGTACTCGATTCCATATCGTCGCTTGCGGTACTTGAACACGAAGCGCTGAAGGATTACCGACACCATCTCGGCGACGAAGACCGCGCCGACGAGCACGAGCAGGAATTCCGACTTCAGCAGAATCGCAACCGAGGCGAGCGCTCCGCCCAGAGCCAGAGAGCCGGTGTCTCCCATGAAGACTTCCGCGGGGTGAGTGTTGTACCAGAGAAACCCTATGCACGCGCCCAGCACCGCGGTGCAGAAAACGGTGAGCTCGCCGGCTCCGCGTAAATAGTAGACGTAGAGATACTGGCTCGCATCAACGCGCCCCACGACATAGGCATAGAACGCGAACGTGAGCGCGGCGATCGCGGTGAGACCGGCCGCCAGACCATCGAGCCCGTCGGTAACGTTGACGGCGTTACTGGTCCCCGTCATCACGAACGTCACGAACAGCACGTACACC
Organism: Gemmatimonadales bacterium UBA4718; assembly: GCA_002404375.1. Taxonomy (GTDB): domain Bacteria; phylum Gemmatimonadota; class Gemmatimonadetes; order Gemmatimonadales; family Gemmatimonadaceae; genus UBA4720. The sequence continues at coordinate 34,795 of DHJO01000081.1, read as the reverse complement.
CAGCCGAGGCCGGCGCTGAGTGGCACTATCAGGATGTATTTGTAGAAAGGCAATGTGGTCGACGCGCCAGGCAGCGAAGAGAGGGGATGCTTCCACAGGTAGTAGCCGAGCGCGAAGCCGAGCGTCACCTGACCAGCGAGCTTGTATTTCTCGACGAGGCCGGTGTTTTTCTTTCCCGCCAGTTTCTGTTTCAGCTTCAGGTAATCGTCCCAGAAGCCTATCGCTCCCATCCAGGCCATCGAAACCATCGCCAACAGCACATAGCGGTTGTCCAGCTTGGCCCAGAGGAGCGTACTGATAAGGGTCGCGCCGAGGATGATCAATCCACCCATCGTTGGCGTCCTTCCTTTTTGCTGATGCGCGTCCGGGGTTCCTTCGCGAATCACCTGATGAAGGCGCATTCTGCGCAGCCGCCGCATGATTCCGGGGCCGACGACAAACGTCAGAAGGAGCGCGGTGACGGCAGCGCCCGCGGCGCGAAAGGTTATCCACTGGAACAGTCGCAGAAACCCGAAGTGCGGCAATCCTACGAACGGAACGAGCAGATAATTCAGCACTATGCAGTCGCCCAGGTAGTTAGATGTGGAACAAGACGCTCCAGCTGAACGCCCCGAGACGCTTTGAGCAGAATAATAGCGTCGCGCTGGAGCCGGCCCTCAAGCTGCGGCCACAGGTCCTCGACGTCAGAAGCGGTGATGACGCGCTCGTGGTCCTTCCGTTTCTCGAGCGCGGGAGCGAACTCTCCGATTCCCGCCACGATGTCTGCACCCGAAGCCAATGCGAGAACCGCGATGTCGGCGTGACATTGCTCCGATGCCGCACCAAGCTCTCGCATCGTACCAAGGACGATTACCCTCTGCCGTCCGGTACCGGTCCCTTGTAACAGCTCGATCGCAGCGCGCGTCGATCCCGGATTGGCGTTGTACGCGTCGTTTATGAGCGTGACGTTACCCACCTGTTCCCACGCTACCCGCATCTTCGGCTGCGGCATCGCCGCAATTCCTTCGGAGGCGTCCTCGTAGCTCACGCCACATTCGCGAGCGACCGCCAGCGCGAGCATCGCGTTGCGCAAATTGTGGAGTCCGCGGACCGGTGGCCGGATCGTAACGCCACCAATCTCGATGACGCCAAGTCCGTCGGGTCCGATCTCCCACCGGTCCGGCTTCAGATCCGCGGTCGGATCCAGACCCGCCAATACTACCCGCTTGGCTTTGGCGCGAGCCGCTTCGGCAATTTCAGGCTGCGCCGAAGGGGCGATGCCGACGGCTACACCGTCATAGACTGCTGCTTCTTCGCGGAGAACTCCCGCGAGGTCGCCAAGGCCCTCGAGATGCTCCTCGGCGATGGACGTGACAAGGGCGATGTCGGGCTGCGCGATGTCGCGCAGGATCGCGACTTCCCCGGGAAGGCTCGTTCCCAACTCGATGACTCCCACGTCCGCATCCGGCGGAAGCGAGAGCAGAGTGAGCGGTACGCCGATGCGGTTGTTGAGGTTCCCCGTCGTCGCGTGGACCGAATAGGAGCGTCCGAGAGATGCCTTGAGAAGATCCTTGGTGCTCGTCTTACCGTTGCTGCCCGCAACGGCAACGATCGTTTTCCCCCAGGCGCGCCGCCAGTAATTCGCCAGCGCGCCCAACGCGACCAGAGTGTCACCCACCTCGTAAACTGGAACGCTGAGTGCAGTGAGCTTTGGCGCGCGAGAAACGATGACGGCCGAGGCGCCGTCGCGAACCGCATCGCGAAGGTAGTCGTGTCCGTCGAAGCGCTCGCCCTTGAGCGCCAGGAAAACGTCTCCCTTGCCGATTTTCCGCGTATCGGTGGTTATTCCGCGCACCTGCGTCGACCCGCGCGGCGCCGAGCCAGTCAAGTGATTTTCGAGCGCGGCCGCGATCCGGTCCGGGGTCCAGAATCCCGTGCTCACGCGTGACTCCCGGTCATCTCTTTCACTATCTCCCTTTCGTCGAATGGGTACGAAGTAGTTCCGCGAATCTGATAGGTCTCGTGGCCCTTGCCGGCGAGGAGGACGATGTCTCCGTCCTCGGCGAGGTCCAGAGCGCGTTGAATGGCCGCGAGCCGGTCCGTCACGCGTTCGTGCCCGGTGCCACGCATCCCGCCCTCGATGTCGTCTATGATGGCGTCAGGATCCTCAGTGCGCGGATTATCGCTGGTCACGATAGCGCAGTCTGCTCCGCGCTCGGCGATCTCGCCCATGATAGGACGTTTGCCCTTGTCGCGCTCTCCACCACACCCGAATACAACGATCAGCCTCCCTCGCGTGAACGCGCGCGCGGTGCGCAGCGCCCGCTCGAGAGCATCAGGAGTATGAGCGTAGTCGCGCAGAACGGTAGGCCGTGTCGAGATGATTTCCAGTCTGCCGGAGACCTGGGGAACGGTGCTCAGCCCTTCAGCGATCATTTGCGGAGAGTGCCCGAGCGCGAATGCGGCGGCTGCTGCGGCAAGGGCGTTTTCGACATTGACGTCGCCAATGAGCGGAAGCCTGACGTCACCAGACCCCCGCGGGGTAACGAGCTTCCATTCGCTTCCACGCGGCGTGTAACGCACTTGTTCCGCGCGAATGTCGGCCATCGCGCGAAGGGCGAACGTGAGCGGGC
>DHJO01000081.1:20095-32081 GCA_002404375.1 Gemmatimonadales bacterium UBA4718 | reverse complement strand
AGGCGCGCTTTTGCCTGCAGGTAAGCCTCCATCGTTCCGTGATAGTCAAGGTGATCGCGGGTCAGGTTGGTGAACACGGCGGCGTCAAACTCGAGTCCATCGACTCGCCTCTGATCGAGGCTGTGCGAGGAGACTTCCATCGCTACCGTCCGCACGCCGCGATCGACGAGCGCACGCAACACTCTTTGCAGCTCCACGGGTCCCGGCGTCGTCAGACCACCGCCGCCCGGCAACACCTCGCCCTCACTGCCAATCAGCACGCCCAGCGTTCCGATAGAAGCGCTTGAGCCACCGCCATCGTCGAACAGGTGCCGCATGATCGACGTGGCCGTGGTTTTCCCGTTAGTGCCTGTGACGCCGACGATGGTCAAATTGCGGGCCGGATTCGCGTACGCGATTGATGCGGCCACCGCTGCCGCCCGACGGCCTTCGCGAACCACCAGCGCGGGTAGCGTCGTGCGCCCGGCATCTTCGACGATCGCTACACTCGCGCCGCGTTGGGCAGCGGCATCGACGAAGTCGTGACCGTCAGTGTTCCAACCGCGCACTGCGATGAAGACTTCACCACGCTTCACTTTGCGACTGTCGTCTGCGACTCCGCTTGCTTCATCCGGCAGCTTCCCTTCCACTCCCGCAAGCAATCCCCGCTCGGCTAGCGCATTCCTGATCTCGGAGATGCGGACTTTCATTGAGGCGGGCGGTTGAGCTGCACGATAATTCCCGGTGGAGACATAGTACCGGCGGCGGGAGATGTCCCAGCGGATGACCCCGTACTCAGGCGCACTCGGAATCCCGCTGCGTGTATGGCGCGCACGGCTTCTCTGATCGACAAGCCTCTCACATCCGGGACGGCGCGAGGGGCGATCGCCACCGGCATCGAGCTGCGAGACGTGGGAAGATCCAGGACATACGACTTGGTTCCTTCGGTGGCGTCCCGCGGCCGGAGATTGTCGCTCGGATCGTACGAAGCTGCGTCGATGTGCTCCGTAGGGTCGCGAGATACCTCCCTCATCGTGCTCCCGACCGCGGTTTTTTCCGAAGTGGCGAGATCCTCACGATTGAGCGCCGCGTCGCGAGCAGCGAGCGCCGCGCGCAAAACGATCTTCGTCACTGGAGCAGCAATGTCGCCGCCCGCGTAATGTCTCCCCTTTGGGCTATCCAGCTTTACCAGCACGACGTACTGGGGATCCTTTCCAGGAAACAGGCCCACGAACGACGCGGTGTAGTTGCCCGGCGTGTAGCCCGAGTTTTGTGTGGTCCGACGAGCGGTCCCACTTTTTCCAGCGACGTCGAAGTTCTGAAGATCGGCCTTGGTCGCCGTGCCCTCCTGCACCACCGCCAGCAGCATCTCCTGTATCGTGCGAGCTACCTCTCCCGACATCACCCGTCGTACAGGCCGAGGCTCGGCGTGATAAATGACCTTGCCGTCGAGCGATCGAACCTCTTTCACCAGATGCGGCTCGAGGAGCTCGCCACCGTTCGCGATGGCGGAGTACGCCGTGACGAGCTGCAACGGCGTAACCGCGATCTCGTACCCCATGAGAATCGATGCGCTCGTCTGTTTCGACCATTGCTTCGGCTCGCGCAGCGTGCCGGGCGACTCCGCGGGAAGCGGAACGCCCAGCGGCATTCCGAACCCGAGATCGCGGAACATCTCGTATTTCTGACGCGTCGTCAGCCGCTGGCCGAATTCGACTATTCCAATGTTGCTCGAGAACCGGATGACATCGGAGAGCGAGAGACGGGCGGCCTTGTGCATGTCAGTGATTGTCCGACCATTCAGTTCGAGCTTTCCGTTGTGCGTGTCGATTACGTCACTGGGCTTTGCGCGCCCACTCTCGAGGAGCGATGCGGCGACGAACGGCTTGAGCGTCGAACCAGGCTCGAACGGCTCCGTCAGGGCGGTATTCGAGAACGAAGTGTGCCCCACCCGATTGCTCGCGAGCGCGAGAATCTCGCCGGTGTGCGGATTCATGACGACAATGTCGCCGCCGTCGGCGCGCAGGCTGTCGACCGCGATCGCCAGCTCGCGCTCGCAGATTTCCTGCAAGGTGTTGTTGATGGTCAGCACGACCGTCGATCCCGCTCGCGGCTGCTCGGTCCACCCGTCGGGACTGTCCATCGCGCGCCCACTCTTGTCGCGCGCAAGGCTCACTCTTCCCGAGTCGCCGCGAAGAATCGCGTCCAGCGCGAGCTCGAGACCGTCGAGCGGATTCCCTTGACCATCGAGACTCCCGACGATGCTTCTGATGCCGCTCGACTGGGCATAGACCCTCTGCAACACCGGCGTGAGGTGCACGCCGTTCAGCTTCGACAAGGAAGCGATATCTGACTGGCTGTAGAGTCCGGGCAGGTCTATCCATCTGCGCCGGCGCTCGATCGCCGCGTGAACGAGTGCTGCGTCAACCCGGGCGCGGCGCAGTGCCTTGAGAACGAGAGCGGTATCGCGAACCTCGGGCGGCGCTACGGCCACGCGTGTCAGCTCGCGACTCTCGACCAGAGTATTGCCGCTCGCGTCGAGAATCTCTCCTCGCGGCGCAGCCGCCGCCGAGGCCATGTAGTGTTGCCGCTGGCCGCGAGAAACCCACTCCTTGCCTTCAACTACCTGGACTTTGGCCGCGCGCGCTACCAGCGCGAGCGCGAAGAGCGCGAAGAATCCGTGGACGACGGTGACGCGGTTAGGGGCTTTCACGTCGCCCCGGCCGTGGGAGTATGACGACCTGCCTGTCGGACGGAATGTGCATTCCGAGCTGGCTCTCCGCGACAACGCCCAGCCGCTGCCGACTCGATGCATCGCGGATATCGCTTTCCAGTCTCGCGCGCTCGCCCTCGAGCTCGTTTCGCTTTCCGTCGAGTGCCGCGAGTCGCTCCGACTGACCGATGCCGAGTGTTCTCCGCCACACGATGGACAGCGCGACGAGAACGAAAGCAGCAAGGACCAGAGCCACGAGGGTTCTCCCTCTCAGTGCTACGCCGCGCTTCGCCATGCGCGTAATCTGGCGCTTCGCGAGCGCGGATTGGAGGCGGTCTCTGTCCGGCTCGCGATCATTGCACGCTTCGTCACCAGCTTGCCCAATGCGTGACCGCGACACGTGCATTGCAGCTGCTTCGGTGGGCAAATGCACTCCATGCCCCACTCGCGCATCGTGTGCTTGGCCAGCCGGTCTTCGCCCGAGTGGTAGGCGATCACGGCGAGGATTCCGCCCGGCTTGAGTCGGTCGCGCAGGAGCGGGAGCGCCCTTTCGAGCGCGCCCAGCTCATCGTTCACCGCGATGCGGACGGCCTGGAAGAACCGCGCGAAATCGCCCGGGCCCATGCGCGCGCCGAAAGCGCCTCGAATGGCGTCGACGAGATCGTCGCTCACGTGCATCGGTTTACGCTCGCGGCGACGGGTAATTTCCCGAGCGAGGCGGTTGGCCCTCGGCTCGTCTGCGTAGTCGCGGAAAATTTGGGATAGGTTGGCTTCATCCAGCGTGTTCAACAGTTCGGCGGCGGTCGTAGTAGAGCGACGGTCCATCCTCATGTCGAGTAACGCGCCAGGACGGAAAGAGAAACCTCTCTCGTCGGCGTTGATCTGGTGCGAAGAAACCCCGAGGTCCGCCAGGATGCCGTCGAACTTGCGTCCCGCGAGCTCCGGAACCCGGTCCAGCTCGGCGAAATTTCCCCTGATCGCGAGAAAGCGGCCCGACGCCTCGTAGGGCGCGAGCCGCTTTCTCGCTTCAGCAATGGCTGCCTCGTCGCGATCGAGCGCTACGACGGAGGAGCCGGAGGCGAGAAGGGCTTCGCTGTGCCCTCCACCCCCCAAAGTGCAATCCAATACCTCTTTAGCGCCGGCAAAGAGCGCCGATACTTCGTCGACCATGACCGGCGCATGGTAGGAAGTATCCCACCGGCCGGCCAGAGGATCGATCACTTACAGAAGCGCTTCACCTCGTTGTCGACCGCCGGCGTGAACTGCGGAATGGCCGTCAGGAGCTGAGCTGCCTCGTTCGGGTACTTCTGTCCGCCTGCCGGCAGGTTCATCTGCGCGAGATTGAATGCATCGCGAGCGGTCCGAGCCAGGTCGCAGCTCTTCTTCTCGTTGGCATCGATCGTTGCGCTCTGTCCGAGCGAGAACGCGCTGGCACCGAGCAGAAACTTGGCGTCCGCGGAGCTCTGGAGCTGGTCGGAGAGCTGCAGGAACTTGATGGCGCGCTGGAAGTCGGCGCGGTCCTTCGAGGCCTGGCCCGCCTTGTACGCGTTACTTCCCTGCTGCAGGGCGAGCTGCGACAGCGACGTAGGATCAGCGCCGTTCGCCTTCGCCTGGTTCAGTGTGTTGGTCAGGTCGTCGTACTGGTTAAGCGCGCCCTGAATGGTCGCCAGCAGGAAATATCCCTGCGGGTTCTTGGGGTTGGCAGCTACGGCTTTCTTGGCCGCGTCCAGCGCGAGTTGCAGGTTCCCTTCTTTGTAGAGAGTCTGCGCCCTGAACAATGCGAGGTTGGGATCGTTCGGGAATTTCGTCGCGCCACGCGCGGCCGCTTCTGATGCCTTCTGCGGCTGATTCATGGCGGAGTATGCGCCAGCGAGGCGCGAGTAGTAGTCAGCCGTGGCCGCCGCCGTATCCACGCGCACCATCTCGGTTCCCGTGTTGATCGCGTCGTTGAAATCCTTCGCGTTCAGATAAACGAGCCAGGCGAGGTTGAGCAGCTGAGGATCACCCGGATTGTTCTGAATCAGATCCCGCATGAGGGGCACGGCCTGATCCGCGTGACCCATCTTCGCATACTCGGCTACGACATCCTGAATGAGCTTGATGTTGGTCGGATCGGCCGCCGCTAGCGCACCCAGCACCTGGAGCATCTTGGTCGTGTCGCTCTTGGTGCGGTACGTGTCGGCCAGCCTTCTCAGTGCCACGATATTCGCTGGATCGCTTGCGCGAATCCGCTCGGCGACGGCTATCACGGAGTCATCCATCTTGAGCCCGGCGTACGCGTCGACGAGGCAGGCGGCGGCGATGTTCGAGCTCGGAGAGCCAGCCATTGCGCCGCGCGCGGCCGTCACGCCCGCCTGATACTGGCCCTGCGCAACCGCATTGTGACAAGCTTCCTCTCCGGCAAGCTGGCGCCGCGCGGCCTGGATCGACTTGCCGACCTGGCTGGCCGCGTCATCGAGTTTGGGAGCCTGAGCGCTGGGGAGCACCTGGCCGCGAGTCATATCGCGGGAGATAATGAGCCGCGAATCGATCTTGTATCCGGTCGGGGTCTTGGAAACCGAGCCTTCCAGATATTGCGGAGCGCGCACGAGGGTGGCGAGCGCCTTCGCATCGCCGGGGGCGAGCGCTTCGGTCGGGCTGTAACCTGAATTGACCAGGGCATTGATAATGTCGGCCTTGGGGACGACGACGACATCCCGGAGGTTGGTCTGCTTCTGCAGCTGGTTGCGAATTGCTTCCGCCGCTTGCGAACCGAGATCCTTGTCGGCGCTCTGAAGCGTCGGGATCATGACTCGATCACCAGTAGCTCGGCTCTGGGCTGCCGCGGAGGACGCGCCCACAGCGGTTACCACTGCGACGATGGCGACGAGAGCGAGTCGTGAATGACGTTGACGTGCCTTCAATTGTATAACCTCCAAGTCGGTAAACATTCTTACACCACTTCCCAATCCCTGGGTCCCCGAAACCTTGAGTGGGCGAGGAGGGACTCGAACCCCCGACATCCTGCGTGTAAGGCAGGCGCTCTAACCAACTGAGCTACTCGCCCGGTGCAGAAACCGAGCCTATCCCGTCACCGGAGAATGGCCAGCGGGACCAGCACGCAGTACCCGATTACGAGCAGTATCGGGGCTAGCGTTTCGCCGCCACGAGCGAGGTCGGCGAATCCGGCAACGAGAGCCACAGCGGCAAGCGTCCAATAGAGCCAGGAGCGACGACCCGTCAAATCGCGGTGTGCCCTTGGACCACTGGCAAGATCGGTTTTGGCCATAAGCGAGGTAGTGTAGGGCTGTTGGAAATGCGTGTCAACCAGATTTTCCTACCTCAAGGGGATGCGGAAGGTCCTAAGAGCCGGTTTTCTTGCCCTCGGAATAGTGGAGCTCCACCCAGTCCCGATAGCTTCCATCCATAACGGACCGCCACCAGGGCTCGTTGGCAATATACCATTTGATGGTCTTGAGCAGGCCGGTCTCGAACGACTCGGACGGCCCGTAACCCGTCTCCAGGGTCGCCTTCATAGCGTCGATCGCGTAACGCCGGTCGTGGCCGGGCCGATCCTTCACGAATTTGATCAGCTCGGAAGTGTCACCGCCGATCGCCCCCGGCGATTTCGGGAATTGCTCGCGGATCTTCTCGTCCTTGGCAAAGATCGTGTTGATGTGTTTGCAGATTCCCTTCACGACGTCGATGTTTTTTCGCTCGGAGTTTCCACCGAGATTGTAGGTCTCGCCAAGCCGCCCCTTCTCCAGCACACGCTCGATGCCACGGCAGTGATCGCGAACGTAAAGCCAGTCGCGGATCTGCAGGCCATCGCCGTAAACCGGCAGCTCCTTTCCATCGAGCGCGTTCACGATAGTCAGTGGAATCAGCTTTTCCGGAAAGTGATACGGCCCGTAGTTGTTCGAGCAGTTTGTGGTCGTCACCGGCACCCCGTAGGTGTGGTGATACGCGCGCACCAGGTGGTCCGCAGCTGCCTTGCTTGCCGCGTAAGGTGAATTCGGAGCGTACGCACTCTCTTCGGTAAAGGGAGCGGCGTTCGGGGCAAGCGAGCCGTAAACCTCGTCGGTCGAGATGTGGTGGAACCGCCGCGCGCCGCCCGACCAATCTTCAGACCATGCCGCCCGGGCCGCCTTCAGCAGCTCGTGAGTTCCGCGCACGTTGGTCTCGATGAAGGGGTCCGGCCCTCTGATCGACCGATCAACGTGCGATTCAGCCGCGAAGTGAACGATCGTGTCGATGCCTTCGCGCTTTATGATCTCGTGCATGATGTCGCCGTCGCGAATATCACCCTTGATGAAGGTGAATCGCTCGCTGTCAGCGAGCGGCTCCAGATTCGACAGATTACCGGCGTACGTGAGCGCATCGAGCCCGATAATCGTATCCCCAGGATGATGCTCGGCCCAGAAATGCACGAAGTTGGTGCCGATGAACCCGGCAGCGCCTGTGACGAGCATCCTACGCATTGTCGACTCTGCCTTCGTTCATCGTGCCTCTGAAGCGGTTGGATCGTGAGCAACAAACAGCGAACGTTACCCCGTGTGCGTTCATCCGCCAATGCCTCCCTTTCTGGAGCGACAGAGATCCTTGATCGCACGCGCGATGTCGCGCGCGGCCGCAACCCGATCAGCGCCGGCCGTTTGCATGGCGGCCTGCGGCATTCCATAGATGATCGAGCTATCGCGGTCCTGGATTACCGACTTTCCGCCCGCGGAGCGAATGCGTCGCAAGCCTTCGGCCCCGTCACGACCCATTCCGGTGAGGACCACTCCAATCGCGTCGGCGCCAAACGCTTCGGCCGCGGAGACGAAGAGTGGATCGGCGGCGGGTCGCACACCCCAGATGGTCGGCGAAGTATCGAGGCCGATCGTTGCGGCGCCCGAACTGCCTGTGACGGTCATGTGGAATCCCCCGGGCGCCAGATAAACGTGGTTCTCGAGCACTGCTTCTCCCTCGACGGCTTCGGCAACCGGCAGTGGACTCATTAAATCAAGCCTGCGCGAGAGGCTTCGCGTAAACTCTCTGGGCATGTGTTGAACGATGAGCACCGCCGCGCCGAGCGTGTCGGGAAGATGCGGGACGATCTCTCCGAGAGCGCGCGGACCTCCGGTCGATGCGGCGATCACGACGACGCGGCTAGCCGCGCCGGAGATTTTTTTGGGAACCGTCTCCGCGCCAACCGGAACGCCAGCCTGTGGAGGCGTCTGCACTCCGGCCATGTTGACCGCCCGCGCCGCGTTGAGTGCTGCGAGCAGCTCCTGCCTGACGGTCAACAAATCAATGCTGATAGGCCCCGACGGCTTTCTCACGAATTCGACCGCGCCGCGTTCCAGCGCCCGAAGTGTCATCTCATTTCCTCGCTCGGATCCGGCGGCGCTCAGCATCACGACCGGTCGCGGCATCTCACGCATGATCGTGTCGAGTGTCTGCAGTCCGTCGAGCCGTGGCATTTCTATGTCGAGCGTCACGATGTCCGGGTTGAGAGAACGGATCGCGTCGATGGCCTGGATTCCGTCCGCCGCCGTTCCAACCACCTGAAACTCGCGCGTGGATTCCACCATCTCGGCTATGAGCGTGCGCATGAATGAACTGTCGTCGACCACCAGCACAGTGGAAAGCGCCTCCTTCATCCAGTCGCTGCCGCGTTACATCTTGCGGAAAATGCGCTCGCGCGCATTGACCGGGGAAAAGAGTCCTCTGGATTCGCCCAGAAGCGTCTCGACCTTGCCGAGTACGAGAAATCCGCCGGGCGCCAGCGTTTTGTGAAAGTGAGCGAAGAGCGCGTCCTGCGCGGCCCGCTCGAGATAGATGATCACGTTGCGGCACACGATCAGGTGCGCATCCTCGAAAGGCGGCTGGAAGTGCAGCAGGTCGCGAACCTCGAACGTGACCAGCCGTCGTACCTCGGGCAGCATTGTGCGCAGTTCGGCGATCTTCGGGAAATAATGCTCGCGCAGATCGGCCGGCGTGTCGCGGAGCGCAGACTCGGCATAGACCGCGCGCTCGGCTTCGCCCAGACAGTCGGTGTCGATGTCCGTGCCCACGATCGAAATGGATTCCAGACGCTCTCCGCCGTTCGCACGCGAGTGCCTGTCCATGAGGATACCGATGGAGTACGGCTCTTCGCCGGAGGAGCAGCCGGCGCTCCAGACGCGGATCTCTCGCTCGTCCCTCTCCATAAGCGCCGGAACAACCTTCTGATCGATCGCCGAATACGTCTCCCAATTGCGAAAAAACTTGGTGACGTTGACCGTGAGCGACCGCATCAATCGCTCGTATTCGCGCGGATCGCTGTCCAGCATCCCCGAGTATTCTGCACAGCCTGACACCCCTCGCGCGCGAATGCGAACCGCGATTCGGCGGCGCAGGCATTTGTCCTTGTAGCTCGAGCACTGAAAGCCCCGGTCGCGCGTGATCTTGTCCATCAGCGCGCGGAATTCGGCGTCATCACCCTGGATCAACTCGGTGGTGGCTGTCAGGAGCGGTTCGTCGGATGAGCCGCATTTTTTTGCTCGCGCGCGATTCCCTCGAGCGCCGCGGACAGATTGCGCCGCAGCTGCGGCAGCTCTGGAGCCACGGTTATTCCCTTTTCCGCCGCGTCGCGCGCGTGTGCGTACTCGCCCCGCTTGAGATATCCGGCAGCCAGATTGTTGAGCAGCACCGGGGAGTCGGGATGTGTCTCCGCGGCAGCCGCCAAGAGCAAAATCTCGCGATCGGGATCGTCGGTCATCGCCGCGACCTGCGCCGCGTAGTGAAACCAGACGGGCGGCGGCTGGCTGGAGCTCCACAGACTCCGTGCTTCGCTCAGTGCCACCTTGGCGGATTGCAGATCCCCCAGGCGAGCGGAAATGATTGCAGATTGCAGCTGAGTAAGAGGCTCCGCGCCACCGCCAGCGGTGATCGCGCGGTCGACCACCAGCTTGGCTTTCTCGAGCTGGCCAAGCTGTTCATACGCGAGCGCGAGATTGTGCAACAACGCCGTCTTGCTGGGGGCGTTCGGGGCTGACGTCATGAACGCGTTCACCGCGCTCGCCCATTCCTTTCTGCGAAGCGCGATCAATCCAAGATGAAAAGACGCGACCGGATCCGCCGCTTCCTCGACCAGCGCGCGGAACTCGCGCTGGGCTTCGTCGTGCATTCCCGCTCTGTACAGAGCGCTCGCAAGCTCGCGCCGTTCCAGCGGGCTCGCGTTGCGCGGAAGCGTCGGGGTCGTTCTCTTGCGGCCAACCGGGAGCAGAAACGAGGCGTTCAGCAGTCCGTAAAGGGCCTTCCCCACCTCGAACTCGCCAAGGCCAGAGTCGCGGATAAGTCCGTTGATGTCGCGATGCCCGTCGAGGAGCGGGAGCAGCGCTTCCTGCTCGGGAGACAGATTGTCCCTGTTCCTCGTGAGGCGCGGCCGATCGATGCTGAAGACCACATCGAAGCTGGGAATTTTCTTCTCGATGAGCGACCACTCGTCGACCCGTCGCGCGCCTTCGAGCAGCAACGACTGCGGATCCACCGAGACCCGTTCGGCGCCTTCTTCCGGTTCGACGCCCGGCTCGAAGTTGAACGTGCCGCTCGTCCAGGTGAACAGCGTATAGACGGCGTTCTCGGTGTCGAGGGGGCGATTCACGATCGCGGCATGGCAGATCCGGCCGCTGTCGAAATAGATCGAGCCGAAGCTGTCGTGGAACGAGAGACCGAGGCAGCCGCTCTTCTTGCCCATAGAGAGCAGCTGCAGGACGTCGGGGAGGCTCGCTTCCTTCAGGCTACCCTTGATAGCCATCAGCCCATTTCCTCGATCATCCTGTCGGCGACGTTATCCCACTCGCGTATGACTCCAGCGTCCGGAACTGGCGTGGCCTCCTTCCTCTGCGCTGGGCTGCTCTTTGGCGTAGGGTCGAGCGACTCGACGCGCTTGGCGATCTCATGGCTGATGTCGGCCATGAATTCGGCGAACTCGCCACTGTCGTCCTCGGCTCCTTTCTTTACGCCGGTGGCCACGGTCAGGATCCTTTCGCGGCGGGAGCGCTGAGCCGGCCCAGCACCATCGACGCGATGCTGCGCAGCGTCTCGAAGACCCCGCCGCCGTTTATCGCGGTGGCCGCGAAATACGGCACCGCGCGGAAATTGAGCGTCTCGTCCAGCTCCGCGACGCTGCTTATCTCGGCCGGCGGCAGATCACGCTTGTTGTACTGCATGACGAGCGGAAGCGTGCGCGGATCGAGACCCTCGTCCGCGAGATTTTCGTGCAGGTCCTGCAGGCTCTCGATGTTCTCGGCGAGCTGTCGCGACTGGCTGTCGGCGACGAACACGACCCCGTCCACGCCCTGCAGTACGAGCTTTCGCGTGGCCGCGTAGTAGACCTGTCCCGGAACCGTGTACAGCTGAAAGCGCGTCGCGAACCCGGAAATCGTTCCGAGATCCAGCGGCAGGAAGTCGAAGAAGAGGGTTCGATCGGTTTCAGTCGCCAGCGAGACCATCTTGCCCCTTCGCTCCTCGGGCAGCTGCGAGTAAACGTGCTGAAGATTCGTTGTTTTGCCCGATCGGCCCGGACCGTAGTACACGATCTTGCACGTGATTTCGCGAGTGCCGTAGTTGACGACTGACATTATTTGCCGAGCGGGCCAAAGAGTGCGTCGAGGCTGCGATTGAGCTCGCCCTCGAAGTCTCCGGATGGACCTACTCCCCTGACTTCTGTTTCCGGGCGAAGCTTCTCGATCGCCTTCTGGAATTCCTCGAAGTAGATCTCGACCACTCCGAAGGAGCTTTCGCGGTCGAACACGCCGACGAAGAGAAACTCGTGAGCACCCGCGGCGCAGCGCGCCATGAAGACCTGCCGGTCCACACCCGCGTGGTGCATCTCCAGGAATGGTTTGCCATCGAGCTGCTTTCCCAGCTCGCGGGCGGACGCATTGATCGCGGAGGTGAGCGCGCAGACCGACATGACGTCGGCAGCATTGGAGAAGCCGAACTGGCCGACTGCCTTTCCGGTGGGATAGAGCAATACGCCCGATATGAGGCGCGCGTCGTCCATCAGCCGCCTGAGCGGCCCTGCCACCCACGGTTCCGCTACTGTTGGCTGCGTCATGATTTGTCTCGGGCTGCCTTCATCATATCCAGTCTCACTCGTCCCAGGTTGGCGTCGGACGTGACGATCGTGACCAGTACGACGTCGCGGGCGCCCACGACGCAGATTTGTCCCCGCTCGGCCTCGAGGCGCATGAACGCCGGAGTGCCGAGGCGGGCAGCATCCGATGCGCGCGTTACTTTGGAGTAAAGATAGGCCGCGAGCGCGGCCGTATGCTTGCGCGAATC
>DHJO01000081.1:13294-19982 GCA_002404375.1 Gemmatimonadales bacterium UBA4718 | reverse complement strand
TTCATGCGCGCCCCTGCATCCAGTTGATCGCCAGCGCCACCGAGCGCGTTAGCACCCGACGCACCAGCCCGAGCGGCACCGCGGAAGACGAAGCAAGGAGCACCACGCTATCCTGCGGCGCCGGCGCGAGCGCTATCGTCGCCGCATCGGTCTCCACCACCACCGCGATCCAAGCGCCGATGGAGAGGAGCCGCATCGAGCGCGAAACTTCTCTGGTTACGCCGCTCAACGCCGCTCCTATCTCCGCGGAGATGTCGCGGCCCCGATCGTCGACATAGCTGCCGGCGAGCGGGACACCCGCCGCATCGAGCAGCAATGCCGTCTGCTCGGCCTCGCCGATCGCGGTCGCAAAGAGAGTGCGCGCTGACTCAGCCACGCTTCGGTCCGTCGTCGTGGGGCGTGATCTCGATCAGGCCCGTGCTCAGCATGCCGTAGATGATTTTCGCGACCTCGAACTCGGGAAGCACAAGACGCTTTCCGATCTCGTGCAGGTTCCTTTCTCCGTCGATCACCGACAGCACTTCCCACTCGCGGGGAAGCAGATCAATGAAGGATTCCGGCCCGTCGTCGAGCGGCGCGAGGCGCGGAAGAACCCGCGCGTCGGGAATCTTGTCGGCCATACGCGACCACTCGTCGATTCGGCGGGCGCCTTCCATCAGCAGCGACTCGGTGCTAACGCGCACCGCGATGTCCTTCCGAATGGGCCTCGGTGGCTCCTCGGAGAAGGAGAAGAATCCCTCGGACCACGACATGAGATCGAACACGACCGTTTCGATCTGCTGCCGCATGAACCGATCGATGTCCCGCGGGGTCACGATTCCGTGGGCGACGAGAATCTCACCGACTCGACGCTTGTCGCCCGCACGTTGCATCGCGGTGGCGCGCGCGAGATCGGCGGCGGTGGCCTTCCCCGAGCGCTCGAGAATCGTGCCGAGCAGATGCGGATTGCTCTTCATCGTGGCGGCGACGATGGTGCCCGCGTCGAAGTAGACGCTCCCTTCGTTGTTTCGTTCGGGAGAGGTTATGCGGAGCGTTCCGGTCTTCCTGCTCAGATCGAGAAGCTGGAAGACGTCGTGAATGCCGAGCTCGCGGAGCGGTCCTTCGATGGCCATTAGCGCCGTCCTCTCTGCAGGAGCCGGTGGTAACGCAGCGCGTCAGAGTGATTCGGATCGAACCGCAGCACGCGCTCGAACGCGTTCAGCGCGTCAATCTCGCGCGCCAGGTCGATGAGGATCTCTCCCAGCGCGATCAGCGCGGCGAAATGGTAAACATCGCGCCGCACGAGCGCCACGACCCGCGGCAGCGCACTGCGGGAGCGACCGGTGCGCCGGTACGGTCCGACCAGCTCCACCACCGCCGCGTCGTGGTTCGGCGCGGTGACGAGTACCGATTCGAGCTCTCTGATGGCGCCGGTATCGTCGCCCGCTTTGGCGAGCAGCCTTCCGAGTGCGACGCGCGTTTCCACCTGGCGCTCGTCGATGGCAAGGCTCCCACGATAAGCGCTGATCGCCTCACTGGAATCGCCGAGCGCGGCATAGAGATCGCCAACGCGCTTCAGAACATTCGCATTCCGTCCTTCACTCCTGTGGAGCGAGACCAGAATCTCGCGAGCGCCCGGCTTGTCGAGTGATGCAACGCGCGCCTCGGCCGCGAGGAGAAGCAGGTTCACATCGGTGCTCCCCGCCTCGACGAGAGCTTCCGCGTAGGGTCGTGCCTCCTCGGCGCGTCCCAGTGCCAGGAGCGAGCGCGCCGTTCCCTGCCGGGCGAAAGGATTGGTGGCTTCCATGTCGAGCGCGCGGCGATATCGCTCGAGTGCTTCTCCGTGGAGGCCCTGAGCGGCGAATCCGTCGCCCGCCAACACCAGTCCGACAATCTTGTCGCCGCCGCGGGCCAATACCCGGGCTATCTCCCCCTGTGCGCGGTCGTACAGGCCCTTGGTGATGAAATCGCGGGCGAGCGTGAAGCCCGCCATCGGATCTTCCGCGCCTTGCTCGGCACGCGCCGGCTTCACGGCGAACAGCGCCTCGATGATCGATGGATCGAAGTGGAAGTCTTCGACGTGGTCGACCGATTCGTCCGTCTCGGTGATGGGGGGCGCGACGGTGAGCCGGATTTCCTCGTGCGGAAGCTCGATCGCCAGCTCGAGCTTCTGCGGGGTATACATCGGGTCGAGGGACAGCGCCCGCTTGGTCTCCCGCAGCGCCGAGCTGAAATCGCCCAGATTGGAAAGCGTGAAGCTCAGATTGTAGTGCGCTTCGGCGAAATCGGGATTCGCCTGAATGGCGCGCGCGAACGCGTTTCGTGCGTCGGCGTACTTCTCCAGCTCCACGAGTATGAGCCCGATCCCGTTCCAGGCCACCGGATGCTCGGGCGCGGAGCTCAGCACCTGTCGGTACGCTTCGAGCGCAAGATCGATGTGTTTTCGCCGGAACAAGCACAGCGCGAGATTGAGGCGCGCCTCGACCGGCGGCGAAGGCGCCTGGAGCGCGCGCCGGAAAGAGTTGATCGCGTTCTTGGTGTCGCTCTTGTGCCAGATGAGAACGCCGATGTTGTTGTGCGCGAACGGATAGCTCGAATCGATCTCCAACGCGCGATTGTAGCTCTCCTCCGCTTCGGTGTGCCTGCCCTCGAGCTGGAGGGCTACGCCACGACCGTTCCAGGTCTTTGCCGTCGGAGAGAACTCGCGCGCGAACCTGTCGGCAGTCGCTATCGCCGCCCCGGTGTCGCGCTGGAGGAGATAAAGCTCGAGCATCGCCTGCAGCACTTCCGCGTTTGCCTCTCCGCCCTCAATGGCTTTCTCGTATTCCTTGAGCGCCTCCTGAAAATATCCCTTCTGACGCAGCGCGCGGCCGAGCGTGATGTGCGCGCCAGCGGGGGTTCTCTGTTGGCGGCTCGGCGTGACTTGGTGGCGATAGGTCTGGAGCGAGAGATTCGCCTGCGCGCGCACGAGCGTCGGATTCAGCATGACCGCGCGCCGGTTGGCTTCAGCGGCCTCTTCGCTGCGTCCGAGATCGCCGAGTATGAACCCGATCAGGTAAAGAGCGTCGGGATTCTCCGGATTCAGCTCGATCGAGCGGCGCACGGAGCGCATCGCCTCCTCGTGCAATCCTCGATTGTAGAGAGTCTCGGCAAGGAGGAAATGCAGTACTGAGCTGTCGGGATCCAGGTCGATCGCCCGCTGAAAAAGGGCGTGCGCCCTCTCGAGCCTGCCGGCGGTCTTCTCCGCTATTCCACTCTGGACGAGCGCCTCGAGATCCTCAGGATTCGCCCGCAGCCGTTCCTCGAGGTCGTGCAGCCGGCGCTCGAGAATCCCGCTTTCCCCGTAGGCGATCTCCAGATTTCTCCGCGCCACGCCCATTCGCTCGTCGAGCGCCAGCGCGCGCGAGAACGCGACGATCGCCTCGTCCGTCAATCCCTTTCGGAAATAGAGAACTCCGAGGTTGTTGTATGCGCCCGCGTCCGACGGATCGATTCGACGAGCGAACGACCGCAGGATGTCGATCTCACCGCCATTCGCGGCTGCCGGTGGGCGGGCAGTTGCCGCTGGGGTCATCGGGTCAGTCTACGCGGACCGCGCGGAAGATTGCGTCGAAGGCGCTCTGATCGGGAACAAGCAGGAAGAATCCGTGCAGACTTTCCACCGGCTCCTCGAGGAAGAACTCGGTCTCCACGCAGAGGATCGGCGAATCGGCGCGGGGTGCGTGATCGCCGAGCGTGCGAAGCGCGTTGGCGGGGTCGCCCGTTGCCAACGACGGCGGAGAAAGCATGAGAGCCATTCGGAGAAACTCGCTCAGCGCAGTGAGATACGCGCCCGCGAGAATGTTGCCAGCTTCCTTGAGCGCAGATTGCTCGAGCTGTCCGAGACTCTGCGATGTTCCGCGCTTGCGCCGCAGCATCCGCTCGGCGAGGCGAAGCCCGGCTGGCGTGGCGAGGAGAAATACAGTCTGTCCACTGATATCGCCCGACATCGTCATCTGGACGGCGACAATCTCGACGTCGGGTGCGATCTCGGGCACGAAGTCGCCCGGAGGGACGACGTTGACCATCGGCACGCTGATCATGATGCGCGTGCCCGTGAGCGTCGACAGGGCCGTGGCGGCGTGGCCGGCGCCTATGTTCGCGACCTCGCGCAGCGCGTCCAGCCGGGCGCTGCTCATCAGCGTCGTTCCACCATCGGTCGATTGTGCGTCGCGGCGAATTGTCATTTCAGAGGAGAGTGGAGGCGTCGACTATGAGGGCGGGGGCACCATCGCCAAGAATGGTGGCACCGCTAAAGAGAGTTCTGCTGCCGTTCACACTGTCGAACTGCTTAACGACGATTTCCTGTTGTCCGATGAACTCGTCGACGATGAGCGCGGCACGGCGGTCCGCAAGCTCTACCAGGACGACCTGGCCGCCCGTCTTGCTCGACGCGGCAAGGCCGACCCTCTCGCGAAGCCAGATCGCGGGAAATACGTCGTCGCGAATGGCGACAACTTCCTTTCCTTTGACCTCCTGCAACATGGGCTGCGACAAAGCAAATGTCTCGAGCACGTGGGTGAGAGGAATCGCGTAGACTTCCTTGTCCACGCGGGCAATGAGCGCGCGAGTGATGGCCAGGGTGAGAGGCAGACGCATGCTCACGTTCGTGCCGAGCCCGGAGTCGGTGTGCACCTCGAGCGAGCCGCCCAGGGCGCGAACCTTGTTGGCGACGATGTCGAAGCCCACTCCGCGGCCGGAGATGTCGGTGACTTTGTCCGCCGTGGAAAATCCCGGGCGCGATATGATGCGCACCAATTCGTCTTCGGACAGCTTCGTGGTGCCGGCGTCAATGATGCCAAGCTTTTTCGCGCGCGGCAGTACTTTCGCCTGATCAATGCCTCGGCCGTCGTCGGTAACGCGAATGAGCACGGTGGCGCGATCCCGTTCCGCGGTGAGCGTGAGCGTGGCTGTCGGCGGCTTACCCGCCTTCTTTCGCTCGGCCGGTGTTTCAATCCCGTGATCGAGCGAGTTACGCAGCAGGTGCAGCACCGGCTCTCCCATCTCATCGAGCATGGAGCGATCAAGCTCGATCTCCTTTCCTTCGATCTTGAACTCGACTTCCTTGCCGAGTGAGCGCGCGGTGTCGCGGACGACGCGCGGAAAACGGTCGAATACCTGCCACACAGGCACCATCCGGCTGTTCAAGATTTCGTTCTGCAGCGTCGCGACGATCTGAGAGGCGCGCAGCGTGGCTTCGACGAGCGCTTCGTCGCCGACGCGCTCGGCTATCTGGGCGATGCGATCACGAGCGATCACAAGCTCTCCCATCAGGTTCATCAGCGCGTCCAGTCGGCGGGCATCGATGCGAATATGGCGAGCCGCTTTCGCAACCGGCGCCCTTGCTTCCTCCTCATTCTTCGCCACCGCCATGATGGCGAATTCGGTGGTGAATGTCTGCGGAAGCTCCTCGCTCGAGGCGGCGCGAATGCGTGCGAGGACCTCAGTCACGTCGAGCTGCGTCGGAGTCGCGGCGGTCGCAAGCTCCACCGCCTGCTCCAGTGCATCTACCCCGGCGAAGAGAGTGTCCATGATCACCGCCGTCACGTTCAATGAGCCGGTTCTGAGGCGGTCGAGCAGAGTTTCCAGCTCGTGGGAAAGCTCGCTGACCGTCGTATAGCCCATCGCGCCGCCCATTCCCTTCATCGTGTGCACCGCGCGAAAGAGGCGGTCGATGGCCGTAATGCTCCCACCACGCTCGAGCTCGACGAGTGCGTTATTTATTTCCGAGAGATTTTCACGACTCTCGGAAAGAAAGAGCTTGGCGTAGCGGCCTGTGTCCATCAGGCGAGCACCCGCTGAACCGCTTCCAGCACGCGACTCGGCTGGAACGGCTTGACCACGAAGTCTCGCGCTCCGGCCTGCAGCGCTTCCTGAACGAGAGCCTGCTGCCCCATCGCGCTGCACATGAGAATTCGCGCCGAGGGATCCAGCTGGGTGATCTGCTTCACGGCCTCGATGCCGCCCATCTCGGGCATAATGATGTCCATCGTCACCAGATCCGGCTTGAGCTGCTGGTACTTCTCCACCGCCTGCTTTCCGTTTTCGGCTTCGCCGACGACCGTGAACCCGGCCTGCGACAGAATGTCGCTCACCATTGTCCGCATGAATACCGCGTCGTCACAAACCAACACAGTGCTGCTCACCCTACCTCCCTTGTCCGATGACTTTCTGAACCAACGCCGTGATGTCCAGCACCAAGACCCTTTTCCCGTCGATCTCTACGACTCCAGTGACTATACCTTCGCCAATCGATTCCGGCGCGTCCGCGCTCGCGAACTGATCTATGGGGATGTCGTGGATATCGTGAACGTCGTCCACGCCGACTCCGACCAGGCGCTCGAAATAATCGGCGAGAAGGATCAGTCCGCTCGTCTTCGCGCACGGCGGTTTCCCGAGCACGACTCCGCCGTCGATTACGGTCACGATCGTGCCGCGCAGGTTGATCAAACCGCACACGGTATCGGGGGCGCCGGGCAGTCTCGTCGTCCGCTGGGTGGGGACGATCTCGCGGAACGACTCCATGTCGCACGCGAACACGCTGGCCCCGACCTCGAACGCCAGCAGGCGGCGCGTGGGGATCCGTGGCGCTTCCTCGACCGTCTGTTCCGGCGGAATCGTTACGGACTCACTCATAGAATCGGAAGGACGTAAGGGGGTCCTCGCCGGG
>DHJO01000081.1:11552-13171 GCA_002404375.1 Gemmatimonadales bacterium UBA4718 | reverse complement strand
CGGAAATCGAGCAGCTTGCCGGTCACGGGATGATTGAACGCGAGCCACGCCGCGTGGAGGAAGTGCCGCTTGGGAGGAAGTCCGGCCACACGACGTCCTCCGCCTCCGCCATACACGTCGTCGCCCATGACAGGATGGCCGATAGACGCGAGATGAACGCGGATTTGGTGAGTCCGTCCGGAATAGAGATGCGCACGAAGAAGGTCCCCCGCGTCGAACCGGGCAAGGCGTATGACGTCGGTCTTGGCCGGCCGACCCTTATTGACGATTGCCATGCGCTTCCGGTCTCGCGGATCCCGGGCTATTGGCTTGTCGATCGTAAGGGCATCGCTGGTGATATGACCCCAGGTCATCACCGCATACCGCCGGACCACCCGCCGGGCGGCAATCGCCGCGCTCAAAAGCCGGTGCGCGCGGTCGGTTTTTGCCACCACGAGGAGCCCCGATGTCTCCTTGTCGAGCCGGTGCACCATTCCGGCGCGCTCCGGCTCTCCTTCACTGGATAGTGCCCCGCCCCGCCCGAGCAGAGCATTTACGAGGGTGCCGCTCCAGTTGCCGGGTGCGGGATGGACGACCATCCCCGCCGGCTTGTCGACCACGAGCAGCGACTCGTCCTCGTAGACGATCGCGACCGGAATGTTCTCCCCGGTGATCGTCCGCTTCTCCACCTTCGGGACCTCGACGCGCACCACGTCCCCCGCGACAGTTCGATAACTCGCCCGTTGTGGTCGCCCGCTCACCGAAACGTGCCCCTGCGCGATCAGGGTCGCCGCCTGGGTGCGCGACAGCTCGGCCCTCTGGGCAATAAAGAGATCGAGGCGGACATCGCTGTCCGCCTCGACTGGAAACTCTCTGATCTCGCTCAGACCTAGATCTCCGTGGGTGTATCCGACACCGAAGCCGGCGCGACGACGGCTCCCGGCGATCGCTCTTCTCCCCATAACACCCACGCGAGAAGAAAGGCTCCAACGCTGACCGCCATGTCCGCGACGTTGAAGGTCGGCCAGCGGATGTCTCCTACGCCTACGTCGATGAAATCGACTACGCCCGTCGCCGACCGAACGCGGTCGATGAGATTGCCCACCGCTCCGCCGCACACCAGTCCGAGGGCAAGCGCGCGCAGGAAATCACCTTGACGCGTCGCCTGGTACAGGCGGCCGAGGATGATCAGCGCTCCCGCGGTTAGCGCCATGAAGATCCAGCGCGAGTATATCCCGAGATTCAACCCGAATGCGGCGCCTGGATTGTACACGAGCGTCAACCGGATGTGGTTGCCAATGATCTCGTGCGGTATGTGCTGCGGCGACAGGTTAGCCGCAGCCATCACCTTCGTTACCAGATCGAGCGCGACGACGAGTACCAAAGTGCCCCAGAAGAGGGGCGGATTAGGCTTGGCGCTTTCCATCTTCTTCGCGCTGCTTGCACTCGATGCAATATCTGGCGTGCGGCAGTGCGTCGAGACGCTCGAAGCTTATCTCGCGCCCACAGTTGTGGCATTTGCCGAACTGCTCGGGATTGCGATAAAGCCGGCGGAGCGCTTCGTCAATGTGCCAGAGGAAACGGCCTTCCTGGCTCGCGAAGAGGAACGCCTTTTCGCGCTCCATTGCGTCGGTGCCCTG
>DHJO01000081.1:9957-11482 GCA_002404375.1 Gemmatimonadales bacterium UBA4718 | reverse complement strand
CCCTCTCCAAGGCGACTTCAACGCTCTGCCCATCAAGGTCGAACGTGTGAGTCGCGTGTGTTCCTTCGATTTTATCGCCGATCGAAACGCGTACGGCGAGAACTTCCTCGGCGATCCATTTCTGAAACGCCTTCATTGCTTCCTGAATCTCCGCATCCGCACCGACAAAAAGCGTGATGCGATCACTCACCGCGAAACCCAATTCCTTCCTCAGCTTCTGAATCCTGCTCACCAGCTCTCGCGCCAGTCCTTCGAGCCGAAGCTCACGCGTGACAACCGGATCGAGCGCGGCAAAATATCCGCCCTCCTCCTTCACCACCAACTCGCCCGAAGCGCGGCGAACGACCGTCAGGTCTTCCACGCTCAACTCGCGAGACTCGTTTTCCACCGAAACGTACAACGGCTTCCCCGCCTCGAACTCCCTCAGCGCTTCACTGCTGAGAGCATGGACTGCTTCGCTGGCGAGCGGCGTGTTCTTGCCGAACTTCTTACCCAGCGAACGGAAATTCGGCTTAGCCTCTAAAGTTACTAGATCGTCGGCGCTGGAGATGAACTCCACCTTCTTAATGTTCAGCTCGGCCGCCAGGAGGGGGCTTAACTCTTCCAGCATCCCCTCGGCCCGTGCCCCGGCCCCTCGAACCACGACTCCCGGCAAAGGCACGACGCAGACCATCCTCCCAAGCGGCTGGCGCACCTTTACGCCAGCTTCCTCCCGGCCTGCGCGGCCGAGCGTCGCCAGTGTCCGGATATGCGACATCGCTCGCTCGAGGTCGACGTCGATCGCTCCCGGGTGCGGCCGGGTGTATGGCGCTAGGTGCACGGAGCTCCCCGTGAGCTCACGGTGGACCCAGTCAGTGATGAATGGAGCGAATGGCGCCAGCAATCGGCAGGTGACCGTCAGCACTTCGTAGAGCGTAGCAAACGCCGCACGATTGTCCTGTTCGTCGATGTCGTAGAAGCGGTGCCGGCTCTGGCGGACGTACCACTTCGAGACGTCATCGTCGAAGAAAGTCATCACAACCTTTGCGGCATTGGTCGCTTCGAAGCGGCCGAGCAGGTCGTCGGCTTCGCGCTCTACGCTCGCGAGCCGAGAAAGGACCCAACGGTCCACCAGGGGACGGTCGGCCGGCGCGGGATCTTTTTCTGTTGGCCGCCACCCGAAATTCGCGTACTCGGCGAAGATTCCGGTGTAGACGTTTTTGAATGTGAGCAGGAATCGCCCCGCGGTGTCGCGGATTCCCGCCTCATCGAAGCGGCGAGGGGTCCAGAGCTGGCTCGAGGTCGTGAGGAAAAGTCGAACGGCGTCAGCGCCGTAGCGCGGAATCACGGACCCCGGCTCGATGATATTCCCGAGCCGTTTCGACATTTTCTGTCCCTCGGCATCCAGAACCAGATCGTTGACGACGACGGAGCGGTACGGCGCGGTGTCGCCGACGGCCGGCGTGTGCGCCTCGTGAGCGAGCAGATTGTTCGGTAGCGCGTCACCAAGGCCGGTCGCGATCGCCAGCAGCGAGTAGAACCAGCC
>DHJO01000081.1:8638-9900 GCA_002404375.1 Gemmatimonadales bacterium UBA4718 | reverse complement strand
GGGTAGTAGCGCTCGAACTTCTCGCGGTTCTCGAACGGGAAATGCCACTGAGCGAAGGGCATCGACCCGGAGTCGAACCACGCATCGATCACCTCGGGAGTACGTGTCATCGTGCCGCCGCACTTGCAGAGCCAGGTGAAGCGATCGATGAACGGCTTGTGCGGATCGAATTTGTCGCCGAGCGCGACACCCGACTTCTCCGACAGCTCCGCGTACCCGCCGACTGCCTCCGCGTGGGAACCATCCCTGTCGCACACCCAGATGGGAAGTGGCGTCCCCCAGTAGCGGTCGCGTGAGACGGCCCAATCTATGTTGTTCGTCAGCCACTCCCCGAAGCGACCCGCTCCAACTTCCGGCGGATGCCAGTCGACGCGCGAGTTGCGGACCAGCATCGCGTCCTTGAACTCTGTGGTGCGGATGAACCATGAAGTGCGGGCGTAGTAGAGCAGCGGCGTCTCGCAGCGCCAGCAGTGTGGGTAGGCGTGCTCATGCAGCGTCGATTTCCAGAGCACGCCACGCCGCTTCAGCTCCTCGAGAATGACCGCATCCGCGTCCTTTACGAACATCCCCCCGACAAGCGGCATGTCCTCGGGAAACTCGCCGCGAAGATTTACGGGTTGGAGAAATGCCAGTCCATTTCGTTGCCCCGCGGCGTAATCGTCCGCGCCGAAAGCGGGCGCCATGTGAACGACACCGGTTCCTTCATCGGCTGAGACGAAAGATTCGCCGATGATTATTTCGTGCTTGCCTTCCTTGTACTGGACCCAATCGAGCGGACGCTTGTAGCTCTTGCCGACGAGATCACTGCCACGGAAGGAGCGCAGCGTTTCCCAGCGGCCAGCGAAATCATCGCCCAGAACGACGGGAGTGCGAGCGAGAGCGACGATGATCGTCTCGTCCGCTTCCGATTTCCTTTTCCGGAGCTCGACGTATTCGAGCGCCGGATTCACCGCCAGCGCGACGTTCGAGACGAGCGTCCAGGGGGTCGTCGTCCAGACGAGAATGCGCCGCCGGGTCTTCGCACTTTTCTCCTCGACGAGATCGAGCGCGACATAGGCGCTCGGATCCTTGACGTCCTTGTAGCCCTGCGCCACCTCGTGGCTCGACAGAGTCGTTCCGCAGCGCGCACAGTACGGCAGAACCTTGTGGCCGCGGTAGAGGCGTCCGCGACGGAACATCGTGGCGAGCGCCCACCAGACGCTCTCCATGTAGTCGTTGGAGTAGGTGACGTAGGGATCGCTGTAGTCGAGCCAGTATCCGAT
>DHJO01000081.1:5712-8596 GCA_002404375.1 Gemmatimonadales bacterium UBA4718 | reverse complement strand
CACATCTCGTTGAAGCGCTCGACGCCGATCTTCTCGATCTGTTGCTTGGCCGTGCGAATGCCGAAGTCGGTCTCGATCTTCTTCTCTACTTCGATCTCGACCGGAAGCCCGTGAGTGTCCCAACCCGCCTTTCGCGCGACGTGAAAGCCACGCATTGCTCGGTGACGGCAGAAGAGGTCCTTGACCGTGCGCGAGAAAACGTGATGAATGCCTGGCCGGCCGTTGGCTGTGGGCGGCCCTTCAAAGAAGACGAACTCGGGCTTCCCTTTCGCCTGGTTGAGGGTCTGCTGGAAGAGCTTCTCCTCCTTCCAGAGCGCCAGTATCTCCTTCTCCAGTTCGTCGGGCGAGCGATCGGTCGGAAGCAGGCGGAACCGTCTGCCCTTCGCGTCTCCCCCCGCCAGATTCACGGGGCGGACTGCGGTCATTCTTGGTTCGGCCCCGAAGAGTTGGAGCCGGCGCCCCTCAGCGTGTTGGCGACGACGTCTGAGTCAGACGCTTCCACCTCTGATAGCTGGCGCGCGATCAGCGTTCGCATCTGGGCAAGATAGGTCCGGCGCGAGCGATCGAGATTGTCGAGCACTTCCTCCATCCGGCGGACATCAGCCTTGGCGCCCTCGATGATCCGCTCTCCCTCGCCCTGCGCCTCCCGAAGGATGAGCTGAGCCTCCCTCTCCGCCTGCTCGCGGACTTCCCCGCGCAGCTGCTGCGCGGAGACGAGCGCGTCGTTCAACGCCTTGTCCCGCTCGCGGAATGCGCGGAGCTGCTCGTGAAAGCTGCGCGCTTTCGCGTCGAGGTCCTGATTGATGCGCGTGAGCCGCTCCATCTCCTCGGCGACCTGATCCCTGAACTGATCCACGCGGGCAGGATTGTACCCGCGCAGCGCCCGACCGAAGTCGTAGCGGCGCACGTCCAGAGGTGTAAGATGAAACGATTCGTCAATCATTTAGCCCTCGCTCCGAAGAGGGTGGTACCCAGCCGCACCATTGTCGCGCCTTCTTCTACAGCGATCTCGTAATCGTTCGACATTCCCATCGACAGCTCCTCCGCGGGATGCCCGGCCTCGACCAGAGCCTGCCGGGCGTCGCGCGCCTCCGCAAATGTGCGGTGCAGCGCGCTTTCCGTTGCAGTAAAGCTAGCCATTGTCATCACACCGCGAACGCGAATCCCCGCCAGCAATGCCAGCCTCTCGGCCTCCGGCAGCAGCTCCGATTGAGTGAAGCCGCCTTTCGAATTCTCGCCCGAGAGATTCAGCTCGACCAGTGCATCGACTGCCCTTCCACGCTCGACGCCGAATGCACACACCGCATCCGCCAGCCGGGCGCTGTCGAGCGAATGCAAGAGGACGAACCGCTCCAGCGACTTCACCTTGTTCCGCTGAAGGTGCCCGATCAAATGCCAGCGAACCGGCACTTCGACCCGGCCCATCTTCTTCAACGCTTCCTGCACTTTGTTTTCGCCGACGTCGTGCAGGCCCACCTCGTACGCTGCGCTCGCCGCGTCGGGCCCATGCGTCTTCGTGACAGCTACGATCGTCACCTGCTGCCCATGGCCACCGCGCGCCACCGCCGCGGCTATCCTGGCTCGCACATCGGCCACACGCTCAGCCAGGCCGGGAAAAGCCATAACTGTGAAACTTAGCCGCTAAGGTCGCGGCTTACAATTCGCGGCCCACCGAGAAAGGCTTTCCCGGGTTAGGCGGACCGCCCGAAGATTCGTCCCACGAGATGCACGATACTCTGCATGTTGCGGCTGATGTCGTTGAACATGACGGTGACGAAGAGCAGTCCGATGAGAAGCAGTCCGCCCTTCAGTATCCGCTCACGCGTGCGCGTGCTGAAAGCGCTCCCCTTGATCGTTTCCGCGACGTTAAGAACAATCTGGCCGCCATCGAGAATGGGTATGGGCAACAGGTTGAACACGGCGACGTTGATGCTGATGAGAGCGATCAGGGCGAGAAGATTCTGTATCCCCCCGCGCGCGGCCTGCACCGACACCTGAGCAATCGCGATGGGACCTCCGAGATCGGAGACGCCTGCGCCAGTCGAAATCAGGGCTCGCAGCGTCGAGAAGATCTTCCCGCCGTTATCCAGCGTCAGTCGCCAGGCCTCGCCGAACGCCCTGCTCGCGGGAACAGGCTCGAACACCTCCGACGCGATCATTCCGATGCGTCCAAGTCGCTTCCTCTCTCCGGTGCGAGGATCCGGCGCGAGCTCGGCAACCGGCGTCACGTGCACGGTCACCGGCTGTCCGTGGCGAACGATTCCCAGGGTGAGCGGAACCCCGGCTGACGCGCCGATGCTGTCGAGCAAGGCCAGCCAGTTCTTGAGTGGGGCGCCGTTGAGCGATACGATGCTGTCGCCCGCCTGAATTCCCGCTAGCGCAGCAGGCTTCCCCGGGCTCACAGCCGCCGCCACCGGAACGGGCGTGGGGATTCCCGAGCGCAGCAAGAGCCCCACGTAAATGACGTACGCGAGCACAGCGTTCATCGTGACGCCGGCGAGCATGATGAAGAGGCGCGCCGGCAGCGGCTTGGACTCGAACCAGCGCGATTCGGGAATCGGCTTGGGCCCGAACGGAATCATGGCATCCGGATCGAATCCATCCTTCGGGCTGCCGGGCGTCGTCGCGGAATTTTCGCTCCCGCCTTCGAGGAACGCGGTCGCCTCGTCTTCCCTCGACGCCATCCGCACATAGCCACCGAGCGGCAGCGCGGCCAGTACGTACTCGGTCTCGCCGAACCGCCTCTTCAGCAACGATGGCCCGAACCCGATCGAGAATCGCGGCGCATACACGCCGCTGAGCTTCGCGGCGATGAAGTGCCCTAGCTCGTGTACGAAGACAACGAGCCCGAAGACGATGATCGGAGCAAGCCAGCTCAGCACGA
>DHJO01000081.1:1546-5663 GCA_002404375.1 Gemmatimonadales bacterium UBA4718 | reverse complement strand
GCTCAGCTTGTCGAGCGCGGAGGATATCGCACGCGGGATGTCGGGGAAAGCGAGAGTCCCTGCGAGGAACGCCGCGACTGCGCACTCGTTGGCGGCGTTGAACACAGCCGGCGCGGCCCCGCCGGCTTTGCCCGCCGTGATTCCAAGGCGCAGCGCCGGAAACCGCTCGTGGTCGACAGGCTCGTAAGTCATCGGAGAAAGTTTAACAGGATCGAACGGTGGTATACCGTCGTCGTCGACCCGTTCGGGGTGCGTAAGGGCGTAGAGGACGGGAAGCTCCATCGTCGGCACGCTCATCTGCGCGACGACGCTGCCATCTATGAACTCGACGAATGAATGCACGACGCTCTGCGGATGAACCACAACTTCGATTCGATCGTAGGGGAGGCCGAACAGAAAGTGCGCCTCGATTACCTCGAGCGCCTTGTTGGCGAGAGTCGCGCTGTCGACCGAGATCTTTCGGCCCATTCGCCAGGTTGGATGCCTGAGGGCATCCTCGACCGTGGCGGAAGCGAGACGCTCGGACGTCCAGTCGCGGAACGGCCCACCCGACGCCGTGAGAATCACCCGTCTCACCTGGGAGGCGGGATGGCCGGTGATGCACTGCAGAATCGCGCTGTGCTCGCTGTCGACGGGGACGACTTCGCCGCGTCCCGAGGCGCATGCCTCGCTTACCAGGTGACCGGCAATGACGAGCGTTTCCTTGTTCGCGAGCGCAACGCGCTTCCCCTTCTCCAGCGCGGCGAGCGTCGCGTCTAGGCCGGCGGCGCCGACGATCGCATTGATCACTATATCGACGTCATCTCGCGTCGCCGCCGCAACTAGCGCATCAGTCCCGCTCTTCCAGGCGTCTTCGGCGTCGGCGCTCGATTCGACCATCCCGACAAACGACGGTGAGAACAGCCGGGCTTGCTCCTTCAGCAAGGCACCATTGCTATTGGCGGTGAGCGCGGTGACGCGAAAGCGCTGGCGCTGCCTGTCCAGCACTCGTAGCGCGGTCGTGCCGATCGAGCCGGTGGAGCCAAGCACCGCCACGCCTTTCGGACCGGTGGCGGACCTGGGCGTCACTGCGGGACGGGCAGCAGCAAGCGGCCCAGCAGCAGCATTGCGATCGGCATCACGAACAGCAGGCTGTCGAACCGATCGAGTATGCCGCCGTGCCCGGGAAGGATCCGAGAGCTGTCCTTCACGCCGGCCTCTCGCTTCAGCAGCGACTCGGCGAGATCTCCGGTCTGGGCCGCGATGCTCACCACGATGGCGAAGAGCACCGCGCCCTGAATGGTCAATCCCAGCTGCGCATAAGGCATCAGTATGAATCGCACATACAGTAGACATATGACGATGGCGAGGCCGAGTCCACCGAGGGCACCCTCGACTGTTTTTCCGGGGCTCACGGACGGGATCAATTTCTTCTTGCCGAACGTGCGACCGAACGTGTAGGCGCCAACGTCGGTAGACCACGTAATGAGAACCGGCAGGAACACCAGCACTGTGCCGGCCCCGGCGCCTACAGCGTAGTCGTGATATCGGAGAGCGTAGATGTACGAGAAGAGTCCCGCGTAAAACACGCCAAACACCGTTATCGCCACGGACGAGACAGGCTTTCCGGTCGGCCCGCGCAACCAGATCGTGCTCGCGAAGAGCACCAGTATCATGCAGACGATCGCCGTCAGCGAAAGCGTGTACACTCCGAGCCTCTGCGCGTGAACGGCTATCGGCAGGAGCGCGGCTAGCGCGATGCCCGCCGGCTCGAGCGGCAACGCGCCGGTCTCGCGCGCCATGCGAAAGAATTCCCACGCGGCGAGGGCGGCCAGGACCGAGAGTACGATGGCCAGCACCCAGTCGCCGAAGTACACCAGCGCGATGCTCGCGGGCGCGGCGATGACTGCGAAGATGATGCGCCGTGTCAGCTCAGACACGGTCTACACTTCCATGATTTCTGCTTCTTTCCCCTTCAACAACTCATCGATCCTGCCGATGAAGTCGTCGTGGAGTTTCTGAAGCTCTTTCTCCGCCTTCTTCTGATCGTCTTCCGACGTCTTCTCGAGTTTCTTGAGCTGATCGCGTGCGGCCGTTCGCGCGTGCCGGATGCCGATCCGAGCTTCTTCGGCCAGCTTGTGCACGACTTTCACCAGCTCCTTTCTGCGCTGCTCGTTGAGCGACGGGAGGGGAACGCGGATCACGCCTGCCTGGCTCTGCGGGTTCAGCCCGAGATCCGACTCGCGGAGCGCTTTCTCGATCGCCTGGACCAGACCCTTATCCCAGGGAGTGACGGTCAGCAGTCGCGGCTCCGGCGCGGACACGCTGCCGACCTGATTCAACGGCATCTGCTGTCCGTACGCTTCGACGCGAACCGTGTCCAGCAAGCTCGCCGTCGCCTTGCCCGTGCGAATCGACGCCAGTTCCCGCTTCGAGGCCTCGAATGATTTCTCCATCGCAGTACGGCAGTCCTTCATGATTTGAGGAATTGTCGTCATTGTACGATCGTTCCGACTCGCTCACCCCTGAGCGCGCGGGCAACTTCTCCGTGACGGTGAATGTTCAGGACGATTATCGGAAGCTTGTTTTCCTTGCACAGCGTGATCGCCGTCTGGTCCATGACGCCGAGCTCGTTGACCATGACGTCGCGGTAGCTGATGGACTCGTAGCGCGTCGCGTCCGGATCCCGCTTGGGATCAGCGCTGTAAACCCCGTCCACGCTCGTCGCCTTGACGATGACGTCGGCGTGGATCTGAATGGCGCGGAGCGCGGCGGCGGTGTCGGTGGAGAAGTACGGATTCCCCGTACCGGCCGCGAAAATCACGACGCGTCCCTTCTCGAAGTGCCGCATCGCGCGGCGCCGGATGAACGGCTCCGCGATGGACTCCATCGCGATCGCCGTCATCACGCGTGTTTCCAGCTCGGCTTTCTCGAGCACGTCCTGCAGCGCCAGCGCGTTGATCACTGTACCGAGCATGCCCATGTAGTCGGCACCAACGCGATCCATGCCCATCTTCGAGAGCTGGGCACCGCGAACGATATTTCCGCCGCCGATCACCAGACCGACGCTCGCGCCCATCTTGACGATGTCCGAGACCTCGGTGGCGAGCCGCTCGAGAATTTTGAAATCGAAACCCACGCCCTTCTGTCCGGCGAGAGCCTCGCCGGACAGCTTCAGCAGGACGCGCTTGTACTTTAGGCCTGGCAACTAGACCTCGTGTGACTGGTCAACTGGAAACTGAACGGGTGCCTGAAAACTGCAACCGAACGGGTGCGAGACGTCAGTAGCGCAGTTGCGAGGTGTGAGTTCACGACGTCGGGACGTGACTGAGTGGTCTTACTGCACAGGCTTTTGCCTGTACTCTGAAACACGTCGCGTAACGTCCCGGCGTAGTGAACCGGTACCTCGTCACTATGCTACTGACGTCTCGCACCCGTTCAGTTGCAGTTCGATCTGTACCAGGCTGACCAGCCAGAGTTATTCCTCTCCCATTTGGAATCGCACGAATCGCCGAACCTGGATGTTCTCTCCGAGCTTCGCCGAAGCTTCCTTGATCAGATCACCAATCGACTTCTTTGGCTCTCTCACCCATGCCTGGTGCACGAGCGCGACGTCCTTGTAGTACGACTCTATCTTGCCGGCGACGATCTTCTCGATCAGGTGATCGGGCTTGCCGCTCGTCTTCACCTGCTCGATGAAAATGCGACGCTCCTTCTCCACCTTGTCCTGCGGGACCTGGTCCTTGTCCACAGCCACTGGTGCCGCGGCAGCGATGTGCTCGGCGATGTACTTCACCAGCTCCTTGAACGTATCCGTGCGCGCCACGAAGTCAGTCTCGCAGTTCACCTCGACCATTACGCCGACCTTGCCGTTGTGGTGGATGTAGCTGCCGATAACGCCTTCGCTCGTCTGCTTGCCAACGCGCCTCTCGGCCTTGGCGATTCCCTTGGTGCGAAGGTACTCGATCGCCTTTTCCATGTCGCCGTTGTTCTCTTCGAGCGCCTTCTTGGATTCCATCATACCCGCGCCGGTGCGCTGGCGCAGAGTCTGAACGTCTTTTGCCGTGATTTTCTCTTTAGTAGTCATCATCGTGTCTCGTGAAAACGCCGCCGGAATTTTCCGGCGGCGTGAAAGTTA
>DHJO01000081.1:795-1267 GCA_002404375.1 Gemmatimonadales bacterium UBA4718 | reverse complement strand
TTCTTGGAGTCGATCACGAACATGAGACCCGGAAGGCGCGTCAGGTTCTTGATGCCGGAAAGATTCTTCGCAAGCTTGTCGCGCTGACGACCCATCATCAGCTGCTCTTTCTTGGTGTAGTTCTCGAAATCACCGCCGGCCTCGCTGCCTGCCTCGAGCTCCTTGAGTCGTCGAACCTGCTTCTTCACCGTCTGGAAGTTCGTGAGCAGTCCACCCAGCCATCTCTCGGTCACGTACATCGCTCCGCAACGCTCGGCTTCGCTCTTCACAATGTTGACGAGCTGCCGCTTGGTGCAGACGAAGAGGACGTTGTCGCCGCGGAGAATCACTTCTCTCGCCAGCTTCTGCGCCAGCTCCAGCTGCCGCAGCGTCTTCTGCAGATCGATGATGTGAATGCCGTTTCGCTCGGCGAAGATGAAACGACGCATCTTCGGATTCCAGCGGCGGGTTTGGTGTCCGAAATGGACACCGG
>DHJO01000081.1:0-630 GCA_002404375.1 Gemmatimonadales bacterium UBA4718 | reverse complement strand
GGCTTCTTGCGCTCGACCGCTCTTGCATCGCGGGTGAGCAACGCCAGGTCGCGCAGCTTCTTGCGGTGCGATTCATCCATCTTCACCAGGGCGCGCGCGACAGCGAGCCTCAGCGCGCCAGCCTGTCCCGTCAATCCGCCACCCTCGACTTTGGCCTTCACATCAAAGCGGCCGAGCGTATCGGTGATAGTGAACGGCTGCTGGATCGCGGAGACGTGCGCGGGGCGCGGGAAATAGTCGCCGAGCGTTCGTCCGTTCACAGACCACTTGCCAGAACCGGGCTTGATGTAGAGACGGCAGACGGCTTCCTTGCGCCGTCCGATCGTGTGCGTGGTATCAGGCATTACTTCTCACTCTTTTTGAGGTCGAGCACTTTTGGCTGCTGCGCGGCGTGGGTGTGCTTCGAATCGGCGAATACCCGGAGCTTGTTGCGAAGCTTCTGTCGTCCAAGAGCCGTCTTCGGGAGCATCCCGTAGACTGCCTTCTCGATCACGCGCTCAGGGTGCTTCTCGAGCATCGTCGCGAACGGGGTGAACCGCTCGTGACCCATGTACCCGGTGTGCCTGAAATACTGCTTCTGCTCCGCCTTCTTGCCCGTGACGCGAACTTTCGCGGCGTTGATGACGATGA
>DHJO01000229.1:15751-16109 GCA_002404375.1 Gemmatimonadales bacterium UBA4718 | reverse complement strand
CCGACAACGAGATCGGCCGGCTTCTCGAAGAGACACCCGACGCTGTCCGCTCAGCCAAGCAGATGTCGGCGACAGAGATCTCGCTCGATGCCCCGATCGATCGCTCCGATCGCGAGGCGTGCACACTCGGCGAGCGCTTCGCCGGTGTCGATGGAGCGGAGATCGAAGACGTTACGGATTTCCACTTGATGCGCGAGTTCATCGATCGGGTGTTCCGAAAGTACCTGACGCCACGCGAGCGCAAGATCCTCCACCTCTACTACGGCCTGGAACAGGGCTCCGACGCGATGACCCTCGAGAAGATCGGCGCGCTGATGGGTGTAACTCGGGAGCGCATCAGACAGATCCGCGAGCGCGC
>DHJO01000229.1:10796-15607 GCA_002404375.1 Gemmatimonadales bacterium UBA4718 | reverse complement strand
CTTCCCTCTTCCCGCTTCCCGCTCCATGACGGCTGCTCCGCCCGTTCACGGCTCCACTCTCAAGGCTTTCCTCAACGCTGCGTGCGGAAACGCTGAGGCCGCCCGGGAGGCCATCGTTGCCGCCGGGTTCGAGCTCGAGGCGGTTCAACCCAAGCAGCTGGAGAAACGTCTCCAGGAAGCGATCGGTGAGGGGACCAAGCGGATTCTGGTCGCGGGTGGGGATGGCACCATCGCCACGGCGGCAGCGCTGGTCGCCAAAACCAAAACCGAGCTGGCCATTCTCCCTGGTGGAACTCTCAACCATTTCGCCAAGGATCACGGCATTCCGATGGACCTTGGCAAAGCGGCCCTCGTCGCCAGCGATGGTCCGGTTGTCGGCGCCGACATCGGTTACGTCAACGACTGCGTGTTCCTGAACACGAGCTCAATTGGAGCGTACGTGACGTTCGTTCGCGAGCGCGAGAGGCTCGAGAAGCACCTCGGGTATTCGATCGCAAGCGTGATCGCTTTTGCCAAGATGCTGTCCGAGATCCGCACGTTTTCCGTGACGCTCGAAGTTGAGGGAGTAAAGAAGACCTATCGAGCTTCGTTGGTCTTCATCGGCGTCGGCGAGCGCGAGCTCAAGCTTCCGATCCTCGGCAGTCGCGTGAAGAACGGAAGGCGTGGGCTGCACGTCATGATCGTTGAGGGCCGCCAGCGAGCCCGGCTGTTCGCCCTGGCTTTGGCTGGAATCACCAGAGGGAGACACGAGGCTGACAAGCTTCCTGATTTCGACGAGTTCCTGGTGGACAACTGCAGAATCGACCTAACCCGACCGGAGGCAACCGTCGGTCTCGACGGCGAATTGAAGAGATTCAACACCCCACTCGATTACCACTTCGAGCGTGACGCTCTCCAGCTCGTCGTAGCGCCGCCGGGAGGAGACGAATAGCTAGATTTCCCGAATGACCCTGCCCAGCCGGTCGAACGCGTCCACGGTCGCAGATCGCCTGGGGGAAATCGTGGGCGATCGACACGTCCTCAGTCGCCCAAGCGAGCTGCTGGTTTATAACTCTGACGCACTTCCCGGCTATCGGAAGCAGCCGCGGCTCGCGGTTTTCCCCGGCAAGCGCGACGAAGCGATAGCAGTCGTAAGACTCCTCGCGGAAGAGGGACTGCCGTTCGTCCCACGCGGTGCGGGCACCGGACTGTCTGGCGGCGCGCTCGCGGACGACATCATCGTCATCGGACTGCATCGCCTGAAGGAGATAATCTCGCTCGACATCGAGAATCGTCGCGCGACGGTCGAGCCTGGAGTGGTCAATCTTCGGCTCAACAAGCACATCGCGCCGCATGGTCTGCTGTACGCGCCGGATCCTTCGAGTGAAGCGGCGTGCACCATCGGCGGCAACGTGGCTGAAAACGCGGGCGGCCCTCACTGCCTCAAGTACGGAGTAACGCTCAATCACGTGCTGGCGATGACCGTCGTTTTGCCAAGCGGAGAGGTCGTCGAGCTGGGGAGCAAATTCGGCGAGCACGACGGATATGATCTGCGCGGAGCGTTCATCGGTTCGGAAGGGTGCTTCGGTCTCGCCCTCGACATCACCGTCAAGCTGACGCAGCGACCGCAGACCGTGCGTACGCTGCTCGCCGACTTCATGTCAGTGGACCAAGCGGCGCGGGTGACCTCGGCCATAATCGCATCTGGCATCGTTCCCGCCGCGCTCGAGTTCATGGATGGTCCGACGATCCGGGTAGTCGAGGCGTCGATCTATGCGGCGGGCTACCCAAAGGATGCGGAAGCCGTTCTGTTGATCGAGCTCGACGGGCTCGAGGCCGGGGTCAGCACAGACCTGGAGGTAGTGCGACAGGTCTGCATCGAGGGCGGTGCGCGCAACGTGAGGGTCGCGCGTGACGATGTCGAGCGGATGAAGCTGTGGCAGGGGCGGAAGAAAGCGTTTGGAGCTATGGGGCGTCTTGCCTCCCATCTCATCGTTCAGGACGCGGTAATTCCGCGCACGCGCCTGTCAGACATCCTCGCGACGATTCACGCAATCAGCGAGAAGTACGGAGTGCTCGTGTGCAACGTCTTTCACGCCGGCGATGGGAACCTGCACCCCAACATCGCCTACAGCGCGGATGACCCCGACGAGAGCGAGCGGGTGCACAAGGCCATGACAGAGATCGTGAACGCGTGCATCGACGCCGGTGGAAGCATCACCGGAGAGCACGGAGTTGGTCTCGATAAACTGGGATACATGGAGTCGATCTTCTCCGATACTTCGCTCAACGCGATGTGCGAGCTGCGCGGCGTATTCGATCCGGACCGCCGGGCCAACCCCGGGAAGGTCGTGCCGATTCACTCCTGCAAGGAGTGGAACGCAGCCGCATCCGCGCGCGGGCCTGCGCGCGCCCGCGAGGCGACGCCGCTCTCAGCGGAACCCGCGCGCCCCTCAGCACGGTGAGCACCGAAGCGGCAGCAACCGCGGTCAAAGCGAGTGGCGCGAGTCATACGCCTTTGAGAATCTCCGGTCGCGCGAACTGGTTGTCCGCGGGCCGACCAGTGAAAGCGGAGAAAACACTCTCGCTTCGTGACGACTCGGGCGTCGTGAGTTATGTGCCGGGCGATCTGACGCTCACGATCCGCGCGGGCACTAACCTCGCCGAGATCGGGCGAATCACCGGCGAGCACGACCAGTGGCTGCCGCTCGATCCGTTCGGCTCCGATGACGGCACGATCGGAGCGACGATCGCCACGGCCTCGGCGGGTCCGCTCGCCACAAGCTTCGGTTTGCCAAGAGATCTGCTGCTTGGTCTCGAGTTCGTGAACGGTCGTGGAGAAATCGTGCGCGCGGGTGGCAAGGTTGTGAAGAACGTTGCCGGGTTCGATTTGTCACGCCTCCTCACCGGCTCGTGGGGGACGCTGGGCGTCATCACTGAGGTGACAGTTCGCCTGTACGCACGGCCGAAGGTAGACCGCACGTTCGTGGTGTCGCTTGGGCGCGGACTGAAATCAACAACGGAATTGCTCCGCGCCGTAGCGGCTTCGCCAGTTGCACCGTTCGCGCTGGAGATTCTGAACGGAGCCGCTGCGTTCTCACTTGGCTTTGGCGACAATCCCACGCTCCTGGTTCGGTTCGGAGGGAATGCCCCGGTTGTGGACATTCAGCTCAAAGCCTTCTCACAGCTCGCGCGCACCGAAGAAGTGGAGCAATCGACCTGGGCGGCGTTTCGCGAGATGGATAGTGATGCCGGGAGCGTGATAAGAATCTCCACCCTGCCCACTCGCTTTCTCGGCGCTGCGTCGAGCATTCTTGCCGATACTGAGCCGAGAATCGCAATTTCAATCAATCCTCGCCGCGGCGTCATGCGTCTCGTCACGCGCGACGGCGGGAACCGGGATCCCGAGCGCGCTGTCGACGCAGGCATCTCTCTGGATTTCCCGACAGATGGAGATGGCGCCGGCACCAGCGTGATCTTCGAGAAGCTGCCGGCGGAAGTATGGCCGGTCGTCTCTCCGAGCGTGGCCTCTGATCCATTGTCCCGGGCTATCAAGAAGGCGTACGACCCGCACAACATCCTGAACCCCGGCATACTCGGCGATTGAAGTGACCGCAGCTATCCCCGCCGATCCGCTCCCGCGTGACCCGATGCCGGGTTGTGCCCTGCCAGGCACCCCGCTCGCCGACGCCCTGCCCGGCATCAACGCGTGCGTGCACTGCGGATTTTGCCTGCAGGCGTGCCCGACCTATTTGAATCTCGAGGACGAGAATGACAGTCCTCGGGGGCGAATCTTTCTGATGCGGTCGCTGCTCGAGGGAACGGTGAGACCAGACGATCCTAGCGTGCAGCAGCACATCGACCAATGTCTCGGGTGCAGAGCATGCGAGCCGGTATGTCCGAGCGGAGTGCCTTATGGGCAACTGCTCGAGGCGACGAGAGCAACTCTTCGCGAATACAGGCCGGTGCCGTTCGTTGCGCGGCTCATTCTCTTCGTCTTCGCGCGAACATGGCTTCTCCGGCCGGCGATGTTTTTCTCTCGCATCCTCGCGGCCACGCCAATCCCTACGCTTCTCTCCGGGATGAAGGGCCGCCTCGGTTTTGCCATGGCGATGCTCGCGTCGACTGGACGTTCAATCGAGCGTTCCCCCTACACCGCCGTCTCGGCTGGAGAGCGTGGCCGCGTGGCTACGCTGCGCGGCTGTGTCATGGACGGATTGTTCAGCGCCACGAATCGCGCGACTGAGCGCGTGCTCAAAGTGAACGGCTACGCGATGCTAGATGCTCCGGGCCAGCAATGTTGCGGGGCGTTGCACGCGCATGCCGGAGATCTCGAGAACGCCCGCAAGCTGGCGCGGCGGAACATCGCCGCGTTCGAGAAATCAGGCGCGGAATTCGTCGCGGTGAACGCGGCCGGGTGCGGTGCGATAATGAAGGAGTACGGGCATCTACTCAAGGATGATCCCGATTGGCACGAGCGCGCGTCCGCTTTCGGCTCGCGCGTGCGCGATGTGAGCGAGCTGCTCGCCGACGCGGGTCCTCGTGCCGGCGGCGCGCTTCCGATCCGCGTCACCTACGACGCGCCGTGTCACCTGCAGCACGCGCAGCGCGTGACGCAGGCGCCACTCTCCATGCTTGCTGCGATTCCCGGGCTCGAGCTCGTGCCCCTTCACGATTCGGATCAGTGTTGCGGCAGCGCCGGCATCTATAATCTCATAGAGCCGGCGACATCCGATGCGGTGCTCGCTCCGAAGCTCGCCAACATCCGCGACACCGGCGCGCCGTGGGTGGCGACTGGAAATCCGGGCTGTCTCATGCAAATCGGCGCGGGC
>DHJO01000229.1:9068-10738 GCA_002404375.1 Gemmatimonadales bacterium UBA4718 | reverse complement strand
TTCGGCCAGTAGCGCCCCGCGAGGGCACCTACTTAATTGCAGGTAATGTCGGAAATGAACGAGTATTCCGCGCTGCACAACGGTGCTCTTTTCTTCGACCGGAGCGACCGGATGCGCCTGCGGATCTCCGGACCGAAAGCAGCGGAGCTCGTTACGGGAATGGTGACGAATGACGTCTCGAGTCTCGTCGCCGGCGAGGGTCAGTACGCGGCCGCCCTCACACCCAAAGGCAAGATCGTCGCCGATCTTCGCATTTTTGCTCTGGACGATGCGCTTCTGATCGACACCCCCGCCGCCGCCGCGTCGGGCTGGAAGGAGATGGTGCGGAAGTACATCAATCCGCGTGTTGCACCGTATCACGACGTTACGTCCGAGCTGAGCGACATTGGAGTTTTTGGCCGGTCCTCCCGCTCGATCGTGTCGCGAGCCACGGGTATCGACGACAGAGACCTAACGGCGCTCGCGCCATACGGTCACATCACGGCACCGCTCGGCGATTCGACGATCACGGTGGCCAGAGTTCCGGAGATGGATCTCGATGGATTCGAGATTTTCGTCCCGAGTGAATCCGTCGGGACGCTCAAGAACAAGCTGCACGCGGGTGGGGTCTCGCCGGGGAGCTCAGACACCTGGGAGATAGCGCGCGTCGAAAGCGGTCGTCCACAATGGGGCGCGGACATGGACGACTCGACGCTTCCACAGGAAGCGAATTTCGACGAACTCGGCGCTATCTCGTACACGAAGGGTTGCTACATCGGTCAGGAAACGGTGGCGCGCGTTCACTTCCGCGGTCACGTGAATCGTTTTCTCCGCAAGCTTCGCTTCGTCACGCGTCCGGCGCCGCCGACAGGCGCGGAGCTGGTCGACGAGGCGGGGAAAGTCATCGGGGACATCCGGAGCGTCGCTCTGTCGCCCCGATTCGGCGGCGTCGCGTTGGGGATGGTGAGGCGCGAGATCCTGCCGGGCACAACGCTGCAGGCCCGATGGTCCGGGGGCGAATGCAGCGTGCAAATCGAGCAAAACGAAAAAGGCGCCACTGTGTAGTGGCGCCTTTTTGATCACCGCGAGGAGCTTTACTTCTTCTTCGTTGTGGTCTTCTTGGTCGTCTTGGTCGTCGTCGTGCTGGACGCGGCCGGGTTCGTGGTCGACGTCGCCGTCGTGGTCGAATCCATCTTCATCGTGGTGTCCGTCGCCGCTGGTGCGGGAGCCATTGCTGGTGCTGCGGTGTCGGCAGTCGCTGACTCATCCTTCTTCGAGCATGCGGCAAGTACGAGGACGGCGGCGACGAGGGCCAGGCGCTTCATTTACGATCTCCTTTGAGGCTGACGTGGAATAAATCGCCGGTCCGTGCACGCGATCGCGGGCCCGTTTTTGGCGCGGGCGAAAATTTATCTCATCTGAAAGCTGTGTCAAGGGCAGAGGCGTCTGGTTGCCCTCTGACGCGTGGGCTAGATTAACTCGTAAGTAGCGAATTTCCCTGGAGATCAGTTGTCGGTTTACCCGGAAACATTTGGTGCTCTCAAACGCTCGGCCTTCGGTGCTCCCGACAGAAGGGAGTTGTCGGTCAAGGATGAGCTCCGCGGCAATCTTCTCACTCGCCTGGCCAGCCGAAAGCCGATCTTCAACGGCGTAGTTGGCTATGAAGAGACGGTCATGCCGCAGATCGTCAA
>DHJO01000229.1:8555-8904 GCA_002404375.1 Gemmatimonadales bacterium UBA4718 | reverse complement strand
CGCTTCCGATCATCGCCGGCAGCGAGGTAAATGACAATCCGTTCGCTCCGATCTCCAAGTACGGCAAGAACCTTCTCAAGGAGGCCGGCGACGACACGCCGATCGCGTGGCTCGATCCCGACATGCGCTACGTCGAGAAGCTGGCGACCCCGGACGTCACCGTCGCCGACATTATCGGCGACCTGGATCCCATTAAGGCCGCGCGAGGCGGACACATCCTGGGCGACGAGCTCACGATGCACTACGGAATGCTCCCGCGCTCGAACCGGGGGATTTTCGCCTTGAACGAGCTCCCAGATCTGGCGGGAAAGGTTCAGGTGAGCCTGTTCAACATCATGCAGGAAGGCGA
>DHJO01000229.1:4640-8368 GCA_002404375.1 Gemmatimonadales bacterium UBA4718 | reverse complement strand
GAGGACTACACCGCCCGCGGCAAGATCATCACGCCCCTCAAGGACCGTATCGGGAGCGAGGTGATGACGCACTATCCCGAGAGCGTCGAGCTCGGAATGGCGATCACCAACCAGGAAGCATGGACGTCGCGCGGCGCCGGGAAGGTCCGGGTTCCGGATTTCATCGCCGAGGTCATCGAGCGCGTCGCCTTCGAGGCGCGGACCGACAAGCGCATCGACAAACGCTCCGGTGTATCGCAGCGCATGCCGATCACAGTCCTGGAGAACGTGGTCTCGAACGCCGAGCGCCGGGCGATTCAGACCGGCGAGCGCGACATCGTCCCTCGTATCGCTG
Organism: Gemmatimonadales bacterium UBA4718; assembly: GCA_002404375.1. GTDB lineage: Bacteria > Gemmatimonadota > Gemmatimonadetes > Gemmatimonadales > Gemmatimonadaceae > UBA4720. The sequence continues at coordinate 8,034 of DHJO01000229.1, read as the reverse complement.
ACATCTACGCCGCGCTTCCCGCGATCACGGGGAAAATCGAGCTCGAGTACGAAGGCGAGCTGGTGGGCGGGCACACGATCGCGAGGGAGCTGATCCGACGCGCGGCAGACGCGACGTATCAGGATCGCGCGGGCGGAATCAACACCGACGAGATCATCATGTGGTTCGACGTCGGCGGCGCGCTGCAGGTGACCGACGACGTGCCGGTCGATGCGGTCGTCGAGGGCTTCGGCAGCGTTCCTGGTTTGATGCAGGTTGTGAACACCGCCGGACTGGCGCCGATGGACGATCTGCCGGTCGTTGCCGCCGGGTGCGAACTGGTGCTCGAGTCTCTCGTGGCCAGGAAGAAAATCGCGCGCTCCGACGCCGGTCAGTACGGGCGCGCGGTCGAAGAAAAACGGCGTCGGCCCTATCAGGACTGAGTAGTGCCGATTCTCACCGTCTCGCGGCTTTACGGGTCGGGAGGTTCGGAGGTAGCGGCACTCGTCGCGAAAGAGCTTGGGTGGTCGCTCCTCGACAATACGGTGGTCGACGCAGTCGCGACCCGCATGGGGTTGACCATTGCGGAAGTCCGGGACCGCGAGGAGCGCGTTCCTTCTCTGGTGGAGCGTCTCACTTCAGCGATGGCGATGGGTTCGCAGGAATGGGCGTCCCCAATCGCCGCGGCGAAGCGTCCTACCGACGAGCAGCTCATCGAAGTCACCCGCCACATCATAGAAGAGGCGATTGCGCGGGGACCGGTCGTAGTCGTTGGCCGCGGCGCCCAGGAGATGCTCGCCGAGCGCGAGGACGCTCTCCACGTGTTCTGCTACGCACCGAGGAAGGCCCTGATCGCCCGCACGAGGCAGCGCGAAGGCGTGAGCGCCGAAGAAGCGGCGCGCCTCGTCGACAGCACGAACAAGGAGCGCGACCAGTGGGTGCGCCTGCACTGGGAGCGGGACCGCCGGGCCCACGAGAACTACGATCTGAGCGTGAATACCGAGCGTCTCGGCATTGAAGGCTCCGCTCAACTGATCGTCGCAGCGGCGAAGAGCAGGTTCGCGCTCCGGAGCTGATAACGGCAAACTGAACGGGCGCGAGTACCGGCATCACGGCGGGTCGAGACTAGAAGCAACTGAACGGGTGCGAGTTGCGAGCAGCGTAGCTGTTAGTTGCCAGTTCACTACGCCCTGACTTATCACGGTGGCATTCCGAGCGACTGCCTGTGCCATAACGCCAGTATTGACGTCCCGACGTAGTGAACCCGTACCTCCGAGCTGTGCTACTCACAACTCGCACCCGTTCAGTTGCAGTTTAGTCAGAAGCGACGATCCCGTAATCGTCCGATCCCGTCAGGGCACGCGACCCGGCCCGGTGCTCTTCATCACCCTCCACCAGCGCCGCCAGTTCTCGCCCGCACCACCGCTGCGCCGCCGTCACCGTCACCCGATCGGGCTGTGCGACCGCGTGCTCGATCAGGAGCGCCGCCGATTCAATGCGCGCAATCGCGTAGGCAAATGAGCGCGCGCCTGTCTGCTGAAACTCGCTGCCGGCGCGCGTCGCCAGAGCGGCGTATTCTTCGACCCGTTGCACCGCGCCCAACACCTGCTTGGTGCACGCCGACAGTTTAGACTCCCGAATGTGACTCAACCGACGCCGCACATCTGCCGTCCACGCGGTAAGGGCGTCGCTTCGCTCGATAGCGCGCAGCGAATCCAGACTGAGAACGTTCGTCGTTCCCTCCCAGATCGAGAGCACCTGGGCGTCCCGGAGCAGACGCGGAATCCCTGTGTCCTCCACATAACCGGCTCCACCGAATGCCTCGAGGGTCTCACTGGCTATCGCTATGGCTTGCTTCGCTGTGTAAAGCTTGGCCACTGGAATCAGGAGTCGCAGAAGCTGTGACTCGGATTCGGTTCCCTCGCCGCATTCCTCTCTTCCAAGCAGCTCGACGACGCGAAATCCCAGGAGAAAGGCGGCGCGCAGCTCCAGCTGCATATCGGCCAGCGTTTCTACGTGCAGCGGGTGCTCGATGAGTGATTTCCCGAACGCACGTCGTCGCCGAGCGTAGTCGCTCGCCAGCGCTATCGCGCGGCGCATGCCAGCCACGGCGGCGACAGTGTTATACACCCGCGTGATATTGAACAGCGTAGCGATCTTGCGGACGCCCTCGCCGGCGCCACCCACGAGCCGCGCGGGAGCACCATCAAGGGTCAGCTCGGCGGTGGGCAATGCGCGCGTGCCCAGCTTCTCCTTGAGACGATCGACGCGAATGTTGCGGAGCATCCCGTCGCTGTCGCGCAGCGTGATGAGAAATACGCTCAACCCGGCACTTCCAGGTGGCGCGCCTTCGATTCGTGCCAGTGTCATGGCGACTTGCGATGTCGTCGCTGACGTGAACCACTTCGAGCCGTAGAGTCGGTAGTCATGACCTTGCTCGCACCGCGCAATCGTTGACGTGCCTCCGACATCGGAGCCGCCCGTCCGCTCCGTCATCCATTGACCGGAAGTCCAGAACTGATTGGGGTCGCGCGAGATCAGATGCGCTAGCACCGGCTGCGTGTCGCCGTCGCCATGGACCTCCAGAAACCGCGCTGCGCCATCGGTCATGGCGAGCGGACAGCTGTACAAGGCCGACGATGGCGCAAAGAGATAGAGTCGCGCGAACTGATCGATGCGCGAATGTGCGCCGTGAGTGCGCTCATAGCCGGTAGCAACAATGCCCTCCTCGGCAGCGACCCGGTCGAGCGCGTTCCAGGCATCACTCGTTTCGATCCGATCGACGCGTCGTCCCCACGCGTCGTACGGTACATGGCGCGGCGGCGACGACTCCGCCGCTTCTGCAAGTGCGAAAATATCCGTGACAACGCGATGGCCGAGCCGATGGAGATCAGGCTCGATCTCGGCGCGCATCTTCGCGGGCAGTCGCCAGCGAAGGTAGTCGCGCAGCAGTGCATCGTCTTCGTACTGGTTGCCGAGCCTGGGCGCGTCTTGAAGGAACTCGGACATGGGAAATCGGATGGGAGATACGGCCGGTACTACATCATATCATGCCGGTGACTCTGAACCAGCCCGTCCAACGCCTTTACTTAGGATTCGTCGCCCAGATGGTGGACTCGGTGACGAACCCTCGATCCTCCATCTCCAGCATGTTGACGATGAGATGAGCGATGTCCTCAGCGTGAAGCTTGCTCGGATTGTCGGGCTTCGCCGAGGTGGGTGACGATGCACCTTCCCCAAAGCTCGTAAGAACTTCACTCGGATTCACCTGCATCACGCGGATGTTGTGCTGCCTCAGCTCCGCTCGCCAGCATTCGGTGAGCGCGTGCACCGCGAACTTGCTCGAGCAGTACGCGGAGCCATTGGCGACGCCGCGCTGCCCCGCCGTCGATGAAATGTTGACGATGTTCCCGTA
>DHJO01000229.1:1969-4504 GCA_002404375.1 Gemmatimonadales bacterium UBA4718 | reverse complement strand
TTCGAGCATATCCTCGTGTCGGGCGCACATCGCGACCCGCGCGCCGCGCTGCCGCAGCAGCCGCGCCGTCTCGAGTCCGATTCCGCAGCTTCCCCCGGTGACCAGCACCGCGGCGTTCTTCAGATCCACTGCTTCTCCTTGGAGCCGATCGATTCGCGGACGAGCGAGACGAAATCCGCGATGTCGGCTTCTGCCGTGTCGAAGGAGGTGATCAGCCTCGCCTCTGCCGTCGACTCGTTCCAGACATGAAATGGCCACCGCTCCTGGAGCTTCGGAATTATCGGCCGCGGGAGCTTCACGAACACTTCGTTGGCTTCGACCGCCTGCGTCAGCGCGACTCCCGCGATACCCGCCAGCTCGCTGGCGAGCAACTGCGCCATCCTGTTCGCGTGCTCGGCGCTCCGCTTCCAGAGGCCATTGGTCAGCAGGGCGCTGAATTGCGCGGCGATGAATCGCATCTTCGAGGAGAGCTGCATACCCTGCATCCGCCGGAACTCGAAATCATCGGCGAGAATCCGCTTGAAGAACACAACCGCCTCACCGGCGATGAGGCCGTTCTTGGTGCCCCCGAATGAGAGCGCATCTACTCCCACCTCACTCGTCAATGCTCTGAGCGGGACATTCAGGTGAGCGGCGGCGTTGAAGATCCTCGCGCCGTCCATGTGAAGCAGCAGCGAATTGGAGTGCGCGAAATCGGCAATCACCCGGATTTCCTGCGGCGTGTACACGGTGCCGTATTCGGTTGCCTGGGTAATCGAGATGGCGCGGGGCTGAACGTGATGCTCGTCGCCAATGTGATGCAGGTGCTCTCGAATTCCCTGAACCGTGATCTTTCCGTTCGGCGAAGGCACGGTGAGCAGCTTGCAGCCAATGTGCTTCTCCGCCGCCCCGCATTCCGAAGTGTAGACGTGCGCAGTCTCGGCGCAGATAACGGCCTGGTGCGACCTCACCATGCTCTGCAGGCATAGCACGTTTGCGGCGGTGCCGCTGAACACCAGGAATATTTCCGCTTCCCCGCCGAGCTCGGCGCCGATTCTTGTTATGGCGTCGTGAGTGTACGGGTCGGTGCCATACGAGGGAACGTGGCCAACGTTTGCGGCTGCCATGGCTTCGAGGACTTCGGGATGCACGCCGGCCCAATTGTCACTCGCGAAGGCGCGTCCCGACTGCTGCTTGTGCGGCATGCGCCTACGATAACGTCTCGCTCACTTCACGGGCAAGGCGACCGCCAATCGGCTTGGCGGCATCGCCGGTCTAGTGAAAGTCGCGACTGGCGTGAACGAGCTGTTTCACCTCGAGCTCGCTGAACTTCTGCCCGATGACATTTCTAACGCCACCGTCCCTCTCGAACCTTCCCTGCACCACCACGAACGTCGAGAACTTTACAACCTCCGAATATTTCTCGACCATCTTCTTCGACACGATCACGTTGATGAATCCGAACTCGTCCTCCATCAGCAGGAACACCGTTCCCTTAGCGCTCTGCGGCTGCTGGCGAATCGTCACCAGCCCCGCCGTGACTATGCGCTCACCACCTTCCAGCTGCTCCAGCTCCCTCGAATCGAGCGCGCCCGCCGCGCGGAGCTTCTCCCGCAAATGCTCCATCGGATGGCCGCTGACGCTGATCCCGACCGAGAAGTAGTCGAGGAAGATCAGCTCGTCGCGCGTGAGGGGACGCGGACTGTAGGAAGTCCGTCGCGCGGGAGCAAGAGGAAGGCTGTCCCCTACCGCGCGGATCGCGACCCACGCCGCGCGGCGGCGGTCCGGCTCCCAGCATCCAAACGCTCCCGCGCGCGCCAGCTGCAGCGCATCGGCTCGCTGAAGCCGCGCCCGCTGCACGACATCGTCGATCGACGCGAATCGATCCCAGCCCCTCGCTGTCTTGAGAGCTTCGAGAGATTTCTCGCCCAGCCCGCGAATGTGGCGCCAGCCGATGCGAAGCGCCGGCTTCTCGGGATTGTCGGTGGGCGCGGTGGTGCATTCCCAATCGCCATCCCGCATGCAGGGCGGAAGGACCTTGAGCCCGTGCCGCCTGGCGTCGTGGATCAGAGTTGACGGCGGATAAAAACCCATCGGCCACGAGTTGAGCAGACCAGCATAGAATTCCGCGGGGTAGTGCGCCTTGAGATACCCGGTAGCGTACGCGATCAGGGCGAAGCTCCAAGCATGCGACTCCGGGAATCCATAGTTGGCGAAGCTCTTGAGATCCTCGGCGATCTGGGCCGCAACGTCCTCCTTGACTCCCCGCTCGATCATGCGAGATCGCAGCTGCTCGAGGACGCGGTGCAGGCGCTCGACTTTCCGAATGTGTCCCATCGTGCGACGCAGCTCGTCGGCCTGCGCCGCCGAGTAGCCGCCGAGCTTCATGGCGATCGCCATCGCCTGCTCCTGAAAGATCGGGATCCCCTGCGTTCTTTTCAGAATCGGCTCGAGATCCTCGTGCGCGTATGTCACCGGCTCCAGTCCGCGCCGACGCCTGGTGTATGGATGTACGAAATTCGCCTGGATCGGACCCGGACGTATGAGCGCCACCTG
>DHJO01000229.1:0-1820 GCA_002404375.1 Gemmatimonadales bacterium UBA4718 | reverse complement strand
ATCATGTCGAAGGCGCGTCTCACCAGTGAAAGAGCGCCAAGTCCGAGAAAGTCGAACTTCGGGATGCCGACGGCATCGAGATCGTCCTTGTCGAATTGTATGATCGTGCGGCCCATGGTCGTGTGCTCCACCGGCAAGTAGTCTCCGAGTGGCGCGGAGGACAGTACGAATCCTCCGACGTGCGTGGAGCGAAGACGAGGCACTCCCTCGAACGCCGCCATCGCCGCGAGAGTCGCTTTACCTCGCGGGTTGTCGAGATCGAGACCGAACTTGGGAGCGAGAGTCTCCTCGATGTACTTCGCTCCCTCGGCTGGATCACTCCAGTGGATTCTCTTGGAGAGATTCGTCGCCATCTCGACCGGATACCCGAACGCGCGCATCGAATCGAGAATCGCGTTGGGTCCACGATACATCTGCACGATGCAGGTGATCGCCGCCTTCGCCCGGTTGTACTTGTCGTAGACGTAATCGAGCACTTCCTCCCGACGATCGTGCTCGATGTCGACGTCGATGTCCGGAGCTTCTGTCTGACCATCGACTCGGATCTCGGAGAGAAATCGCTCGAACAGAAGCCCGTGCTTCACCGGGTCGACGGCGGTGATGGCCAGACAGTAGGCGACCGCGGAGTTCGCGGCGCTGCCACGTCCCTGGCAGAGGATTCCCTTTTTACGAGCGAAATCCACCGCGTCCCACATCACAAGGAAGAATCCGGCGAAGCCGAGATTGCCGATGACTCTCAGTTCGTGCCGGAGCTGCGCGGTCTGCTTGTCGTCGATTTCCCCCCACCGCTCGTGCGCGCCGGCGAAGACTCTGTTCTCCAGGAAAGTGTCGTCGGTGAACCCTTCGGGAACCGGGAACCGCGGCAGCGGCGGCCTCACCCACGCCAGGCTGAAGTCGCACTCAGCTGCGATTCGCTCGCTCTCCTCGAGACCCGCTTCGCGTCCCTTCCACCGCTCGGCTATCTCCTCCGGAGAAGCGAGACGCCATTCTCCATTCGGATGCAATAATCCGCGCGCCAGCGCGTCGTCTATGGTTGTGTCGTAGCGAAGAGCAGTGAGCACGTCGTGCACGAGCCGGCTGTCGTTGTCGATGTAGCGCGGCTCGTGACATATCACCCATGGTACCTTGTGCCGCTCGGCGAGCTCGATCAGGGCCGTGGCCAGCGCTGCTTCTTGTCCGCCCGTGTGATGGAGCTGCACTTCGACCGCGAGTCTGTCGCCGAAGACATCGCGCCACTGGCAGAGCGTGCGCTCAGCTCCCTTGAAATCGCGGTCACGGAGACGAGATGTGACCGGCCCGGACGCCGGACCGGTCAACACCTGCAGACCTTCACTTCGCTCAGCTAGCTGTTGCCATGAGACGCGTGGGCGTCCGCGCGTCTGTTTTCCATCTCCCTTCTTCCAGGTCGAGAGCTCACCCACACGCGATCTGGTGACCAGCGATGCGAGATTGTTGAATCCCGCCTTGCTCCGCGCCAGAAAGGCGGCGGGACATCCGTCGATGTTGAGCTCAGCGCCGACAATCGGCCTGATGTTCTGGCGGCGAGCTTCGAGCCCGAAGCGGACGATCCCCCCCAAGTCCGCCGTGTCGGTAATCCCGATGGCACTGTAGCCAAGTAATGCTGCCCGAGCAGCAAGCGCTTCGGGTGAAACACTGCCATCGCCAAAAGAGAAGGCGGTGTGGGCTCTGAGCTCGACGAATCCCATACCTGAGCTTATACCGAACAAAGACCGAAGACAAGGGGCTGACAAACTGACGGCAACTTCACTGCAACAGGTATCAACTGAACTGAACGGGTTCTGAGGTGCCAACTGAACTGA
>DHJO01000203.1:8951-9391 GCA_002404375.1 Gemmatimonadales bacterium UBA4718 | reverse complement strand
GCGAGCTGCTCGACGTAGCGACCGCCGGGATATGGCAGTCCGAGCAGCTTCGCAACTTTGTCGAACGCTTCGCCGGCCGCGTCGTCGCGTGTTCCGCCGAGCAGGCGATATTTGCCCCACGCTTCCACGTCGAGGAGAAGTGTGTGCCCGCCGGAGACGAGTAGCGCCGTGAACGGCGGCACCGCGTCCCTATGCTCCAGCGCCGCGGCGAAGAGATGGCCTTCCATGTGATGGATGCCGAGGAGCGGGATGTCGTGCGAGAAAGCGAGTGCCTTACCGTAGCTCACCCCGACGAGCAACGCGCCGACGAGTCCAGGACCGTTGGTCACTGCGACGGCATCCAGCTCATCGAGACTGGTGCGCGCCTCCTCGATCGCGCGCTCCACAACGGGAACGATACTCGTGAGGTGGGCGCGCGACGCGATCTCCGGCACCACACC
>DHJO01000203.1:7627-8842 GCA_002404375.1 Gemmatimonadales bacterium UBA4718 | reverse complement strand
CCCCTCGCCTTCGAGGACCGCGGCCGACGTCTCGTCGCACGAGGTCTCGATGCCGAGAATGCGTATCATGAGAGTCTCAATTCCGTCCCGGCAAAGTTCCGCGAGATGGAGACTCGCTCTGCTCGGACAGCAGTCTATCCATGAGCGCGCGTGCGTCGGGGGAATTCCAGTCGGTTGCCGACATCAGCTTCTTTCTGATCAGGCCGTCCTTCCCGACGATGAACGTCTCCGGGTAGCCCGTGATGTCGTAGAGGTCGGAGATCGCTCCTTTCGGGTCGTGAAGCACCTCGAAGCTGAGACCGTATTGCTTTATGAACGCGCGAATGCCGGCGTCTGTGCCGGGGTCGTCGATGCTGACCGCCACGATCTTGAGTCCCTTCTGGGCGTAAGATTTATTCAGAGCCTCGATGCTCGGCATCTCCACTCTGCACGGCAGGCACCAGGTTGCCCACACGTTGATCATCAGCACCCGGCCGCGATAATCGGAAAGGTGCTTCTCGCGAGGGACCGAATCGAGCGTGAAGGCCGTGAAGTCCGGCGCTTTGGTCCCCAGCTCAACTGGGAAGAGCTCCTTCCGAAGGTATCGGGTCGCTCCGTATGCTATGGCGGCAACGATTGCCAGGACGACACACGCGATCGCAAGCTGCTTGCGGACTGTCATACCTGTGCCGTGCAGCGCGCGCGAAGCTCGCCGATCTCCGCCTTCGGATTCTTGGCGCCGAAAATCGCGTTGCCGGCGACGAAGGTATCGGCGCCGGCTTCCCACACCGACCTGATGGTTTTGCGGTCGATGCCGCCATCGACCTCGAGAAACGCCTTGCTGCCATTTTCCGCGAGCATTTCGCGAGCGCGCCTGACCTTGTCGATCGAGCCCTTGATGAAGCTTTGCCCGCCGAAACCAGGATTTACGGTCATGACAAGCAGCAGGTCGAGGTCAGGAATTACTTCGCTCACGGCGGTGAGGGGCGTCGCCGGGTTCACGACTGCGCCGGCACGGCAGCCCAGCTCGCGGATGCGATTGAGCTGCCGCTGAAGATGCGGCGACACTTCCGTGTGAATGGACATTCCGTTCGCGCCGGCTTCGGCGAAGCTCTCGAAATAGTTTTCCGGCTCGACGACCATCAGGTGCACGTCGATGGGAAGCTTGGTGAGCTTGCGCACCGACTCGATCACCTTCGCTCCGAAGGTGAGATTGGGAACGAAGCGGCCATCCAT
>DHJO01000203.1:5886-7591 GCA_002404375.1 Gemmatimonadales bacterium UBA4718 | reverse complement strand
TCGGCGAGCTTGGCCAAGTCGGCGCTCAAAATCGATGGAGCAATTCGAACACTCATGGCGGCGGCGCTGAGCGCCCCGTGTCGATCCTGATGCTGGGCGGAGCGGGGAAGTGAGAGACTGTAAGACTCACCGGCCCGCCCGCTGAAATCGTCTGTCCGGCCGCAGGGAGCTGCCTGATAATCGTGTTCTCCGGCTGGAGCGAGCTCGTGTCGCGCGAGACTCCGGCAATTCGAAGCCCCAGCTGCTCGATCATCGATCTCGCCTCTCCGACGCTCCGGCCGTAGAGATCCGGAACCTGAATGGTCGCCGGTCCTTTGCTCAGCACGATGTCGACGCTGCCGGGCAGATCCAGTTTGGTTCCCGCGGGCGGGGATGAGGTGATCACCAGACCACGCGGCTGGTCGGACAACTGTTCGCTCACGTTGCCCATGGTCAGCCCCGTGTTCTCGATGGAGATACGCGCCTGCTGCTGGGACATGTTGCTGGTGACCGGCACTTCGGCGGTTTTCTGACCCGCGCTGAGCGCCAGCACCACAGCGGTCCCGCGCTTCTGTCTGCTCCCCGCCGGCGGATCCTCCTGCAGCACGATGTTGGCGGCGATGTTCTTGTGGTATCGCGACTCGCCCTGCTGCGCGACGAACCCCGCTTTCTGCAATATCGCAGACGCGTCCTCGAACGTCTTGCCCACTACTTTCGGCAGAATCCCGTCGTCCGGAAGAACTTCAGCCGGAAACGCGAACAGAAAGACCGCGACGTAGGCGATTAGAAATCCGCCGACCGCAGCAATGAGATATGGAAACGCACGCCTCGGAAGCGCGCGCCAGTTCACCTAGCTTACCCTGCGCAATCGCGCGGCGAAGGCGCCATCGGTCCCATGCCGCTGCGGCAGCACGCGCAACCGGTCGCCATCGAGGAGGTCCGGCGCGACCGATCCTTCCGGCGGCGGCTCCACGACGAAATTCAGATTCTCGGCGAGAAAAGAATCCACCTGCGCGTCATTCTCCTCCGGCTCGAGCGAGCAAGTGCTGTAGATGAGGAGGCCGCCCGGCTTCACGACGCTTGCGCCGGCGCGCAGTATCGTCTTCTGCAGCGCGGACATCACGGCGAGGTCGGAGATCTTGAGTCTCCACCTGGCGTCGGGGTGGCGGCGGAATGTGCCGGTGCCGGTGCACGGCACATCGATCAACACCGCGTCGACGGGCCCTATTGCGGGATGCCGCGCGTCGGCGACGAAGGGAAAGACATTGGTCGTCTCGAGGCGCCTCTCGTTAGCGAGCAGTCGCTGGAGTCTTCCCACCGATTTGTCACCGGCGAGAACTGTTGCTGCGGTCCTCGACAGCTCGAGCGACTTTCCGCCCGGCGCCGCGCATAGATCCGCCACGGTAACTCCAATGGGAATTGCGGCATACTCGGTAACGAGTGTCGCCGCTGGATCCTGGACGAAGAACAATCCCTTCTTGAACGCGCCCAGCTCTGTGAGCGTGATTCCGCCAGAGACGGCGATGCTCTCGCGCAGGTAAGGGGCGTCACCGATGTGAACGCCGGCCCCCTCGAGCATTGCCTCCAGCTGCTCCCTCACGATTCCGTAAGGGCGAAGGACAATCGGAGCTTCGGCGTTGTTGAGCGTCAGCAGCTGCTCGGTGTCCTGCTCGCCCCATCGCTCCACCCAACGCGCGACCAGCCAGCGCGGATGTGAATACTTGAG
>DHJO01000203.1:2559-5751 GCA_002404375.1 Gemmatimonadales bacterium UBA4718 | reverse complement strand
GTCGGTGCGGCGCAGCACAGCGTTTACGAGCTTGCTCGCGCCGAGTCCGTGCCGCCGCTTGGCGAGCTCGACGGTCTGGGCGATGGCGGCGTACGCAGGCACGCTCCCCATGTTGGTGAGCTGGTAAACGCCAAGTCTCAGCAGATCGATCACGTCGGGATCGAGACGCGCCAGCCCACCGCGCACGCGGTCGGAGAGAATCGTGTCGATCCAGGCGCGGTGACGCAGCATCCCGTAGACGAGCTCCCGCGTCCAGCGGCGATCGCGCGCATCGAGCGGAGCGATCCGTCGATCGAACGATTGATCGAGGAACTCCCCCCTCCGGAGATCGACGCAGATCTCGGCGGCGACAGCACGCGACGCGGTGACTCCGCCCGTAGATACGATGGTGGCGTTCATGCGCCGAGCATTCCCGTAGTGGGGGACGATGGAACCGCGACTTCGCGGCGCGGCATCCGTCCGGCAAGGTAGGCGTGTCTTCCGGATTCGACGGCGCTCTTCATCGCGGCAGCCATGCGCACCGGATCCTTAGCGGCGGCGATCCCAGTGTTCATGAGAATCCCATCGACGCCCTGCTCCATTACGATGCACGCATCCGATGCCGTGCCGACTCCAGCGTCTACGATCACCGGTACAGAGAGTCTCTGCTTGATGGTGCGAATCGCGTAAGGATTCAGCATCCCGAGTCCCGACCCGATCGGCGACGCGAGCGGCATCACGGCGACCGCTCCGGCTTCCTCGAGCTTGAGCGCGGTAATGAGATCGTCGTTGGTGTACGCGAGTACCTTGAAGCCTTCATCGACGAGCGTTCTCGTCGCCTGCAGAAGGCCAGCCGCGTCCGGAAGGAGGGTTTGTTGATCGCCGATCACCTCGAGCTTCACCCACTCGTTGAACCCGGCGGCGCGCCCCAGTCGCGCGTAGCGAATCGCTTCCGATGCGTTGTAGCAGCCGGCGGTGTTGGCGAGCAGGAAGTATTGGTCAGGATCCAGATGATGCAGAATCCCCGCATCCTTCGATCTGTCCAGATCCACGCGACGCACCGCGACGGTCACCACTTCCGCGCCCGACGCTTCGATCGCTTCGATCATCTGCGCGTTCGACGCGTATTTGCCGGTGCCGACCATTAGCCGCGAGCGGAACTCGCGCCCCGCAATCACGAACGGCTGCGGATCGGTGAGTCCGGCGAGAGAAGGCAAAATGGCGAGGTCGCTAGCCATCTCAGCCCCCACCCACGAAGTGGACGATTTCGAGTGCGTCATCGGCGGCGAGAGCGAGCGACATAAAGGAGGAGCGATCGCGCAATATGGTGCCGTTGCGCTCCACCACTACCAGGCGCGGATCGAGCTCGAGTGAAGCGAGAAGGTCCGCCAGCGTCCAACCCTTTGGGACCCGGCGCTCCGCTCCGTTCACCGCGAGAGCGATTTCCGCCTCGAATACCTCGGTTCCCATCATACCTGTGAAAGATAGCGACTGGCGGCGAGTTCGGAATTCTCGTCGTTCCAGATTCCTCGAATGGCGGCGACTCCGTGCGCGCCGCGATGGACCAGCGACCGGACGTGTTCCGGCCTGATGCCGCCGATGGCGATCACCGGAAAGCTCACCGCCGCAACGACTTCGTTGATGAAAGTGCTCTCCTTACGCGGAAGTCCCGGATGAGATGGTGTCTCGAACACGTGGCCGGCGACGCACCAATCGGCGCCGGCACGTTCGGCGTCCCGCGCTTCGTCCGGAGAATGAACGCTCGCCCCGATCCTGAGGGCGGGAGCGATTCTCTGGACGTCGGGAACCGCAATCGATTTGTGGGTCAATTGAACTCCCTGTACTCCGCAGGCGAGCGCGACATCCACGCGATCGTTCACGATGCACCAGCAGCTGGTCTGCTCGTGCAGCTCGAGCAGCGCCAGCGTGATCGAGTACAGAGTAGGCGAGTCGAGAAGCTGCGACCTCACGTGAATCGCGCCCTTGTCTCCCAAAACGCGCATCACGGCCAGCGCCTTCCGCAGAAACCCTGGTCGCAGCATGATCTCGTCGTTCGTCACGGCGTGCACGCACGGCAAATCCGTCATTGGCGCTTTCACCGCTGGTGCTGTCACACGCCGAACCTGTCGCCGACCGCGGTTCCCCGGCCGCGCGTCCATTCCTGCGCCGGCATTCTGCTCTTGCCAGAGGGTTGGACTTCGGCGATTCGCAGCGCATCGACCCCGCAGGCGACGATGAGCTCGCCTGTCGTCTTGAGAACCTCGCCCGGCTCACCCTTGATTCCGTCCATCACTTTGGGACCGAACATTTTGAGGTCGAAGTTCGGTGTTTGCGTGAACGCGCCGGGCTTTGGGTCGGACGCGCGGATCAGCCGTCCTATCTCGAGCGCGCCGGCGTTCCAGTCGATGCGGGACGATTCGCGGGTGACCTTTGCCGCATACGTCGCTCGCGCATCATCCTGAGCCTTTTCCTTCCCGGCTCCGATGGAGATCAGCGAAAGGGCTTCGATCAGGCTGAGCGCCCCCAGCTCGGACAGCCGGTACTGCAGTTCGCCGTACGTCTCGTCAGCCAGGATCGGCGTCTCGGCCTGGAGGATGATCGGTCCCGCGTCGAGAGCGGGAACCACCCTCATGATCGTGACACCCGTCTCGGCGAGGCCTTGCTTGATTGCGGCTTGAATCGGCGCTGCTCCCCTCAGCAAGGGAAGGAGCGAAGCATGGATGTTGAGCGTGCCCTTGGCCGGAAGATCGATGATTTCCTGCGGCAGGATGTGTCCGTAGGCGACGACGATGCCTATGTCCGGATTGAGACCTTTGAGCGTCTCCAACAACTCCGGTTCGCGCGCATTCTTCGGCTGGAAAAGTGGAATCTCTTCCTCCTCCGCTATCTGCTTGACCGCCGATGGAATTACCTCGCGCGAGCGCCCCTGCGGTTTGTCTGGCTGGGTGACTACGCCGACTACGTCGAATCCTTCACCGATGAGCGCGCGCAGCGGCGCGGCCGCAAACTCCGGAGTTCCCCAGAAGAGAACCCGCACTACATCTCCGTCTCGTGGTGGTGCTCGCCTTTCACCTCGGCGCGCACCTTCCTGATGTTGCCGGGATACCCCTCTTTTTCCTTCTCCCACTTTGCCAGCGCGGCCCGGCGCTTGAGCGGGCTCAGGTAGTCGATGAAAAGCTTTCCGTCGAGGTGGTCGATCTCGTGCTGGAAGCA
>DHJO01000203.1:2002-2500 GCA_002404375.1 Gemmatimonadales bacterium UBA4718 | reverse complement strand
ACGTCGCCGTAGATGTCGGGGATCGACAGACATCCCTCTTCCGCCTTCTCGGCCGTGCCGGTCCTCGACACGATTTCCGGATTGATGAGCGTGAATTTCTTTCCTTCGACGTCGACCACCGCGAGTCGTTCACTTCTTCCAACCTGCGGTGCGGCGAGCCCGATCCCTTCGGCGGCGTACATCGTCTCGAACATGTCCGCGATGAGCCTCCGCAGCTCGTCGGTGACGTCCGTGACGGGTTTGGTGGGCTTGCGAAGAACCGGGTCGCCCAGCACCCGGATGTCGAGGATGCTCACCCACCGGCCACGTTGGAGACCGCACCCGGTCTGTTGATGCGCGCAATCCGTCCACGCTCGATGATGACGCGCGTCTCACCCGACTTGATGGTGACGCGATCCTCCATTCCGCCGGCCTTGTCTTCGCCGCCCTTCTCCTTGATGAAGACCACTTCGCCGACGAGTCCGCCGTTGGTCACTATCTCGTCTCCCTTCTTGAGAC
>DHJO01000203.1:0-1866 GCA_002404375.1 Gemmatimonadales bacterium UBA4718 | reverse complement strand
GCTCCGTAAATGAAAATGGAGCCGATTACTGGATTGCCTTGCATATGTGAAAACCGTGGTTGGGTGCGAAATAGTTTCAGACGGCGAGCGGAGACGCCGAGCGAGCGCGCGCCAGCCAATCGCGCGACCACAAATCGAGATCACCGTTCCGGATCGCTTCCCGCGCCTGCCGTACGAGCGTCAGGAGGAAATGTACATTGTGCAGGGAGAGGAGGCGCAGGCCCAGTATCTCGTCCGACACGAAGAGATGCCGGATGTACGCTCGGCTGAAGCGGGTGCACGCGGAGCAATCGCATTCGGGGTCGAGCGGACGCGGATCGGTGCGGAACTCCGTGCGCTTGATGTTTAACCGCCCGTCCCGGGCGAAAACGGCGCCGTTCCGCCCCATGCGCGTCGGCGCGACACAATCGAACAGGTCCACGCCGCGGCGAATCCCCTCGATCAGGTCTTCGGGGAAGCCCACTCCCATCAGGTAGCGTGGGTGGGTCCTGGGAAGCACCTCGTCGACGACCTCGAGCATCTCATACATTGCGCCCTTTTCTTCACCTACTGATAGACCCCCAACACCAAACCCTTCCCACTCGTGCATTCCACAAATTGCGGCCGCCGCCTCTCGCCGGAGATTGGCGTGGATTCCGCCCTGTACGATGGGAAAGAGCGCCTGCTCGCTAGCGCTCTCCAAATGCGCGGCCAGGCATCGCGCGAGCCAGCGCACGCTCCGCTCGCTCGCATCGCGCGCCGATGCTTCATCCGCCTGGCCGGGTATGACGTGATCGAATTGCATGATCACGTCGGCGCCGAGGTTTCGCTCGATCTGCATAACGATCTCGGGAGTGAAGAATCGGCGCGAGCCGTCGATGTGCGACTGGAATTCGACACCGTCTTCGTTGACCGTGCGTAGCTGGGCCAGCGAGAAAACCTGAAATCCTCCCGAGTCGGTGAGGATCGGGCGATCCCAGCGCATGAAACTGTGGAGACCACCCATCTCGCGAACGATTTCGTCACCCGGCCGCAGATGCAGGTGGTACGCGTTCGCGAGAATCATGGAGGCGCCCATCTGCACGAGATCGTCGGGATCGAGGGCCTTCACTGTGGCCAGGGTGCCGACCGGCATGAACGCCGGCGTCTCGACCGGCCCGTGCGGGGTGGCGAAAACACCAGCGCGCGCGGAACCGTCGGTCGCAGCGATCGTAAAGTCGAATGTCACGGTAGAAAACTAGCTCTTGAAGAGCGGATCGTTGTGGACGAGAATTTGCTCGGAGATCTCTACATGACTGACAAGAAAGTGTGGTTCATCACCGGCTGCTCGACCGGCTTTGGCCGCGAGCTGGCTAAAATGGTTCTCGATCGCGGCTACCGGGCTGTCGTGACCGCTCGAGATCCCGCCAAGGTCGAAGACATCGCTGCCCGTCACGGAGATCGCGCGCTGGTTCTGGAGCTCGACGTGACTGATGCTGTCGAGATCGATGCCGCGGTAAACAGCGCCGTGAAGCGCTTCGGGCGGATCGACGTTCTNNGTCATTGCAACGAAGCGCGGATTTCGTCGCAGGCGCTTGAGGAGTGGATCGAGTCGCATGTGAGAAGCTTCGTGGTCGCGGACCTCTTTGCAGTGCGACAACCATACAATCGCGGCCGAGTCCTGCCCCAGCCCCGCGTAGATCATGCCTATGTCAAATGGTGCGACATACTCCGATTTACTTTTGGCGATGAGATCCTGGATTATGCGCTCGGCGCCAGCGCGATTGCCGCTCAGGGCGAGGGAATAGCCGAGTATTCCGGTTCCATGTACGTACCCGAGATCTACGGCGCGCTGAGCGCTGACGGTCGCACCTTTATAATCTCCGCGTGAGGCGAGGACCCGAGCCA
>DHJO01000095.1:7021-9683 GCA_002404375.1 Gemmatimonadales bacterium UBA4718 | reverse complement strand
CGGTCCGTGAGAACATTGAGGACGGGTAGTTAGAACGCCAAGCCGGCGGTGCTCTCGGCAAACGCATGTTGGCTGTAACGAGGTGCAGCCCTACATTAGACCGCCCCCAGCCGGAACCCGCTTGCCCGATCTGAAGGACCAGCTCCAACGCACCCTCGGCAGTAACTACACCCTCGAGCGCGAGCTGGGCGGTGGCGGAATGTCGCGCGTATTTCTCGCCGAGGAGTTGTCGCTCGGGCGCAAGGTCGTGGTGAAGGTCCTTCCACCCGAACTGGCCGCGACCGTTAACGTCGAACGATTTCGCCGAGAAATCCAGCTCGCCGCCAAGCTGCAGCACCCGCACATCGTGCCGGTTCTCGCGGCGGGAATCAGTGAGGGACTCCCCTACTACACGATGCCGTTCATCGAAGGAGAATCGTTGCGCGCGAGACTCGCGCGGTCCGGGGAGCTGCCGATACAGGAAGCAGCAAAGATCCTTCGTGATGTGTTGAGCGCTCTCTCATATGCTCATGAACACGGCGTCGTACATCGCGACATCAAGCCGGACAACGTTCTTCTCACCGGTCATCACGCAGTGGTCGCGGACTTCGGCGTGGCCAAGGCGTTGAACGCGGCAACGAATCCTGGCTCATCGCTCACCTCACTCGGTGTTGCCCTCGGCACGCCAGCTTACATGTCACCCGAACAAGCGGCCGCCGATCCAACGACGGATCATCGTGCCGATCTTTACGCCGTCGGCGCGATGGCGTACGAGATGCTGACGGGGCATCAGGTCTTCAGCGCGCGCGCTCCGCAGGCGATGCTCGCTGCGCACGCGGTTGAGAAGCCGGAGCCGATCGACAAGCGGCGGCCGTCAGTGCCGCCTGCAATGTCATCGCTGACCATGCGCGCCCTGGAGAAGCATGCGGCCGATCGTCCGCAGTCCGCGGGCGAGATGCTGGCAGACCTCGAGGCAGCCGTGACACCAAGCGGGGCGACGCCGCCGACTGGCTTCACTCCAGCAACGCGAAGTATGCGTTGGTCCAAGCCCTTGATCGTGGGGGGTGCGGCCGCAGCGCTCGCATTCCTTGCGGGGGGCGCGGTTGCCTGGCAGCGCTCGCGGCAGAGCGGTGTCGCGGGTACGCCGCCCTCACGCTCGATCGCAGTGCTTCCTTTCGCCAATATGAGCGGCGATCCGCAAAACGATTATCTCGGGGACGGACTCAGCGAAGAATTGATTGGCGGACTGTCACAGCTGAGTGGATTACAAGTCGCGGCACGCAGTTCATCGTTCGCCTTCAAGGGGAAAAACGAAGACGTGCGCTCCATCGGAGGAAAGCTCGGAGTGGGAAGCGTCCTCAACGGGAGCGTCCGAAAAGCAGGCAACAAGCTTCGCGTTAGCGTCCAGCTCACGAATGTGTCGACTGGATACAACCTGTGGTCGGATACTTACGACCGCGAAATGCGCGACGTGTTCGCCGTCGAGGACGAGATCTCCCACGCCATTGTCGGTGCGCTCGCGGTGCGACTGGCTGGCACGCAAGCGAAGGGTCAGATAGTCGAGCAGACCACCACCGATCCCGAGGCTTATGACCTCTACCTGAAGGGGCGGTACGCTTGGAATCAACGTGGAACGCATCTTTTTGAGGCTGAGCAGTTCTTCAAGCGCGCGATCGCGCGGGACAGCAGCTTCGCGCTCGCGTGGTCCGGTCTGTCCGATGTTTACGCGACGATGGCGAGTTGGGGCTACATCACGCCGCTTCAAGCCGCGGCAGAGGCGCCGCGCTACGCGGAAAGGGCCGTCTCTCTCGCTCCGACCCTGCCGGAGACTCATCTCTCGCTGGGATTCGCGTTTTGCACTCTGGCCAGGCGTTACAAAGAGGGCCTGGCCGAGCTGCGCCGCGGTATTGAGCTGAACCCGTCACTTGGCGTCGCTCACTATTTCTATTCGTGGTGTCTGATGGCATCGGGACATCCGCGAGAAGCGCTCACCGAGGGTTTGGAGGCGCAACGGCTCGAGCCATTGAACGCTCAATTCTCAGTCGCTCCCGGGCGCGCGTACATCGCGCTCGGGAATCCAGACGGCGCTATCGCGATCTCCGAGCGGGCAGTGAGACTTGTTCCGGCGCTGGCCTCGCCGTACATAGTGATGACCGAGGCTTACGCCGCGAAAGGCGACACCGCGGGGGCTCGATGGGCAGGCGAGGAAGCTATTAAGAGAAGCGCGGGAAACCGAGTGCCGGTGAATGCGTTCCTGGCGCTCCTCACCCACGATTTCGCAGCGTTTGCCGCCATACGCCCGCAGGTAATGAAAAACATCGATCCCTCTGCCATGAACGTCGCGGCTGGCTATTCGTACGATAGAAATGCCGACTCGACACTCGCGTGGCTCGATCGTGCGTACGCTTCAAGGTCCGATCCCGACGGTGTCGTGCACTATCCGTTGTTCGACTGGCTGCGAAACGATCCTCGTTTCGTTGCCTTCCGAAAGAAGTACAGTATTCCCGAGGTGGAGCGCTGATTCGTCAGCTGTTTTTCCCGTGCTCGCGCCCTCACTCTTCGGGCCAAGTCTCCTCTTCCCATTCCTCAAGCACATCATCGCCTCAACTCCATCACGGGTTAGGCGTCCCGAGGAGAGTGCAGATAAGCAAACGGACAGCTGTCGTGCCGTCCGCTTGCGCCA
>DHJO01000095.1:3546-6940 GCA_002404375.1 Gemmatimonadales bacterium UBA4718 | reverse complement strand
CCAGGTGAGTGGGCTAAAAATCATCGCCAACGCGTCGCGCGGCGTCAAGACTACAAGGGTCGAGGACCTTTCTAGGTGGGCGTGCTGCGCCGTATTTCGCGCCGCGTTCCCATCAGCACTTATTTTGACGTCATGCCTTCTGATGCGGATCGATTTCGGTTCTTAGATGAGTTCAAGCTCACCGCCAACTGGGATGACGAGGAGTTCACGCTCTTCTGGCGCGAGAAATCCGTTCCTTGGCAATATGGGAAGCTCTATGTCATCTCGAAAGGGAAGACGCTAGCCGACGCCACGGTCCCATAGCGGGAAAGAGCTGTTCTACCGTGACGGCGCCGGTAGCTTAGTAGCCGTCGAGGTGCGATCTACTCCGACGTTTTCGCTCGGGCGCTCAACAGCTCTTTTTCCTGCTGCGGCATAGTACTCTTTTGCGGGCACAGCAGAGTATGCGGTCGCGCCGGACGACCGGCGTTTCCTCATGATTCGGCAAGCTGCTGTCAGCGCTCCCGACGAGCTAATAGTTGTCGACAACTGGTTCGAGGAGCTCAAGGCGAAACAACGGAAGTGAACAAAGGTCGCTCGAACCACATGAGCCGATCTGACGGGTGATTTCGTTTTAGAGGGGTGAAGGGAGGAAGCAGCCCTGATCCCACACCCGGAGTTTCCGATGCGTTACCTATCCACCTGCGCAATGACGGTGGCGCTCGCCGTCGTTCTGGCTGCATGCACGACCATCGACTCAGATGTGACGCGGCTCGTCAGCCCGACCAGCAGCGCTCTCACAGTCACACCGCCATGGGGACCGGAGACACCCAACTTCAATCTCGAAGTCATCCTGCGCGGCGACCCCGACGGCTTCGGTCTCGTGAAGTTCCGGCAGCCAAACGATGCGGACCGGATCGTGAATCTTGACGTCTGGGTTCGCGATCTCCAGCCGAATAGTCACTACCGACTCCAGCGGGCGACTGACACGAATGTAAACGATGATTGTACTGGCACCAATTGGCTGACCCTCGGTAAGGGTTCAGTGCCGCAAGATATTGTCACAGACGCGCGGGGAACCGGACGCGCAGAACTCTTTCGCAATCTTGCCGCGTTCCCGGTCGGCTCGCGGTTCGATATCCATTTTCGGGTAATCGACGCCGCGGGGACCCCGGTGTTGAACAGCGACTGCTATCAGTTCACCGTAAGCCAGTAGAATTCCTGGCAGGTAGTGAGAGCTGAGCGTGGTGTGCCCGCGATCGGTGGGCCGAATTCTTCGGACGGAAGGAATCGTGCAGATCCTCAAGGCAGTATCCGGGATCTGGCCGCGCTTGTCCGATTTGCGGTAGGGGCAGGCTTGTTGGCGCACGACTGATAGCATCGCTCTACTGTTACGGCTCATTCGCTACCGAACCAAGGGTTAATCCTACTTCAGAGAGTTAAGGCAGGCCGTTACTCTGCAACCATCGGCCAGTGCATCTACTTCTAACGGATGTTGTAATGCCGGAAATGAGCGGGCGCGTGCTGGCTGACAAGTTTGCGACTCTCCACCCCAAAGCCAAGGTCTTGTACATGTCGGGATACACCGATGATGCAATCATCCGTCATGGCGTTCTGCGAGCGAAAACACCGTTCCTGCAGAAGCCGTTTACCCCATTGGCTCTCGCAACGCGGGTGCGCGAAATCTTAGACACCTAGTTCAAGCCGTCTTTCGCCAGCAGCGTACGGGAATCATCGCGTGTTCCTCCGGCTGTCGGGCGCAGCACTCCAGAAGACGCGCAAGAGCGAGATCCACCTTACGCTCATCAAGCGAGAGGTCGTGGGCTCCTGCTCTCGGAGCAGGAGTGAGATCGGAGGACTTCAGTCCGTTCGCGCCGTTACTCCAGCACCTCACGCTTGATGGGCGTGAGGTAGGCAGTTCTGCCCATGCGGTTCTGAATCGACAGCCCTAAAGTGCTGCATCCTTTCATTGGGCAAATTGTGGCAGTGCTATTGGCGCGTCCCCCAAAAAGGGAAGGTATTCGGAGGCAACACCCACACCTCGGAGAGCAACATGATAAACGACTCGACACGATTCAGCCTCGCTTCAGCGCTGCTGCTTTCTTCGTTATTCTTCGCGTGTTCTGCGCCCGACCGCGTCGCTGGTACCGCAGATCGTCCGAGGCCCTCTTTGTCGCTCTCAGCGACGGCTACGGTCACCGCGGTCGACATGTCAAACGGTATCACGGGTGGGGGAGCCCGGACAATCAGCAGTACGGGTGTCATCCTCGGCAAGAACGGTACGACACGAGGATGGTGGCAGAGCCCCTCGCCATCATTCAACACCCTGGATAATGGCTGGGTTCAGGGAGGAAACCGTAATGCCGACGCTGGAGGAGGTCAGGGAACCGCGCTGCTGAGCACGAATGGAGCAGGCCCATGGGTGAGTATAACGCTCAGTTCGCCGCCAGGTATATCAGCGGGCGCGACCCTGGCTCACGACATCAACGGCTCTCGTGTGCTCGTCGGAAATACGCTCGGTTCGAGTGTCTACGCTATTCGATGGGACAACCCCTCAGCTGTTCCAGTACGTCTTCCGCTGCCCACTCTTCAATATCCTGCGTATCAGGTCGTCGCTCGCAGCATCAATAATAGCGGCACCATTGTCGGGTATGTGATCGAAACTCTGCCAAAGAATCGGAGTCGCTACGAAGCTCTCATGTGGAGCGGGAACAATGTGTCGATCCTCCCGCTACCCGCAGGCTCGACTACACAACTCGCTTCGAATCTGAACGATGCGGGAGTGATATCCGGCATCGTTGACGGATCCCACCCGATTCGATGGACTCCAAGAATTGGTGGTGGGTTCGACGTAGCCGTATCAAGCATCAATGTTGGGGGGAACAACTTGGACACCGGCATTGACGCGTGTGGGCGCATTACGGGCGGTTCGGACAGTGGCGCCTGGGTTTGGGATGGCGTTTCCGCGCCGATCATCCTTCCGGGCCTGGCAGGACCCGGCTACGCTGCGAACGGGTTTGACATTAGCGAAGCCGGCACAGTTGTTGGCTGGAGTATGGTAGGAACAGTCAAGGGATCACTGGTCATACGATCAACGATCTGGACCGGGTTGCCAGCATGCCCATAGAAAGGATCTTGACGTGCAATCGCACCTGTAGGTCCTTATCATATTTTCGGCCCTTCGGCGCAGCTGTACTTCGCGTCTAGTCCAGCGAGAGTGCAAGGCAGGAAAACGCTAGTTGCTTGAGCAGCAGTCCTGCTCGGTCGAATTCCGCCCCGTCCGTGGAAGTCTTTGTGACGCCGCCGCTTCCCCAACGGGGCCGACGTGGTTCCCTTTCAGGCCCGGTCGTCAGGTTCAGGTGTCGGCTGGGATTCGGACGTCGGTGGACATCCAGGCAGGGGTGCACAGGACATT
>DHJO01000095.1:0-3496 GCA_002404375.1 Gemmatimonadales bacterium UBA4718 | reverse complement strand
CACGCCTGGAAAGTGTGTGTACGTGAAAGCGTACCGTGGGTTCGAACCAGCGTCAAGATTTTGGGCGTCGAACGGCTTTGGGAAAGCGGATACGATGGGTAGTACTTTCTGCGTAGTTGGATAGACAAGAAAACTGGCAGAAGCACGCACCAGCTTTACGTACGCAACGACTCTAGCCGCCAACGCCAGGATAAAGGACTAGGATACTCGGCCGTTTCGTTTAGCGCACAGTTACGGGTTGCGGCTTGTTACCCGTTTCTTTACCCGTTTCTCCCTGCAAGGTACGGCAGGAATGGTCGGAGAATTCCGGCACCGACGCCCTGATTCCCCTATGAACTTCGGCAATTTGTCGTAGTGTGATTGATAGTGTTCCTGCTCCGAAAGCAGGAGGCGGGCGACCTCTCGCTTGATGGGCGTGAGGTAGGCATTTCTACCCATGCGGTTCTGAATCGACGACCCTAAAATCCTGCTGTCCTTTTCAGAGAAGCCGCCATGACTACAGCGCGCCACATTTCCGGAACAGCCGTCATCGCGACGGCAGCATTTCTTTACGCCTGCGCGGATCCCACGAGTGGTCCGCAAAGAATGGATTCGTCTGTTCGCGCAAATGCGGTGACTGCGTCTGCTACCCTCACTCCGGAGCAGCTCTCAGGTACGGTGGCGATTGGTGTCAATGAGAATGGGGATGCCGTGGGAGACGATACTGGTGCAGTGTCGACCTGTTCCGCGAATTCTCTCCCCAAATTGTGGCGCGCGGATGGTACGGTCGTGACCTTGCCGATAGGGACCCACTGCGGGGCGGAGGCGGTAGCCATCAACAATTCAGGCGAAATTGTGGGCCGGTTGTTCGGTCCGGCAGCAAGCGGTGGGTGGCTCCCGGACGGAAGCGGGGGTTACACCTTCCAAGAATTCGAGTACGTCAGCGGGAATCTGGTCAGAGTGTTGGGCGCGTTGAATAACGGCGGAGAAATAGTTGGTTGGGCCAATAACGCGCAAATGTACTGGCGCAACGCCACGACGCTGTGGACTTTGATGGCGGTTCCTGTCGGCGCGGCTCAGTGCCAGGTTCGGCGCGGTATCAACAATTTCGGTGCAATCGTCGCCGCCTGCAGCGTTAACGGGGTGAACGGCGGCTACATGACGGGATACTACTGGGCAAACCACTCCGCGAACCCAGTCGCGCTGCCCAGGCCGACTGCAACAGGAAACTTGTACCCGACAGAGATCAACGACGCCGGAGTAATTGTTGGGTTCCAGAACCTTCCGACGAAAGCGGTGCGATGGACCCCGAACGGATCTGGCGGCTACACCACCGTAGAGTATCTGCCTGACGCGGGTCACGGAGGCTCCGCCTACGGCCTGGCTCGCGACGGAACAGTATCGGGCTCCGTTCTCAAACCCAACGGATACCCAATACCGGTACTATGGCCCGCATCGGGCAGCTATCAAGTTCTGCCGGTTATTGGCAAGCCACGATCCGCGGAAGCGAATGATGTTGCGACGTCTTCCTCAGGACCGATCGCCGTCGGATATCAGGACAGCCAAGCACTTCTATGGAAGTGAGAGCGATTTTGGTGACCTGATAGTTGTCCCAAAACCCGTTGCGCAAGCAGTCGGCCCGCTGATGTTTTCGGCGGGCCGACTGTTTGCGACGTGGTCTCGACCGGCGATCTGACCTGCGCAACGGACCGCCCTCATAGCAGTCGCGGATCGTCCGGAAGAAAGCCGGCCAATGCGAGTCTTCGCACAACATCGCGCCAAGCATCCGTAATGCGGTAGCAGGCGCCAAAGCGCCGGCGGGCATTGGCAGTGTCGCCAGACAGCGCCAACAAAATACCATGACGCGATGCGACATCCGGGTCGTCGGGAGTGTCCTGCTCGAGTCGCGCGAATTCCGCGAGCGCGCCGGCCATGTCTCCACTCAGAGCGGTTTCAAAAGCGTTGTTGGACGCCGAGTATAGCTGGTTGAGCCTCAGGAGCCGTCGTAGCTCCTTTATTGGTTCGGGGTGATCATCGATTCTCAAATCCACTATCCGGTCACGCCAAGGCCTGTCACTCGCCTCCGCACGAACGACTATCAGCGCAGCGGCCCTGTGCCCGCGGATGTCACCCCCGAGTTCCTGGCCTTTCTCAAGCGCAGTGATGAGCCGCGCAGTCAGGGAGCCTGCTGCGGACGCAAAGGCTTCGTACATCTCGTCCCAGATACCGACGTTCAACAACATCGCGCCCTGGGTGGAAATACCTGCTTTTGCCTGATGTCCGGCGTACGCTACGCACTGCGCTCCGGTGTACGCCGCAACTTTCCCTTGTGGATCGAGCATCGCTAACTGCCGCTGACCGGCGCCGGCATCCGTCCTGAGCAAAGACGAAAGGACCGTGTCGGCCGCTTCGCCCGCTTCCATTCGGTCCAGGCCCACCGCCGCGTAGCTCGCCTCCGGGATCATCTGGGTAATCACGATGCCTGCTCCCGGCCGTGCCCATAGAGCGAGAGGCCCCACTCCGAAAGCGAAAGACGCGACCGCTCCCCCGAGCTCGTGGGTCCGCACGTCGTAAGCGACTATTGAAAACGTCATGGTGCCCTCGCAAGATCTTCTTGTGGGCCGGCCAGTTGGCCCCTAACATAGCACACGAGTGTTTCGGTTCCATTGAGGGGTTCCGGGAGGCAAGCGTATGGGGTACACGCTCTCTCTGCGCGACTCGCGACAGGCGGGGGAGTGTGCACGGATCCTGGCCGCGCCCTTCGAGTTTGCCGGCTTCGACGATTGGTCTAGCGCCGCGAGCGAGAGTCTCCGAGGGCTACTCGGCGCTGACAAGGCCACTTTTGCGGTGTCGGAGGGGGGCCACCTCCACGGCCACTCAGAGGTCATCGCACCGGCGGCTTTGCGAGAGTACATCGATCACTACCTCGTCGCCGACAAATTCGGGCTGCTCACGCGCGGACTCAAACTTGGAGCCGGTAACCGAGCGTTGTGCTGGGGAGCGCACCGGCGTGAGATACTCCGCAGCGCCTACTGGCACGATTTGGTTCGCCCAGCTAGGGCATTCGATACGGTAATACTGTGTGCCTCTGTCGATCCCGCGGCGGGTATAGCGAATCTGCAGTTCTATCATGATCGGGAAACAGGACCGAAGTTCGGCCCTCGTGGATTGGCGATCGTGCGTGCCGTATTCCCCGCCTTCGCATCCGGTTCTCGGACGTGGGTCGCGCTTCAGGGTTACTCCAAACAGCTCTCGACCCTCGTGGACACAATGCCAGTCGGGGTCGTTCTAGCGCGCATGGACGGCCGCATCGTTCACGAAAACGCCAGTGTGAAGCGTATGCTTGCTTCGATTCCGTCGGAGAATACGCTTAGGGGCGCGATCACTGAGTGCATCGACCGCTTCCGTCGTGCGTGGTCTAGCCGCGAGCCCGCGGTGAGCCCAGCACCGCCGCGACCAACAGCCAGCGAATACTGGGTATCAGGGCACACTTTCAGACTCAGCACTTCGTTTTTGG
>DHJO01000183.1:24312-24577 GCA_002404375.1 Gemmatimonadales bacterium UBA4718 | reverse complement strand
ACCGCCGTCATTTCTTGGTCATAGGCGAGCAAGAGCGCGGTCTTGGTTTGCATCTGATCGGTTGAGCGGTTGGCAGCCCGTGTGGCTAGTGCATAGCCGAGGTAGTACATGGCGCCGAGCAGATGCTGCTTGCGTAGGTCAGTGACCAGAAGGCCTGCCATCCTGTGATCGAAGTGATCGTGCGGATTTCGCGCGATGTTCGGGTCGCTCGTGTGTATAGTGGCTCCGGCCGAATCGCGGTCGATGATCGCACCGACCGTTGTCA
>DHJO01000183.1:23755-24184 GCA_002404375.1 Gemmatimonadales bacterium UBA4718 | reverse complement strand
CCTTTTCCGTCCCGTTTCCCGTCGGGAAGGCGCAGAAAGTACGACTCGGTGTTGCCAACGGTGCACTTTTTTATGGAATGGTCGCGGATCTGGGCCACCCAACAGGCAACTGGGTCGGTGACGGGAATTGCGGCAGCGATCCGCGTCGACTGTAGAGCTGCGCGTTCTCGAGTGTGCCAGTAGGCGGAATCTCGTCCGTCATCCCCGGCAGTGAGGTACACAAAAACGCCTCGATTGCCCGAGCGAAGCCTCTGGGTTACCACATCGCCCATGAATAGCTGCCAGTCGTCCTCGTGCGCGACCACGACGATATCGACTGGTGAGGGACGATTAGGTAGCAACCTAACATCGCCCGGGACTGCACCCAGTCTTGGGACGATGACGATCCAGCACAGCCCCGCTCGGCGGATGACTGATTTCATTCGGAGT
>DHJO01000183.1:17911-23638 GCA_002404375.1 Gemmatimonadales bacterium UBA4718 | reverse complement strand
GCACACCCGCTTCTTGATTAGGTTCTTATTGAACCATATCGTCACTATTCAACCTTAACTGCCTGCACCTCGAGATTGATCTTGATCTCGTTGCCCACCACTACCCCGCCTGTTTCCAGCGCCTGGTTCCAGGTGAGTCCAAAATCGCGCCGGTCGATCTTGCCGGTTCCGCTAAAGCCGACCCGCTCTCCGCCCCACGGATCCTTCTGCTTTCCCTCGAACTGCACAGCGAGCGTCACCGGCTTGGTCACGTCCCGAATTGTCAGATCGCCCGTGAGCTTGAAGTTCTCTTTGTCACCATCGATCCGCGTGCTGCGGAATGTGATCTCCGGGTATACCTCAGCGTTGAGGAAATCGGCCGAGCGAAGATGCTGGTCGCGCTGGTCTGTTCGCGTGTCGAGGCTTGCTGCCTTGAGCGTCGCTTGGACGGTGGACTTCTTTGGATCCTTTTCGTCGGTGTAGATGGTGCCTGTGACATCTCCGATGCGACCCTTCACAGTCGTAATCATCAGATGCTTTGCCGAAAACTCGATCAAAGTGTGGACGGGATCGATTTTCCATTGTGTTTTGGTCCCCGTTGCTGGGGCCGTTGTCGCGGATGCGGTCATTTTGATTCCTCTGCGATCTTTCGGTGAACAATTACCCATCAACAGCTGCTAATGGGGCTGGACTTACTATTGATATGCTAGTATACTTTAGTAAGTAGAGTGTGTCAAGCACCCCGACTTTCCAAAATTTTGGCCATAGCCCGGAACGATTTACCCGCCCCTGTTTGCGCTCGTTTTCACCGAGCCGTCGAGCTCATCGGCGGACGATGGACAGGTGCGATCATCCAGACGTTGCTTCAGGGAAAAACGCGTTATGCGCTGATCAAGGCCGCGATCCCAGACATTACCGATAGGATGTTGTCGGAGCGGCTGCGTTCCCTTGAGTCCGAAGAGCTGGTGACACGAAGAGTTGTCCCGGACAGCCCGGTCCGCGTCGAGTACGAGCTCACCGAGAAGGGCAGGTCACTTCAGCGCTCGTTGAATGAGATCGGAGCGTGGGCCGAGCGGTGGATTCCGCTCGAGTCGGAAGAACCCGCAAAGAGAAATCGTAAAGCCGCAGGCTGACGCTGGACGAAAACCGCGTTGATTGTACGCCGCCTGAGGTGCACTTTTCCATCGATCCGGAGCTGCCGCTCGAGAGTTGGCTCCCCTCGCAATGAACCCACGCCTCCCAAAAAATGCGTAAGCTCCTCTCGTCACTCCTGATTTGTGCGACCGGGCTCGCCCTGACGCCTGCCCCCGCTGATGTCCCGTTGCGTGGCTTCTTTCCGCAATCGGTTCAAGCCGAGCGCGATCTCGAGGCGCGATTCAAGACGATGCCGGATCCGGGGCGAATGAGAGAAGCAATGCGTCGTCTGAGCGCGCGGCCGCATCACGTTGGGTCACCCTACGACAAGGACAACGCCGAATGGATTCTCGGTCAGTTCAAGTCCTACGGATGGGATGCGCACATTGAGAATTTCGATGTCCTCTTTCCGACTCCGGTCGAACGGGTAGTGGAGCTGGTTTCTCCCACGACGTATAAGGCATCGCTCCAGGAGACAGCGCTACCCGGAGACCCGACATCGAATCAGCAGGCGGAACAGCTGCCTTCATACAATGCTTACTCCATCGATGGAGACGTCACCGGTCCTCTCGTCTTCGTGAATTACGGAGTGCCGGCTGACTACGAAGTGCTCGAGCAGCACGGAGTTTCGGTCAAGGGCGCCATCGTCATTGCCAAGTACGGCGGATCCTGGCGCGGCATCAAGCCGAAAGTCGCCGCTGAGCATGGCGCCATTGGATGTCTCATCTACTCGGATCCGAGAGACGACGGATATGCGGGCGGAGACGTCTTTCCCGCCGGTCCGATGCGTCCCGCGCAAGGAGTGCAGCGCGGTTCGGTCGAGGACATGCCCGTCTATCCCGGAGATCCTCTCACCCCCGGCGTCGGCGCCACAAAAAACGCGAAGCGCCTCTCGATCGCCCAGGCACGGACGATTACAAAGATCCCCGTCTTGCCAATTTCCTACGGTGACGCACAACCGCTCCTGACTGCCCTTGGCGGTCCCATCGCTCCGGCTGCATGGCGTGGTGGATTGCCAATCACGTATCGCCTGGGCTCCGGTCCCGCAAAAGTTCACTTGCGCGTCAAGTCTGACTGGAGTCTCAAGACACTCTACGACGTGATCGCGAAGTTGCCCGGCACAACGGAAGCGGATCAATGGATCGTCCGCGGCAATCATCATGATGCCTGGGTAAATGGCGCGGAGGATCCGATCTCAGGGCTGGTCGCCGAGCTCGAAGAGGCACGCGCTCTTGGCACATTGTACCAGCAGGGGTGGCACCCCAAGCGAACGATCATCTATGCCGCCTGGGATGGCGAAGAACCCGGCCTGCTAGGTTCGACAGAGTGGGCCGAGACCCATGCCGACGAGCTCAAGGCACACGCTGTCGCCTATCTCAATAGCGACGGCAACGGTAGAGGATACCTGGAGATCGAGGGATCACACTCGCTCGAGAAATTCGTGAACGGTGTGGCTTTGGATGTGGAAGATCCTGAATCCGGTGCGAGCTCCTGGAAGCGGGTCCAGGCTTCGAGAATTCTCAATGGCACGCCGGAAAGTCAACGTGAGGCACGCGACCGTGAAGATCTTCGCATCGGGGCGCTTGGGTCCGGCTCCGATTATTCGTCTTTCCTCGATCATTTGGGAATCGCATCACTCAATCTCGGATATGGCGGCGAAGATGATGGGGGCATCTATCACTCGATCTACGACGATTTCTACTGGTTCACGCATTTCAGCGACACATCGTTTGTCTACGGACGCGCACTCGCGCAAGCGGCAGGAATTTCCGTGCTCCGTCTGGCGAATGCCGATCTCCTTCCTTTTGCGTTCACGAATCTTGGAGAGACCGTGCAGGGCTACGTGAAGGATCTCCAATCCCTGCGCGACAGGCGCTCGGAGCAGATCGTGGAGCGCAACAGGCAGATCGAGGAGGGATTGTTCAAGTTCACGAGCGATCCGCGTGATCCGGTAACGGCTCCGCAAAGACAACTACCCGCGCCACAGCTCAATTTTGCGCCGTTGCTCAACGCGCTCGATTCCTTGAACCACGCAGCAGCACGTTATGACCGCGCGTACAATCGCGCGGTGACGGAAGGCCGTGTCACCAACGCGAAAAGCGTTAATGAGCGATTGATCCAGGCCGAGCGCGCGCTCACGTCCACAGAAGGCCTCAAGAACAGACCCTGGTACGTGCACATGCTCTACGCTCCGGGCTTCTACACCGGGTACGGAGTGAAGACGATACCAGGGGTTCGTGAAGCGATCGAGCAGGGGCAGTGGCAGGACGCTGACAGGGAGATCGCGCGCGCCGCGGCGGCGTTGGAGCGCGAAGCTACGCTGATTAGTGGAATTGTTGCGGCTCTGCCTGGTGCCTAGTACGTCGCCTGGTAGTTCAACCGAAAGCCTCGCGCTGGCTGCGGAATGAAATCCTTGATCACTGAGAGATTGTCTCGGTACACACGGTTGAACAGGTTGTCGCAATGAAGGCTGATGTTATTTACGAGGCGTTGCCGTGTAAGACGCACGCCCACGCCGAGATTCACTATGGCGTAGCCGGCAGTTGGAGTGTCGCCCTCACCGAGCCGTGTCTGCCTCGCCGCGGCACGTGACTCGATCATTGCCATATAGATCGGGTCTTGATATGTGACACGCAGCAGGCCTCGTAGCGGAGGCGTGAAGGGAAGCGGAACGCGTTGTTGGGTGTCCTCTGCATTCACGTAATCAGCGCCTGCCTTGAGCGCAAAGTTCTGGACCGGCTGGACGGTAACGCTCGCGTCAAAACCAAATAGACGCGCGTTAGTTGCGCCGAACTGACGCACCGGGAATCCCTGAATGGTGTCGCCACGCAGGAATCCGTAGATGTAGTGACGGATGCTGTTTACGTACGGCGACAATTCAAAGGATGCGTTGGCGAAGCTGCCTTTGAGCGAGGCGTCCACCCCGAATCCGGTTTCGGGTCCCAGCCCAGCTGTGCCGATTGTGTACGTCCCGCTCGGAGCATCGAGTCCATTCGCAAACAACTCCTGAACGGTGGGCGCGCGAAATGATCGGGCAAGGCTCAATGATCCCGTCACATACGCCGTCAGCTGCTGGATCGCCCCTAGTGAGGCTGTCAGCGCGTTCGAAAGGCGCGACTCGTTGATCGTCTGGAAAAACGCATCGGTCGACTGCGGATACGGCCGCGTTTGGATCTTATTGTAGTCGTATCGCAGGCCGGCCTGCAGGCGAGTGTTTGCAGCCGCTGGATATTCTTCGAAGGCGTATCCCGCGAATCCGCTTGTCCGCGAGTTCGGGCCAATCGGCTCGTCACCCTCTATCGTAAGATCTTCGACGCTCGTCCACAGACCCAGGGTACCCTGGAGTTTCCCGAGCGGCTGATGCTGAAGCTGCAGCACGCCGTTGAACGCCCGCTTGTGAAAATGATTGGCTTGCGGATCGGACACACCGTTCGCATCCTGAGCGGTTGGAAATTCCGAGTGGTTGTAGTCGTTGTAGCTTCCGTTGAATCTCAGTTGTTTGGCGAATGAGAGATCGGAATTGAACAGGCTGCGGAATTCGAGCGTGTTCCGGCGTTCCGCAATGCGCGACGTAGTCGGAGGCACGTTCACAAAATCCGGATTTGGCGGCACGCCAGGTATGCCGTAGTTCACTTCGAAGTGCTTTCCGCCGATCCCGAATGCTCCGATGTTGCTCTGGTATGCGTAGCCGAGACCTGCTTCGCCGCTATGGTCGAAGGTCTGCGGCATCCGATCGAGATTGAATACTGTACCGGTGCCTGGATCGGTGTAGCTCCCCGAAGGAATCCGGATGTTGTTGCCCCTTACTCCTCCCGCCGATACGCGAAAAGCTTGATTCCCCTGACTGTAGACGTTGTTGACATAGCCCGCACCTCCGCCGCTCACCGTATTTCCTTCGACCGCGACGGTGCCTGACATGGGGTGATCCGACACGGATGGAACGATGTCGGTGATGACATTTACGAGCCCGCCAATCGTGCTGGGACCATAGAGGATTGTCGCCGGGCCACGAACCACGTCGATCTGCGAAATACTGATCGCCTCGATCGGGGAGGCATGCGCTGGATCGAAAGTCGCCAGATCACCCATACGAAGGCCGTTTTCGAGAACGAGGACCTCGTTGTCGCCCAAGCCGCGCAGAATTGGGCGCGATGGAGCGGACCCGAGGCTGCGGACCGCGACGCCCGGAAGATCGGAGATTTTCTCGGCGAAGCTCATCCCCGGGCTGTTCTGGAATTCAACCCGCGATTTGGACGCAGTCGACTGATAGTGCTCGTCGGAAGTCCGTGCAACTGGCGATGCGGAGACCACGACCTCTTTCAGTTGGATCGCCGATTCCCGGAGGTTGAATGATACCTGCGTGGTACCGCTCATCACCTTGATGGTGTCGGTCACCGACGCGTATCCCGTGAGGCCGACGAACACTCTGTAAATCCCCTTGGGAACGTCCGCGAAGGTAAACTCTCCCTGCGCACCTGTACGCTCGATTCGATCGAGCTCGAGAAGTCGCACTGTCGCGCCAACTATCGGCTTGCCGGCGCTCTGGACAGTTCCAGCAACGGTTTGCGCCTGGAGTTTGACCGGCCGCAGAAACAGCGAGGCTGCCACAATACA
>DHJO01000183.1:13724-17864 GCA_002404375.1 Gemmatimonadales bacterium UBA4718 | reverse complement strand
GGAATCGAACCGCCGACACGCGGATTTTCAGTCCCCGGATTTCAGTACGCTTGAATTTTACGTCGATTACTGGCGTTGCGCCAAGTGTCGGAGAGTTCACGGTTTGGATTGACGCGAGTTAGCCTTAGTTCCGGAAAGTGGCCTGTAATTTCAGAGAGTTTCGGGCGAAACTCGGGCGCTCAACCTGCGCTAAACTCGCTCCCTGCCCCAAGGGCTACCGAAAAAAACTGGCTCTACAGAGGACGAATGAGGAAGTGCGGTTCCATGGCCAATTGCCAGCTGTACGCTCTTACCATCCCCGTAACGAGCGAAACACAGCAATTCGGTGGCTCGGCGCAGGTAAACGATGTCAGTGCCTACTACGAACGCCCCCGCTGACATTTTGTTCTGTGTATGCAGGATCAGTCATCAAGCATAGGTAGTGTCTCGAGCACTTCTCCTGCACGCGGCCCACTAGCGACAGGTTCATCCGTTCGGATTTTTCCGTCGCGAAAGACGATGACACGCTTTGCGAACTGCACCACATCGGGTTCATGCGTCACCATGACAATGGTGAGGCCACGGTCGTTCAGATTCTGGAAGATGTCCATGATCTCGACTGCGGTGCGACTATCGAGATTTCCGGTCGGTTCATCGGCAAGCAGGATTGAGGGCTGGTTCACCAGCGCTCGTGCAATGGCAACACGTTGCTGCTGACCTCCCGACATTTGCGACGGAAAATGCCCCGCACGATTGGCGAGCCCGACCATCTCCAGCGCGTGCGATGCGCGACTCAAACGCTCTCCCTTGTCAATAGGCGTGTAGAGCGTTGGAAGCGCGGTGTTCTCCAGCGCCGTAGTGCGCGCAAGCAGGTTGAAGCCTTGAAAGACAAACCCGATCTTCCGATTGCGGATGACCGCGAGTTCCTTCTTTTCGAGCTTCGCTACGTCGGTGCCCTCGAGGAGGTACCGTCCGGAGCTCGGCCGATCCAGGCACCCGAGCACGTTCATCAGAGTCGACTTTCCGGACCCGCTGCTTCCCATTATCGCGACGAAGCCACCAAGTTCCACGCTCAGGCTGACGCCACGAAGAGCGTGCACCCGCGTTTCGCCAAGATCGTAATATCTATGCACGTCCTCGACGCGGATGAGTGGATCCCCATAGTGCCCATCGTCATCAATGCGCGCGGGCTCCAGAGATGAGGCATGATCGAGCACGCCGCCGAGCAGGCTACCGCCGGGCAGTCGGCCCACCCTGAGCAGATGCGCCCGCTGCGAGCGAGCCGGTCACAACATCGTCACCAAGAGCCAGACGACCTTTCACCATCGCCTTGACCTGGGTAAAAGCGTGGTCAGTGATGCCAGGGGTGAGCTCCACCGGCTCCAGACTATTGTCGGCGTGACGCTTCCACACAGTGGCGAGTTCCGCCCCACCCGTTTTTTTTGTCCGTCCGCCGGCGTCAGTCTGGGCCCTCGTGTCCTGGAGCCCGTACTTTAAATAGAGCGCATGGATTTCATCCGCCGAGAGCGAAGGCTTGTACCGCAATGCACTGTTGGGAACTTTGAGAACGTCATCTACCGTAGCTATGGGGATGGTCACGAAAGCAGTCATGCCCGGGAAGACCTTCAGATCGGGATTGGCAAAGTCGATGATGGCGTCGTACGTGACCACGTTCTGAACGGTCGTGGGATTCATGCGTATCTGACTCACCACTCCTTGAAATGTCTCCTTGGGAAACGCATCTACTTTGAAGGTGACCGACTGATTGAGCTTGATGCGACCGACATCTGACTCGTCGAGCTTCGCGTACAGCTGCATCTTGGTCAGATCCTGAGCGATAGTGAAGATTGTTGGCGCCTGCAGGGACGCGGCTACCGTTTGTCCCACATCGACATTTCGCGCAACGACGACCCCATCGATCGGTGACCGGATTACCGTGTGCTCAAGGTTCGTCCTGGCCACGGATACAGCGGCGTTCTTCTGCTCCGTTTGCGCTCTTGCCTGGACGAGTGCTGCTCCCGCCGCATCGACCGACGCCTTTGCTGCTTCGAAGTTCGCAGTTGAGAGCTCGAGCTCCGAGGGAGACACTGCACGCTCCTTGGCGAGTTGCGACATTCGACCGTAGTCGGCGGAGGTCTGTGTCAACGCGGATTTCGCTTTGGCAAGGTTGGCAGTCGCTGCAGTTGCATTGGCTTTGGCTCCGGCGAGATCCGCGTTCGCCTGCAGTAGCGCGCCCTCGAACAGCGAGGGATCGATCAAGGCGATGATTTCATTTTTCCGCACATGCGAGTTGAAGTCGGCATTCAGCTTGGCGATGGTGCCCGATACCTGAGAGCCGACCTGCACGCTCACGACGGCGTTTACCTGACCGCTCGCGTCGATGGCATCGCGGATCTCACCACGTTCGACCTTGGCGGAGAAATATTCCACGCCATTGCTCTTCCTGAGTCCGAGCGCCGCACCAACAAAGACAATCAGTGCGGCGACGCCCGAAACCAGCCAGCGCGCTCGCGTCATGCGTGGTGCCATTATTCGTACCGCAATGCTTCGATAGGATCGAGCAGTGAGGCTTTCCGGGCCGGATAGTATCCGAAAAAGACACCGACTGCCACGGAGAAGAGGGCCGCAAGCAATACGGCCTCAACCGAGACCTGCATTTGCCAGCCGAGCGCGGTACCCACAACCACCGAGCCGACGACTCCGATCACCACTCCCGCTGCGCCTCCTACCAGGCTGAGTAAAACGGATTCCCCGAGGAATTGCAATTGGATCGCTATCTCTGGCGCGCCTACTGCGACCCGGACTCCAATCTCACGCGTGCGCTCTGTCACAGAAACCAGCATGACGTTCATGATTCCTATTCCGCCAACGAGTAGGGAAATCGAGGCGATTGCAATCAGTAGGAGACTTAACGTCCTGCTCGCCTCGAGCTGAGCTTTGATTACATCTTCAGGATTGCGGATGTTGAAGTCATTCTCTTCCTCGGCCCGTAGATGGTGCCGGTCGCGCAGAACAGCACCGGCCTGCTGGCCCGCGAGTTTCACAGCATCTTGCGAAACGGCGGAACACAGGATGTCGTCGAGCCACGTCACACCCTTGATCTTCTTCTGCACTGTCGTGTAGGGCATCAAGAT
Organism: Gemmatimonadales bacterium UBA4718; assembly: GCA_002404375.1. Taxonomy (GTDB): domain Bacteria; phylum Gemmatimonadota; class Gemmatimonadetes; order Gemmatimonadales; family Gemmatimonadaceae; genus UBA4720. Next base: position 14,751 of record DHJO01000183.1, on the reverse strand, counting down.
CGTGTCGTCCTGGTCCTGCCCGGAAACGGACAGTCCCTTGGGCGCCAACACGGCGATGACCTTGCACGGCAGGTCTTTTACTCGAATCACTTGCCCGATGGGACTCGCAGAGCCGAAGAGCTGATTGCGCACGGTCCGACCTATTACGCAGACATCCGCTGCGTGGTCGACATCATCCGGCGAAAACGGGGAGCCATCGGCGATTTCCCAGCGCTTGATGTCCAAATACTCCGGAGATACTCCCCGATACTGCGTATACCAGTTCTGATTCCCGTAGATGACCTGTGTCGATCCATCGACATTGGGAGACACGCTCTTGATCAGAGAAACCTGCGCCTTGATCGCAAGCGCGTCACCGATCGTCAGCGTCGGCGCAGAGTGGGATCCCGTTCGCACCCCGTTCACAGCCCGTCCGCCGGCTTCGACCCAGACGAGGTTGTCTCCAAGGGCATTGAGCTGCTGCTCGACCCGGGTTTGACCCGCCTTGCCGATAGCTACGACGCAGATCACGGCGGCAATCCCGATGGTGATGCCGAGCACTGTCAGCGCGCTTCGCATCTTGTTGCGAAGCAGCGCCCACAACGAGGATTGGACAATGGCGGCGTAGTTCATCCCACGTCCAATATAGTTGTGCGGCAGTAAAAGGACTTTTCGAACAGTAAGTCCTTTTTGTTCGCGTCCTGTAATCCTGAGAAGTTGCCAGAATGGCTAGGGACGGAATCGAACCGCCGACACGCGGATTTTCAGTCCGCTGCTCTACCAACTGAGCTACCTAGCCGAACGGGCTCTCGCCCGGATTGAACAATTAAAACCCGTCCGTCGCTCTAATCAACGGCTGGAAATAACTACTTCGCCGCAGGTGGTTTCCCGTGCACCGCTGTGATCACCGACTTTACGCCGCCACGAACATTGAAATCTCCGATGACCCGCATCCACTTCGGCTTGGAGGTTGCCACGAGATCGTCCAGAATCCGGTTGACTGCGCGCTCGTAGAAGATCCCGTCGTTTCTGTAGCTCCAGAGATAGA
>DHJO01000183.1:11429-13575 GCA_002404375.1 Gemmatimonadales bacterium UBA4718 | reverse complement strand
CAGCTCTTCCGCGTCGCTCTCGATCCCACCGAGCGGGCAGAGAGATGTGAACTCCGAGCAATCCATGTGGATTTCGTAGTCACGGTTTGTGTAAGGATTGTCGAAGGTCTCGAGAAGCTCTGGTCTCGGCATCCTCGAACGATGCACCGATCACGGACGCGGATCAATCCGCGAGCATGCCGCTCGGCGGTCGTTTACTCGGAGAGAACGCTACTCACGGCGCAGCTTGCGCGACATTTCCTCGAGCAATCGCCTCTCGTCTCTGCTCAGGCTATCGATGCCTTGCTGCGAGATCTTGTCCAGCACTCGATTCACCCTCGCCGCGTATTCCTTGGGCGACTCCTGTTTCGGCACGTGCTGCAAAGGTTTGCTCTCACGCAGCACGACCGCGTTGCTTCGGGCGACCACTTCATCTACCCCGCGCTCCTGGTCGCGCAGTGGTGATCGATTTCTCGGCACCGCTCTCGGCATGTCCTCCGATTCTTCGGGAGCCGCGGAAACCCACCCCTTCACACGAGTGAGTCCTCCCAGAGAGGACAGCTTGAGGAAAATCCAGCCGAACGTCATTCCACCAACGTGCGCCGTCCAGTCGATTCTGGAGCCGGGAGACAGCGCGAAGATGATATTCATCCCGATCATTGCCGCGATCAGCCAGCGCGATTTCATCGGGATTACGCCAAAGACGAAGACCTCTTCATCCGGCCAGCGCAGTGCGTAGGCGACGAGAAGGCCGCTGATCGCACCCGACGCTCCGATTACGGCGGAATGCTGCGCGAATATCAGATGCGCTACCGCACCGCCCAACCCGCACCACAGATAGAACTGGACGAAGCTGCGGGTGCCCCACACCTGCTCGAGCCTGGGACCGAACATCCAGAGCGTCAGCATGTTGAACGCGAGGTGGGCGAGCCACGCGTGCACGAACATGTACGTCAGGACCGTCCACCACGCACTCGGGAACCGCGCCGGATCGAGCTCGAGCGCCGAGTAGATGGCGGTGGGTCCAAACAGCGTGAGCTGCAGGAAATAGACGCCGATGTTCAATGCCAGCAGCCACTGAACAGCGCGCGTCATGCGCGGAGTCTCCGGTACCTCGTACAGCTCGCTCATACTTACCTGCTACAAAGGACTACATCCTAAGACACAGCGGGCGTCGAAGGGTTCCTGAGGAACCTTACTCGAGAGCGAGCTTCACTATTCGCTCGCACAGCTCCGGAAAGGTGATTCCCATCGCCGCCGCACCCTGTGGTATCAGACTGAGCTCGGTCATTCCGGGCAACGTGTTCGCCTCGAGACAGTAGAACTCGCCTTCGCTCGTCAGCCTGAAATCTATGCGCGCGCACCCACCCAGCTTGAGAGCCTTGAACGCCGCCAGTGCTTGCTGCTGGACCCTCTCGGTCGCTTCCCGCGAGAGCTTCGCCGGGAATTCTTCCGTCGCCATGCCAGGGGTGTACTTGCATTCATAGTCGTAGATCTCGTGCTTCGGGATGATCTCCCCCACCGGTAGCGCGATTTTCCCGAGAACGCCCACGGTCAGCTCTCGGCCCGGCACAAATCGCTCGATCATGACTTCATCGTCGTACTTGCTCGCTTCCTTGATGGCGGGCGCCAGCTCTTGCCGCTTCTTTACCACCGAGAGGCCAACCGTGGATCCTTCCTTCGAAGGCTTTACGACCACCGGCAGTCCCAGCATGCCCTCTACTTGCTCGATCGTGGCCGGCGCCATGAGCCAGTCGGCGGTGTTCACGTCCGCCGCGCGGAATAGTTTTTTCGACAGATCCTTGTCCATCGCCAGTGCGCTGGAAAGGTGCCCACTTCCCGTGTACTTCACGCGCGCCATATCCAGCAGCGCCTGGATTGTGCCGTCCTCACCCTGTCCGCCATGAAGTCCGAGGAAGACGACACCCGTATCCTTGATCTCTTTCATCGACGTCAGATTCGGCAGAAACGTTCCTTCAGCGAATTTCGATAGCGATTCGAGAGAAGGGGGCTTCGTGCCGACCTTGCCGGTGCTCAGCTCACGCTCCTCGCCTTCGCTGATTACGCCGCGTGCGGGATCGAGAGCGGTAACTTTATACCCACGACTACGCAGCGCCTGCACGATGCGAATCCCCGATGCCAGCGAGACGTTCCTTTCGGACGATGT